>NZ_JBHTVA010000010.1:8299-142715 GCF_042793325.1 Embleya sp. NPDC056575
CCCCGGGGGGGTTTCCTGGGCCCCTACTTTTTTCCGGGGGCCCCGCGCGCGGGGCGGGGGGGCCGCGCCCCCCCCCCCGCGTCCGCGTATGTCGACGTCGGCGGGACGCGCCGGTGTCCGCGACGTAGGCGTCGACGAACAGGAGTTGCCGGTTCCCGTTGCACTTCGACGATCGATTCGACGCTCCGGCCGGTGGGGGCGCGTCCGCCGGCCGGCGGGTGGCCCGCGGTCACAACGGCGGTCGTTCGTTCGGGATTTGCTCGCGCCCGCGTGGGCGGCGCGTGCGGGGGCGCGCACCCGTGTGGTGATCTGTGTGCGCTTCGTACGCCCTACCGGAGTCGTCGAGTCGTCGTGATGATGAGCGAACCACAGGTGGCCCAGGCGACTCCGCATCGGCTCGTGACGAGCATGCGGGGCGGAAGGAGTCCGCGTTGTTGCTTCTCATCTCTCCCGACAGTGTCGAGGAAGCCCTGGATTGCGCGAAGGCGGCGGCACATCTGGACATCGTCGACGTCAAGAAGCCCGACGAGGGATCGCTCGGCGCGAACTACCCCTGGGTGATTCGGGAGATCCGCGAAGTGGTCCCGGCGGACAAGCCGGTTTCCGCCACGGTGGGCGACGTCCCGTACAAACCGGGGACCGTGGCCCAGGCCGCGTTGGGCGCGGTCGTCTCGGGGGCCGGCTACATCAAGGTCGGTCTGTACGGATGTACGACGCCCGAACAGGCCGTCGAGGTCATGCGAGGGGTCGTTCGGGCGGTGAAGGACTACCGCCCGGATGCGTTGGTCGTCGCCTCCGGCTATGCCGACGCCCATCGGATCGGGTGCGTGAATCCGCTCGCGATCCCCGACATCGCGCATCGCTCCGGCTCCGACGCGGCCATGCTCGACACCGCGATCAAGGACGGGACACGGCTGTTCGACCACGTCTCCCCCGACGCCTGTGCGGAGTTCGTCCGGTTGGCCCACCAGGCCGATCTGCTCGCCGCCCTCGCGGGCAGCATCAAGGTCCGCGACCTCCGCGAACTCACCGCCATGCATACGGACATCGTGGGCGTGCGCGGGGCGGTCTGTGCGGGCGGTGACCGCGACAGGGGGCGGATCGAGGCGCGATTGGTGGCCGACTTCCGCGCGGAGATGGATCGGCATGCCCGGGCGCACACCACCGGTACGGGCTGAGCGCCGTCGTGACGATCGAGGTATCGACGCAGCCGCTGGGGTCGGTCGTCCCGTCCGTTCTGCCCGAGCACGTCCCGACGGTGGTCACGGGCCGCGAGCCGCTCGGCGCGTGCCTCGCGTCCCACGCGGGAATCCGACACGTGACGTTCACCGGTTCGGTTCCCACCGGACGGGCCGTCGCACGCGGTGCGGGCGCGTCGTTGGCGCGCGTGACCCTGTTGTCGGGCGGCAACGACGCCGTCGTGCTGCTCGACGACGTGGATGTGGACGGCATCGCGGATCGGCTGTTCCGGGCCGCGTTTCGCGAGCCAGCGCGGGTCGAGCGGTACACCGCGCGGGCGCCGGCCAATGGCGCGCGAGCGGCGGCGGGCGGTCTGCGGCTCGGCCGTCCGTGGAGGCTGTACGGGAACCTCGGACCGTTCGTGGTGCACCGCCCCGAGTCGGGCGCGGAGCCGGCGACCGAGCAATTACGGGACCGGGAGCCGGACGGGCGCCGACCGGACGCGGATCCGCCGTCGAGGGAGCGGCCGTGAGATTCGACGCCGCGGTACTGCGCTCCTACGACGGCCGGTTCGTCGTCGAGACGGTGAATCTGGACGGCGGTCCGGGACCCGGTGAGGTGCTGGTCGAGATCGCGGGCTGCGGAATGTGCCGGACCGATCTCGCGGTGCGGCACTCCGCCGGCCGTTCACCGCTCCCGGCCGTGCTCGGCCACGAAGGGGCGGGAGTCGTGCTGGAGACGGGCGGCCCGGATACCGGAACGCAGGTCGGCGACCATGTCGTGCTGAGCTTCGACTCCTGCGGGCACTGCCGGAGTTGCCTGGGCGCGTCCCCGGCCTACTGCGACTCCTTCGCCTCACTCAACCTCTACGGCGGCCGATCACACCACGCGGCCCGCTTCACCGACGCGGCCGGGGAGCGGTTGGCGCCGCGATGGTTCGGCCAGTCCGCGTTCGCCGCCTACGCGATGGTCTCGGCCCGAAACGCGGTCGGGGTCGACCAGACCCTGCCCATCGAACTGCTCGGACCGCTCGGCTGCGGATTCCTCACCGGCGCCGGCGCGGTGCTGAACTCGTTCGGGATCGGCCCCGGCGACACCCTCGCGGTCTTCGGCGCGGGAGCGGTGGGCCTGGCCGCGACCATGGCGGCCGTCGCCGCCGGAGCGTTGGTCGTGGCGGTCGATCGTCGTCGCGAACGGCTGGGACTGGCCGAGCGGTTCGGCGCGATCGCGTTGCCCGCCGCGACAACCGGACTGGCCGATCGCATCCGACGACTGACCGACGGCGGCGCCCGCTACGCGCTGGACACCACGGGCTCCGCGCGTTTGATCAACGACGCGTTGGAGGCACTGCGCCCCACCGGCCGGCTCGGCTTGGTGGCCCGCCTGCACACCGCGTTGTCGCTCGCGCCGGGATCACTCGACCGTGGCCGAGGGATCGTCCACATCTGCGAGGGCGACGCGGTCCCCGCACTGCTGATTCCTCGCCTGACGGCGCTGTGGCGGGCCGGACTGTTCCCCTTCGACCAGCTGATCCGCACCTACCCGCTCGCCGACATCAACGACGCCGAACGGGACTGCGACGCGGGCCTGGTGGTGAAACCCGTCCTGATCCCGTAGGGCGCGGGCGAGCGGGGATCGACCCACGGTCGGGCGAGGACGAACGAACCGCTCATCGTGCGGGCTTGCTCGCGAACACCCAGCGATTGCCCGCCAGCGCGTCGTTGTGTTCGGGCAACGGACCGCGCCCGTGCCGACGGGTGAAGTCGAACGGGGTGTGGATCGTGGTGGACCAGCCCTTGCCGGCCAACTCGCCCGCGGAATCGGGTCGCGCGCCGTGGGCGAACAGCGCGAGCAGGTCGATGCCGATCTGATGCTTCGTCGAGGTGTAGATCGGACTGTCCCGGTACTCCCACAGATCCTTCTCCAGCTTGACCTCGAACGCGAATGCGCTGCCTCCGGTACTCAATCGATCCACCGTGTCGATGAGATACGTCTCGGCGGGGCGGGGCAGGTAGAACAACAGCCCTTCGGCCAGCCAGACGCTGGGAGCGCCCGGCCGGAACCCGGCATCGGTCAACGCACCGACCCAGTCACCGCGCAGATCGATCGGGATCGGTACACGGGCCGACTTCGGCACGGCGGACAAACCGTCGAGCACGTCGTGCTTGAACGCCAGTACGCCCTCCCGGTCGACCTCGAAGATCACACAGTCGGACGGCCATTCGAGGCGAAACGCCCGAGCATCCAACCCCGCCCCGAGCAGCACCACCTGGCGCGCTCCGGCACGCACCGACCGAAGGAGGAAGTCGTCCAGGACCCGCGTCCGCAGACCGAAGTAGCGTGCGAAGCGCCCCCACAGGGGGTTCTCGTCCCCATCTGGGACCTGCTCCATGCGCACCGGCCATCCGGCGGACGTCGGGGCGGCCCGCACGAAGTGCTCCGCGTAGACGTCCCGCGCCAGGCTGTCGCGGCGTCGGGTCTCGATCGCCCGCGCCGCGGCGACCATCAGGGCGGTCAGCCCGACGCCTCCTCCCACACCCTCCGCGTGGACGTCCCGACGCGCAGCGCCGACCATGAGTCCCCCTGAGACGAGCCGTGACCGCGAATGACGAGGACGACGGCCCCGAGCCACCGACGCCGAACCGGAACCGGAACCGGAGAAGAGGCAACCGAATCCGAGCCGCGCCGAACCGCATCCGAGCACGGAGGCGGACGTCGTCTTCCCATCCACCATCGCGCCACGCTCCCGCAGCCGCGCCGGAATCGCCCCGATTCCCCCGTTGGAGTGAATTCGGGCGTGGCCCGACACCGAGCCCTCGGTCGAAATCGCACCATGCGCCCAGGACGATCCACCACCCACACACCGCTCCTCGCCCGGCCTCCGGATCCGCACAGCACTCGATCGGCGGATGGCGCAAAGCCGCGCTCCGGAACCACAGTTCCCGAAGAGCCCGCACCGTAGCGGACGGGCCGCCTTCGGAGGGATGAGGCAGTGGAATCGCATATGAACGTCGACCCGATTCGACCCCACCCCGGTCGACACGTGCCGGGACATCGCCTGCCGGCCGTACTGCTCGCCGGCCTCGCACTGGCCGTGTCGACCGCTGCGGGAACGTGGGCGTCGCCCGCCGCAGCCGCCGCGCCGTCGGTCGCCCCCGCGATCCGAGCCGGCATCTGTGACCCGGGCCACGTCTGCATCTACAAGGGCGACATCTGGGACGACACCCCCAATCACCCCAAGGTGTACGACTTCTACCGCTACGGCACCTACAACGTGGCCGGCCTCGTCGGCGACTACACCGTGTTGAACTGCCAGACCGGCGGCGCGGGAGTCAAGGGGTATACCGGTCGCGACGGCACCGGCAAGGTCGACTGGAACCTCGACGTCAACAACTGCAACTCCGGCCTGTGGACCAGCCTCACCAAGACCAACTCCGTACGCTTGTACGCCTGAACACCCACCCATCCCCGCGGGCGCGACCGGCGAAGCCGACCGTGCCGCGCGCGTCGGCCCGGGGCGTCGCCTATCGGCCTCAAGCGGCCCGGAGGTAGGCGACGCCCTGGAGCACGTCGCTGGAGTACGCCACATCGGTGAGACCGAATCGGTCCGAGATGGCGGGGCGCGACAGCGGCAGGTCGACGCCGCCGCGGTGGGTCGTAGCGCCGGCGCGGTGGCGCCCGCGGGCGATGCTTCTTTTCCGACAATGGCTGAAAACGATGAAGATCGCGCCTCCCGTCGACAACGCGGGTTATTTCTCGCCTCTACTTTCTCTCGGGTTGCGAGCGGGCGGTAATCGATCAATCGGATTCTTCGCCCCGTACGAACCGACGGGGATCGAGGAAATGGATCCGACCAGGCCTGATCAAACCCGGGTCAAGTCCGGGCACAACACGGCGGCCGCGCCGCGGCGGCGGCGTCCGCACCCACACCCTCACCGTCCCGGGCACGCGTCGTGATCGCCGAAGGCGTCGCACCGGGCGAGCCGTCGCGATGCCTTCCGGGAAAAGCGGAATGGTCGACGGGATGTCCATTCACCACGCGAAGGAATTTATTTCGATCCGGACCTCTCGATCCGATTGGCTCGGGTCGAGTCGGGTAGCGATCCGGCGAACGTTTCCATCGGCTCGTGAATCCCCACACATCCGACCGGCGGGCTCGTTCGATTTCGAGATCTTCGACAGCGGGACACGAATGGTCCCGGGCGAGTGCGATCGGGAGCCGCACGGCCCGGCCGTCCCACGACGGTGGGACGACGCATCGCTGTCGCGGCGGGCAACGCGGCCACCGATCCCCTTCGGGCCGAGACGCGTACGAACCCTCCCCCGCCCGGTCGTGCGGCGGCGTCGAACACGGCGCGAGGGCACGCAGGCGCTGCCCCCGGCGATCGAAGCCGGGACGTGACCCGGGCGACACACGGACCCGTATCCGAGAGGTCTCGACGGCCCTGTCCCACGACACCGAGAAAGGAACATCGTGAAAGCCCAGGAACTGATCGCGAGTATGCGACCCGACGTGGAGCGCTGCATCGCCGACAACGAGACCGTGACGCGCGTACGCGCCCGGGATGCCGACCGGGACCTGCTGCGCCGACTGGTCATCGCGGAGTTCAACTGCCAGGAGTCCGAACTGGTCACCTATGGACTGCTGGTCGCCCGACACCACGACGAGACGTCCCTCGACCTGTTCTCCCTCACCATCCGCACGGTGACCGAGGCACGCAAACTGCTGAACGAGGCGGCCCGATCGGTGGATCTGGGACCGCAGGACCTGACCCTCGCGGGCGAAGGGCGCCTGGGGCGCGCCGTGAGCAGCCTGGTCGCACCGGGCCTGCTCGGCACGCCCGGAGCGGTGGCGCTCTACCTCCACAGCGATCTCGTCGTGTGGTGCGCCCTGTTCGATCGGATCGCGTCCGCGGCGCGCGAGGCGAACAATGTGCCGAAGCCGCTCATCGAGTACTTGGAGTCGTGGGGAAGCGAACCGTCCGCGGAGTTCGTCGACAACACCGTCAAGGTGATCTCCCACAGCCTGGCACATGGTGAGGATCCGGCACGGATGCTCGCCTCGAGCCGGCAACTGGAGTCGATCGTCTCGGACTACTGGGGCTTCGTGAACCACGGCGGCTAGCGCAGGGGGAACATCGCCCTCACCATCGTGCCGCCGGGCGCGGGGCGGCGTCCGGCGGCACGGCCTCCCCGCCCGATCGCGGATCGCCGGCCCCGGCGCGGCGCCGCCCAACGGCACCTCACCCACCGTGCGAAGGAGAACCCCCGTTATGCCCACCGTCCGCGACGCCGTGCTCGACGCGTTACGCCTGCATGGGATGAACACATTGTTCGGCAACCCCGGAAGTACCGAGATCCCGTTCCTCGCCGACCTGCCTTCGGATTTCTCCTACATCCTGGGCCTGAACGAGGTCGTCGCCGCTTCGATGGCCGACGGTCACGCGCGAGCCACCGGTCGGCCCACGCTGGTGAGTCTGCACAGCACGGTGGGCCTGGGCAACGCGATGGGCGCGCTCGTCAACGCCCAGCACGCGCACAGCCCCGTCGTCGCCCTGGTGGGTCAACAGACACGCGCGCTCGTACACTCGCGCGCGGTTCTGACCAACGAACACCCCCACGTCCTGCCGCTGGGCACGGTCAAGTTCGCCGCCGAGCCGGTCCGCGCCGCCCGGGTGCCCGCGGTCCTGAGTCAGGCCATCCACCTGGCCCGACTGTCGCCCGCGGGCCCGGTGTGTGTTTCGGTACCCATGGACGACTGGCACCGGGAGTGCGATCCGCTCGATATCCGGTACACCCTGCCGCGGCACGTCTTCGCCGACAGCGTCCTGAATCCCTCGGCGTTCGCGCGGCTCCTCGATCGGGTGCGCGCGGCGCGCAACCCGGCACTGGTCGTGGGCCCCGCGCTGGACACGGAGGAGGGCTATCGCCACACAACCGCGCTCGCGGAGCGGCTCGGCGCCCCGGTGTGGATCGACTGGCTGCCCGACCGCTGCGGCTTCCCCACCGGCCACCCCGCGTTCCGCGGCACGCTGGGCCCCGACGCGCCTTCCACCGCCGCCCTGTTCACCGGACACGACCTGGTCGTGGCGCTGGGCTGCCGGGTGTTCCGCTACTTCGCCGACGCCCCGGCTCCGCACCTGCCCGCCGGGACCGAACTGGTCTCGGTCACCGCCGATCCCCAGGACGCGGCCACCGCCGTCGTCGGCGACTGCTATCTCGGCGCACCCGCCGCCGCGGCCGAACTCCTGGCCTCCGCGCTGCCGGCCACCGCCCGCGCCGCTCCCGGCCGCCGTGTCCTTCCACCGGCGTACACCGACGCGGCCCCGCGACTCCTCACCGCCGACGAGGTGTTCACGACCCTGGCCGAGGTCGTGCCCCCGGAGAGCGTCATCGTCAACGAGGCGTATCGCCAACAGGAGCACTTCTGGGCCCGCGTGCCCGTGGAGCGCCCCGGCGGATACCACCTCGCGGGAGCCGGTGGCCTGGGCTTCGGCATGGCCGGAGCGGTCGGGGTGCAACTGGCCCAGCCTCGGCGACCGGTGATCGCGATCCTGGGTGACGGTGCCATCCAGTACACCGTCCAGGCCCTGTGGAGCGCGGTCCATCACAGGGCTCCGGTCACCGTCGTGGTCCTGAACAACGGGCAATACGCCATCCTCCACGACGTGGAGACCCGGGTGGGTGCGGGTCCGGTACCCGGCCTGCGCCTGCCCGGTCTCGACCCGATCGCCATCGCACGCGGATACGGCGTCACCGCCACCCGGGTCCACACCACGCGTGAACTGCGCGCCGCGCTGACCTCGGCCGTCGAATCCCCCGAACCGCACCTGATCGACGTCGCCTTCGTCGACGATCCGACCCCCGACCCGCCGCGACGAACGGGGGGATGATCAAGACCGTTCGACCGGTCCCAACGGCCTCGGCCCCTCGACCTGCCGGCCGGCACTACCACTCGCCGCCGCCCTGCCGCACGTCCACGGATCTCCCGACGGTGCATGCCCCGACCGCGTCGATCGGCGAGATCGCCGCGTGCCTCCGCTCGCGCCGGCCCCTACGGCCAGACGACTGCGCCGTCACGCACCACCAGCGGCTCGGCCTGCCGCGATTCATGGAACCGGGTCCACCCCAGATCGACACCGCCGTCGAAGCGGAGATGACGATCACCGGCCCTTGCCGCCAGCCAACCGAGCAACTCGCCCAGGAGATCGAACTCGTCCGGGTGGATCTCCTGCCGACTGGTCAGGGCCCACCTTCCGTCCCGCCGCCGAAGCAGAACCGACACCAGCGCACCGCCTGCCTTGTCCGCCTCACCGTGACGGCTCAGCAAAGGTTCGGGCCGGTCCTCGACGACAGGCGCGCCGTCATCGCCCTCGTACACGAACGGAAACCCGGTCACGATGTGCAGCATCTCCGGCTTCGGACCGAGCCCCAAGTGCCATCGCAATTCGGTGAGTTCGTCCTCGGACAGTTCATCGCGCAGGTCCACGGCGAGCACGAGCTCGAAAATGTCGGCCATGCACGCACACGCTAGCGTCCGTGTGCGGCCCGGCGCGTACCAGCTCGCGCACGCAATCCCCGTGTTCCGACCCGTGCTCCGCGGGCGGGAGGACCACGGCGTGCACGTGTCGTGGACGTCACCGTCCATCCGCCCCGGCTCGCGGTGGTGTACTCGCGCGTGCTCACCCGTCATGCCCCGGGACACCTCGCCGACGAATTCGCCGGGTCGCCGCACTGGCCATGGCCGCACCGCCGGTCCCTCCCACCGGGTGGCACGCACCCCCGAGGACGTGGACGCCTGCCCCTCGTCGTGACAGGACGTCGTGGTCAAGCCGCACCACGACCACGCGTCGGTCGACATCCTGCGTCTGCGGGCGGCAGGCCCCGACAGCCCGCACCCCGGCGGCTCGGCACCCGAACGGGCATTCTCGTCCGGCACCTGTCGAACGTGGTGTGAAGGATCCGGTCGTGTGGTTTGGGTCGGTGCGCGTGCCGGTACGGAGGCTGTACGCACTGCCACGAACACGGGAGAGACCTGCCGATGGGCACTTCGGAACGCTACATGCGCGCGTGGGAGGGGTTCTGGGCCGAGAACACGGGCGAGCCGGGTGCGGCGTTCTGGGACGCGGACGCGGCGCTGACGGCGGCTCCGCACACCGAGTTGCTCGCGGCCCACGTCGATCCGACGCTGCCGATCGTCGACCTCGGCTGCGGCAACGGCACCCAAACCCGGTACCTGGCCGGGCGGTTCCCTCGCGCGGTGGGCGTGGACCTGTCCCCCTCGGCCGTGGCACACGCCCGACGCGCGGACGGCGACGCGGTGGCCGAGTTCGAACAACTGGATCTCACCGACCTGGCAGGGGTGCGGGGGCTCGGCGACCGGCTCGGCGAGGCGAACGTCTACCTGCGGGCCGTGCTCCACCAGAGCGATCCGGCCGACCGGGCACCCGTCGCCGCCGCCGTCGCCGTGCTGCTCGGTAGGCGCGGACGGGGCTTCGTGATCGAGCCGACCGCCGCCGCGAAGGAGGTGCTCCGGCAGGTCGCCGAACGGCCCGGTGGGCCACCGGAGAAGCTGCGCCAGGTCCGCAAGCACAACCTGCGCCCGGCCGAGGTCGCGCCGGGGGAATTGCCCGACCTACTGCACGGCGCCGGACTGGAGATCCTCGACCGGGGCCGGACCGACCTCGTGATGAGCGAGCGCCATCCGGACCTCAGCCCCGTCGCGCTTCCCGCCGACTGGTTCGTGGTCGCCTTGAGCGAGGACGGCCGACCGGTCGGCTGAACGAGAGCCGGCGGCGGTCGGAGCGGGCGCACCCCGGGCGGTCGAAGGCCACCACCCGTACGCCGGCACGGTTCGGCCCCTGCCATCCGCCGGGACCCCATTCCCGCATCAGCAGCCTGCCGCCACGACCGATGTCGCCGCGTCGTTCGCGGCACGGCGGCACGGGGCGGGCAGTGGATGCGGACTCGGGGGTCTCGGCTGCCGCGCTCACCGGTTCGCCACCTGGAGCTCGGGCGCGAGCGAGGAGAGGAACCGCGGCTCCCCGTCGGTGAACACGACCGTGTCGACGAGCGGGCCTCGTCTCCGCCCCCCGCGGGTGCGCGAGACGCGGCGCGCGCGGCCGAACGGCGCCCGTGCGGCGTGTACGGGTCAGCTTCGAGGCTGCCGGGTGGGCACCGCCTCCGGAGGCGGTTCGCACCCCGGTTCGAGCCGGACCTCGCGCCCCCGCCAGCGCCGACGGAGCCAACGGTCGTGGCAGGCCACCACGATCGCCCCCGGCCCACTGCCCAGGGCGGCCTCCAGTTCGTCGCACAGACGGGGGGAGAGATGGTTGGTGGGCTCGTCGAGCAACAGCAGTTGGGGCGGGCGGGCCACCAGGAGGGCAAGGGCGAGCCGGCGCCGTTGCCCCACCGACAACTCGCCGACCGGTTTGCCCAGGTCCGAGGCGTGCATCAGACCGAGTGTGTCCAGCGGCACCCGCTCGGCCCGCGCCGCGCCCAGCGACAGCTCGTAAGTGTCGCGGACGGTGCGTTCGGGTCGTTCGAAATCGGTGTCCTGGGTGAGCAGTCCCACCGTCAACCCGGGACGCTCGCGCACCTCGCCCACGGCCGTGAGGCGTCCGGCGAGCACGGCGAGCAGCGTGGACTTGCCGACCCCGTTGCCGCCGGTGATCAGCAGTCGGTCGGTCGCCGACACCTCCAGGTCGATCGGGGCGAGCCGGCCAGGCACCCCCGCCCGCCGCAGGGACACCAGCGGCCGCGGGCTCTGCGTCGCCGGCGCCGCGAGGTGGGCGGCGAAGCGCAGGGGGCGCGGCGGCTCGGCGACCCGGTCGCGCTCCAGTTCCGCCAGCCGCCGGGTGGCGTTGCGCACCCGCCGGGAGATTTGATTCTGCACCCGACCCGCGCGGCGACCGTAGCCCATTTTCTCGTTGTCGGTGGGCCCGCGGTCCGGTGCCACGCGGTGCGCGGTCACGCCCGCCGACCGGCGCAGGTCCGCCAACTCCTCCTGCTCCTCGGCGTAGCGCCGCTCCCAGCGCGCCCGTTCGGCGTGCTTCTCGGCCAGATAGGCGCGGTAGTTGCCTCCGTAGCGGACGGGGCCGTCCAACGCGGGGTCGAGGTCGATCAGGTCGGTACAGACGGCGTCCAGGAACGCCCGGTCGTGGGTGGCGATCACCACGGTCCCGGACAGGCCGCGAACCTGCCCCTCGAGGAAGGCCGCGGCATCGTCGTCGAGATGGTTGGTCGGCTCGTCCAACAGCAGTGCGGATGGCCGCCGTACGAGCAGCGCGGCCAGAGCCAATCGGGCGCGCTGCCCGCCGGAGAGCGAGCCGAGCCTGCGGTCGGGCGTGAGGGCGCCCAGGCCCAGGCCCGCCAACATCAGTGCGGCGCGGCGGTCGGCGTCCCAGGACTCCCGATCGCGAGCCTGCTCCAGCCGCTTCCCGTAGGCGTCCAGGAGAGTGTGCCTGCTCGCATCGTCCTCCGCGACGCGGGCCAACTCCTCGCCCAGTCGGTCCAGTTCGGTGAGGTCCTCGCGGGCTTCGCGCAGCGCCTCGTCCAGCACCGCGGCCGGGGTGGAGTCTGCGTCGAAGGGCATCTCCTGCCGGAGGTAGCCGAGATCGCCGGGGCGGGTGACGGTCCCCGAGTCGGCTTCGTCCACACCTGCGAGCACCCGCAGCAGGGTGGACTTGCCGACGCCGTTCTCCCCGATCAGGCCGATGCGCCGGCCCGGGGAGGCGGTGAGGGAGACGCCGTCCAGGACGCGTCGGCCGCCCAGGGAGAGGACGAGGTCGTGGGCGAGCAGAGCGGGCTGAGGCATGATCGTCCGTCCGATGTCGTCGGTGGTCGACCCGCCGGGCATGGCGCCTCCGGCGCGCAAGCGACCTCGGAGACGGGAGTGCGGAGCCTGAACTCCGCCCGGCAGGTGCGGGAAACGGGGTACGACGAAAGCGGCCACGTCGGCGGCGCCTCTGGGGCGCCGGCCGGAGGCCGTCACATCCGGATCTCAGCCGGAGATGTCGTCTTCGCCCGCCACGTCTGCAACTCCTCGATGCCTCGAATGCCGATCGCCGGCAGCCTAGCAGCCCACGCCCCCGCTCGATCCGACCGGACACGAACACGCCCTGCCGAGGTACTACCGGTGTACCGCGCCTGGTTGTAGCGGTGGACGCGGGGCGCGGACGGTGTGGTGGATCTGCCGGCCGCGCCACATGCCCGGGAGCATCCACACAGCGGTCCCCAGGGACATCAGCACGGTGATGGTGCGGCGTGCTCGGGTGCCCGGGTGTCCGTGGCGAGGAGCCGCCGGAGTGCCGTCGGGGTGTGGCCGAGATATTGGCGCATGGTTCGGCAGAGGTGGGCCTGGTCGGAAAAGCCCAGGTCGGCGGCGAGGGTGGCGAGGCTTTCCTCACCGGCGTCCAGACGGTCGAGGGCGCGGCCGACACGGACCCGGTTGCGATAGCGGGTCAGGGACACCCCCAGTTCGCGGGTGAAGGCGCGGCTCAGCCGGTAGGGCGAGGCGCCGAGGAGTTCCGCGAGTGGCAGCAGTCCTTCGGAAGCGGGGTGGGCCTCGCCGATCGCCCGCCGGGCCGCGGCGACGAGCGGCCCCTCGTCCCGGCCGGGGCGCGCGCCGGGCGGGACGGCTCCGTCGACGGCCTGTCCGACGGTGGCGGCGAGCAGTGCGAGAAGTTCCTCCGTCACGGCGTGGTCCACGTCGCCGGTGTGGGCGGAGGCGAGGACGCGGCGGTGGGCCAGGTCGAGGCGGGCGTCCACGTACACGCTCTGCCGCGCCGGGCGGGCGTCCTCACCGGCCAGGGCCCGCCACAGCGTGGGCGTCAGGCTGATCGAGGTGCACTCGTCGCCTCCTTCGGCCGGGTGTGCGAATCGTTCCTCCTCGCCCGGTACGCCGAGATACGCCACGGTCGGGTCGACCTCGGCCGGGATGCCGGCCGCCTGCCTCCGGAACCGGCCGCGCCGCACGAGCACCACCCGGTAGTCCGCACGCACCTCCGTCTGTGACCAGCGGGTGTGGTCGTCCCGGCAACTGACGGTGGTGACGCGGAAGTCGGGCCGAGTGGCGAGGACCGTGGTGGTGAGCACTGTCGAACGCTACGTCGCAGGTCCGACAGTCGTCCCGCGCAAGGATCTTCAAGACCGGGAACGGGCGTGCCAGGCAAGCTCGGCAATGTCGTACTCGACGCCGCACCACACTCTAGGAGTCACCATCATGTCCGTTCTTGCGCAGATCAGCACCGTAGTCATCGATTGTGGTGACCCGGTTCGGCTCGCCGAGTTCTACAGCAGGGTCACCGGTTGGGAAATCACCCACAGCGGGGAGGACTTCGCCTCCCTGGCCAACGGGGACCACCCCGGCCTGGCGTTCGTACGCGTCGAGGGCCACCGGGCCCCCGACTGGCCCCACGACGCCAAGCACGCCCACCTCGACCTCACGGTCGTCGACCTGGAAGAGGCGACCGACCGGATCCTCGCCCTCGGAGCGTCGAAGCCCGCGTTCCAACCCGGCAAGGACCAGTGGATCGTCCTCACCGACCCGGAGGGGCATCCGTTCTGCCTGGCCACCGGTTCCTGACAGGTCCCCCCACAGGAGAAGCCCACATGGCTCACGACGATACGGCCCGCCGGGTGGCCTACGCGGTGATCGGAGGCTCGATGGCGCCGAAGCACCATCATGCCTCGATGCAGGTCCTCGCCGGGGCCATGGGCGAGATGGCCGAGCAGGACGTGCGCGTCATTCGGCGTTGAAGGCCGCCCCGGTCCCGACGCGCGGGTAGAGCCCTCGCGCCGGGGGCCGGACCGAGGGGGTCTCGGTCCGGCCCCCGGCATTGCGACCACGGGTCGCGCCGATAGTGGGCAGTCTCGTACGAACGAGGTTTCCGCCGCGCGTACTTGGACCGCCCTGGCGAAGTCGGTGACGCCGCAGGTGGGCCCACCGCGAGGCGTCCGCCCGGGAACTGCACCACCGCGGCGTCGTAGGTGTGGCCGATGGTGACCACAAGGTACCCGTGGCTGCCCATGCCCTCGACCACGCCGGTGCCGAACGCGCGGGTGGCGTTGACGCCGGGCGAGTACAGCGCCACCACCGGCACGGCGATCGCGCCTTGGGTTCGCCGCGCCGGCTCCTGGACATGCCGCAGCGGGACCGGTGTGGGCAGGGGTCCCATCGTGGCCCCGAGCCGTGTCGTCCTTGCCGAGCGGGCGTTGTCACTCGATCGGGTCGACCTTCGGGGATACGAAGCGCGCCGCCACGGATCGGCAGGAAGATCGTCCTCGGGCCGGTCCACGGCTCGTCGGAGCGCCGGATCCGTCCCGGCGCGACGTCACCGTCACTGCCGGGCCGTGTGTGCCGGGCTTCGTATGGAGGACAACCGTGATCTCGAACGTCAAGAAGGCCGTCGGCTCCCTGGCCATGGCGCTCGCCGCGGCGGCGTCGTTCACCGTCGCCGGACCGACCGGCACCGCCTTCGCCATCGACCACGTCGAATGCGTCGGCGGCGAGAACTTCCTGAAACTCTGGTCCCACCTCGACGGCCGGGAAAGCGTCGACTGCTACGCGAACGCCGGCAGGACCGACTTCGGCGGATGGTGGGTCGACCGGATCTCGACCGGCAACAACGACCTGATCTACTACGACGTCAACGGCGACTCGGTGAGGATCAACAGGTGGACCGACATCACCTTCCCCAACCGTCCCCCGCGCGTGAAGTCCATCCAGATCCTTTGAGCGCCTCGCGCGCGCCGAGACGCCGACGGAGTTCGACCACGAGGTCACGCGCCGGCTCGTGGCGAGGCTTCGCGACGGCGCCGACAGGCCGTCAACCGTGCGACCCACGCGTCGTCCGGGCACGGGCCGGCTCGCAGGTGCGGATGCCGTCGACCTGTTGAAGAACCTCGCCGAACGGATCGGCGCGACATCCGTATACCCGGCCTCGTCCCGTCCCCGACCGGCACCGCGGTGCCGGTCGGGGACGCGGAACAGGATGATGGTCCGGCGGTGTCCACCCGAGCGTCGTGCCTCTCGACGCGCCATGTGACACCCACGGCTTGGCCGACCGGGTGGTCGCCGGTCCGGCTCAAGCCGCGGAGCCCGGCACTCCCGCGTAGCCGGGCGGCCCAACGCCGTTGATCGCGCGCCCGACCAGCTCGGTGAACCACTCGCCGGCGAAATCGGGGACGCGGATCGCGTCGAACTCCGGTATCGGAGTGGTGTCGGGGCGGGCATGAACCGGGCCAGGCCCTGCACCCATCGGGTCGCCGAGCGGCCGTCGGCGGCGACGGCCACGGCGAACAGGCAGCCCCACGGGCCGGATTGCCGCGAACCGTTCACTCCTTCGCCTCGGTTCGGTCATCATGACGCCTGGACCGCGCACGGCGGAATCAGCCGCTGGGACCACGGCATCACTCTCACCGAACACGAGCAATACGTGTGGGAAGGCAACCCCGACACCGGCCGCCGCTTCCACCTCCCCGGCCCGGTACCCACACACGCCTGAACCGCCACACCACGACCGGGGTAGACGAAGGGGCCAATCCCGTCGGCGGCAAACGCGGCGTCGTCTTCGTCTGCCACGATCGCTCGTGGGCGTGTGTTCGGTGGGCTGTCGGAGCGTCTCGGTCAGGGCCCGGTCGCGGGGTTGCGCCCGGTGTGCGGGCGCCCCGGACCGCATGTTCGAAGCGGTGACCAGGGCTGCCCGTAGGTGCGGCGGGGTCGCCCGGACCGGGGCTGCCGCCCGCCACACCGGGACCAGCTACGGCAACGGACCCGACGCGCGTTCCACCGCGACCGTCTCCCCGGCCGGAGTCGCCGAACACGCACCTGTCGTGAGGAGGCCATTCCCGTGTTTCGGCCCCATCCGGCCTCCGTCCGGCGCGGTTCAGCCCGAGCGGGCGAATCCGGGGACGTCGGTGTCCTGCGCGTCCGCACTCGCGGCAAGGTGCTCGTACTGGGCGAGTGCCAGGCCCAGGCCGAAGAAGGTGGGCGCCCATTCGCCAACGAAAATGCCCCAGCGGTCGGCGCGTTCCGCGTCCTCGGCCTTGTTGCTGACCAGCCACGACGCGAAGGTCAGGCCGATCGAACCAAGCGCTGCGGTGTACGCGTGCTCGCTTCGCAGGCCCATCTCGTACAGCTTCTTGATGATCACGACGTCCTCCGGGGTCGGCGGGTGTGGTTTGGTTATTCGCTGCCCGGGCGGGCGCCGGGATTGTTCGTGGTCGCGACCGGACCGTGTACGGCCGCCGGCATCGGGGTATGTGCCGCGGTCGCGGCGACGGCGCCCGATGCCCGCCCGGAGGTGATGGCTTCGCGCAACGTGTCCTCGCGGGCCGCCTGTTCGGGGTGCCGGGAGCGCCAGTAGGGATTGTCGTGCGGAAGGTTGCCGCTGACGCGCCCGTACAGGCCGAAGGTGAGCACCATCAGACCGACGCAGAAGCTGAAGATCACGTTGGGCATACGGAAGGCGAGGATGTTGGCGTCCTTGCCGATCAGCCCGAGATTCACGAAGCCGCTGAGGATGAACGAGGCCCCGACCATGATGTTCAGGGTCGAGGCCAGGTTCCCGCCGATCACGGCGCCGGCGATCAAAATCGCGCCGACGACGACGGAGATCGTACTCAGCGCGCCATTGGTGCTGAGCCCGGCGACCCGTTCGCCGGAGGTGTCGAAGAACGTCAGCTGGTCGGCGAATCCCAGGGCGCCGAACACCAACAGCACCATGCCGGTGAAGCCGGCGCCGAAACGGTAGACATAGGCGAGCCGGTGGTCCACCGGCATCTCGTCGGACAACTTCACAACCGCCTCCAATGCGTGAGGCCCCCTACCGCAATGGTTCGCACCACCCGCCGCTTGCACAAGTTGCATCGTTAATGCATCGTTTTTCGGGACTTGGACCATAGAGGGAGGCCGTCCTTTGTCCGAACCACCACCGCCCGCGAGCATCGGCCCCGGCGATCCGGAACAGGAGCTGGACCTGACGGCCGGCGCGGCCGCGAGCAGGCTCGGTGTGGCCGTCACCACCCTGCGCTCGTGGGACCGGCGATACCACCTGGGCGCGAGCCGGACCAGCGCCGGCGGGCACCGCCGCTACTCACCCGACGACATGGCCCGCCTCCGGCGCATGTGCGCGCTGGTCGCCGACGGCGTCCCGGTCGCCGACGCCGCCCGCGCGGTCCTCGGCAACGAAAGGGGCGGCCAGACGAAACAGCGCCCGGCGGGGCGGTCCGGAGGAGGTCACACCTTCGCCGTCGGTACCCGCGCAAGCGGTCAAGCCCGCGGCCTCGCGCGCGCCGCGATACGACTGGACGGCGCGGCCGTGCACGACATCCTGGACCGGGCGATCACCGAACGCGGCGTCGCGGCCACATGGGAGGACCTGGCCCAGCCGGTGCTGTACGGGATGGGGCGCAAATGGGAAGGCGGGAGAGGCGATCGGGACTCGAACACGTACGTGGAGGTGGAGCACCTGCTGTCGGAGTGCGTGCTCGCCGCTCTGCACCGCGCGTGTGGCCGCAGCCATACGACCGAAGCACAGGGACCGTGCGCGTTCGGCACCCGCGGGGTGCTCCTGGCCTGCACGGACAAGGAACTCCACACCCTTCCCCTGCACGCTCTCAACGCCGCACTGATCGAGCGCGGGATTCCCACGCGCATGTTCGGCGCCGCCCTCCCCGCCGACGCCCTGGGCCGGGCGATCGCCCGCACCCGACCCTCCGCGGTTGTCCTGTGGTCCCAGAACCCCGACACCGCGGACGCGCGTTCCCTCGACCTGCTGCGCGACATCCCCGGCACCACCGTGCTCGCCGCGGGCGCGGGTTGGGGCGCGACGCCGGCCCGCGGCACCGTCCGACTGACCAGCCTCACGCAAGCACTCGCCATCCTCACCCCGACCCCGACCTCGACCCGCCGGCCGCGCCGGCGGCAGGGCCCGAAGACCGTGACGATGGAAGAACTTTCGTGAAGGCACGAGCGAATAAACCGCGGGATCACGGCGTTGCCTGTCGTGTGGAACGAACGAGGATCACCGTGATGGCCCGGCTGACCGCGAAGCCCGGGTACGAAGAGCAGGTCCGTGCGCAGTCGATCTCGCTGGTCGCGCCGTCACGCGCCGAGGCCGGCAACGTCTCCTACAGCACCTTCAACAGCGCGACCGACCCGCGGGAGTGGGTCGTGGTGGAGGAATGGGAGAGCCGCGAGGCATTCGAGCGTCACCTGGCCAGCCCGCACATGCGGGAGGCCTTCACGGCCGGCGCCGAGTGGCTGGCCGGGCCGCCGGTCGACACGGTGATCGAGGGGTGAGCCACGGATCCCCTTCGCGGCACTGTCGAATAGTTCTCAGTTCCCGACCGCGTTGACCGAGTCCAGGTAGAGGCAGTAGGCGGCGGTGTGGCTGCCGGCCCCGGCGGCGAAACGCCACCAGAAGCCGGCCGCCTCGTCGCGTCCGGTGATGTGCAGCAGGCAGGCGAACACCAGGGCTCCCCGCGGCTCGATGCGGCGGTCGTTGACCAGCCGTGACAGTCGGTGCGCCGCGTAGGGGGAGTTCAGGACCATCGCGTCGGTGGAGCCGAGTTCGCGGGCGGCGCGTTCGTGCCGCGACAGGTCCAGGCCCCGGCCGAGCATCGAGACGCCCACGGCCCGGCCGGGCGTGCGGGTCGGGCCGGGTCGGTCACGGTGAGCGGGCCGGCGTCCGGCTGCCCGGAGGCCAGTTCTGATCCACGACCAAGCCGACCTGCGCGAGCCGAGCTGCCCCTCCGCGAACGAGCACGTGGTCGGCCGGGTGCGGGACCCGGCGTTGTCCAGCAGCAGCCCACGGCTTGGCCTACCGGTTCGGCAGCGCCTCGCGGAAGGTCGTGGTGATCCACGCCGGTACGGTGATCGCGGTGCCGACCACCACCGCGTGCGCGCCGGCCGCGATGGCCGCCGCCGCGTCGGTCGGGCAGTGGTATCGGCCCTCGGCGATCACCGGGACGTTCACCCGTGCGGCCAGCGTCTCCACCAAGGCCAGATCGGGGCCGGGCGTGCGGGCCCTGTCCGGGGTGTAGCCGGCCAGGGTCGTCGCCACCGCGTCCGCGCCGGCCGCCTCGGCGGCCAGCGCTTCGTCCTCGGTGGACACATCCGCGAGGACCAGCGCCCCCATGGCATGCACCGCGCGCGCGGCGTCGGCGAATGTGCTGCCGTCGGGCCGGGCCCGGGTGGTGCCGTCGACCGCGACGATCCCCGCTCCCGCCGCTCGCACCGCCACGGCGTGGGCGGCGCTCGGCGTGATGTACACGTCCGCGTCGCCGTCCTTCCACAACCCGATCACCGGCACGTGTACCGCCTCGCACACCGCCTCGACGTCGGGGATGCCGCCGATACCGCCACAGCGGATCGCGGCCGCGCCGCCCTCCACCGCGGCGCGTGCGATCGCCGCCATGGTCGCCGGGCCCCGCAGCGGGTCGTCCGCGCGGTGGACCTGGACCGACACGATCAGGCCACCGCGCAACCGCTCAAGCAGGTGATGCATGGTCACATCCGTTTCGGTGCAAGGGATTCATCTGTTCCTTCGGATTCACGAAAGCACTCGGGCCGGCTCGGTTCACCGGCCCCTCGCGTCGTTCGCGTTCACGGCGACCGTCAGGTCCTCGGGCAGCAGGGCCGCGCCCACCAGGGGCGCGTCCAGCCCGAGCGCCGCCGTCAGCACGGGAATCGTGCGCAGCGGCGGCAGGACCTCGGCGCGCAGCGCGTCGGCGAGGGATTCGGTGAAGCGTGGGCCGATAGCGGCCACCCCGCCGCCCACGACCAGCGCCTGGGGGTCCAGCGCGCTCACGAGTCCGGCGAGTGTGCGTCCCAGGACGACCGCGGCCTCCTCGATCACCTGGCCGGCGCGGGTTTCCCCGGCGTGCGCGCGGCGGGCGATCTCGCGCAGGTCCGGTCCGGGGGTGCTGTAGGCGGCTTCGATCGCGGGTCCGGACGCGACCGCCTCCAGGTGCCCGGTGCGACCGCATGCGCACGGTCGCGCCCGCACCGGGCCGGCCACGCTCAGGTGGCCCAGTTCGCCCGCGACTCCGCGACCGCCGCGCACGATCCGGCCGCCGAGGGCGAGTGCGCCGCCCACCCCGGTGCCGACCGACACGTACAACACCGCGTCGTTGCCGATCGCGGCGCCGCGGCGCAGTTCACCCAGGGCCAGCACGTTGACGTCGTTGTCCACCAGGGTCGGCAGACCGGACGCGGACGCGACCGCGTCGCCCACGGCAGTGCCCGCCCAGCCGGGAAGCAGGTCCGTCGCGAAGCGGACGGTCCCGGTTCGGCTGTCCACGGCACCGGGCGCGCCGACGCCCACGCAGGTCGCGTCCGGGGCGAATTCGCGCACCAGGTCGATCACCGCCGCCAGCACCCGGTCCGGGCCCGCCGCGGCCGGGGTCGCGCGCACGCGGCGACCGATGACGCTTCCGTCGCGCCGCACCAGCCCGGCGGCGATCTTCGTTCCGCCGATGTCGACCCCGATCCGGGGCCATCCCGGGAGTGTCATGCCGCGAGCAGGCCGGCCCGGACCAGGTGGGCGCGCACGTCGGCGATCTCGGCCGCGTTCAGCGGGATCTGCGGTGCGGCGGTCGCGGGGCAGTCGATCACGCCGAGCAGGTGCAGCGCGGCCTTGAACGCGCCCAGCGCCGACGATCCGCGCCCCATGCGCTCCGGCGAGCCGACGTCGACGAGGCCGAAGAGCGCGATCAGACGCTCCTGTTCGGCCTTGGCCGCATCCCAGTCGCCGGCCGCGGCCAAGTCCCGCAGTCGCACGTAGCCGCGCGGGTCGACGTTGCCCAGACCCGGGACCACGCCGTGCGCGCCCATCCGGAAGGCGGTGTCCACGGTCAATTCCGAGCCGGTGAGCACCGCGAAGTCCGCGACGTCGGCGGTCTCCAGGAGCAATCGGCGCAATCCGCCCTCGTCGCCGCTGGAGTCCTTGACCGCCTGGATCACCCCGTCGCGGGCCATGTTCGCCAGTTGCGCGACGCCGAGCTTGGTGTGTACCGACACCGGCAGATCGTAGGCGATCACGGGCAGGTCGGTGGCGGCGCGCAGCGTGCGAAAGTGAGCGTTGATCTCGGCCGGGTGGGTGCGGGTGTAGAAGGGGGCGGTGGCCACCACTCCGTCCACGCCGTACTTCTCGGCGGTGCGGATGTGCTCGACCACGCGCAACGTGGCGGTGTCGATCACGCCGGCGACCACGGGCACCCGCCCGGCGACGGCGCTCACCGCGATCTCCAGGACCCGGGCCCGGTGCGTGTCCGGCAGGAACGCGACCTCGCTGGTGGAGCCGAGGACGAACAGGCCGTCCACGCCGGTGTCGAGCAGGTGCGCGATCAGTCGCTCCAGCGAGGGGGCGTCGACTTCCGATTCGGGGGTCAGCGGGGTGCAGACAGGGGGTACGACGCCGCGAAATGCGGTCGGCGACGAGGACATGCGGTTCAGAGCTCCTGGCAAGGGTGAACGGGGAAGGCGGAACAGAACGGGGCAAGGGCGGTAGGAGGGTGGAACAACGGCGGATCGCGGAAGAGCGCGGGAGCGGTCACAGGGGGTGGTGACAGCGGAAGAGGTGACCGGATTCCGCCTCGCGCGGCTCGGGCGACACTTCGGCGCAGGTGTCCGTGGCCTGCCTGCACCGGGTCCGGAACGGGCATCCGCTGGGCGGGTCGACGGCGGAGGGAAGGGGGCCGGTCAGGGTGATCCGCTCCGCCGAGTCGAGCAGGCTGGGCGTGGCCGAGAACAGGGCGACCGTGTACGGGTGCCGCGGGGTGGCGGTGACCAGCGCGGTCGGGCCCTCCTCGACGACGCGGCCCAGGTACATGACGGCGATCCGGTCGGCGAGGTAGCGCACGGTCTGGATGTCGTGGGAGATGAACACCAGGCCCAGGCCGAGCCGGTCCTTGAGGTCGCGGAGCAGGTTCAGGATCTGCGCCCGCACGGACACGTCGAGCGCCGAGGTGGGTTCGTCGGCGACGATCACCTCGGGTTCCAGGACCAGTGCTCGGGCGATCGCCACCCGCTGGCGTTGTCCACCGGACAGCTGTCCGGGCAGTGCCTCGGCCGCGCTCGGTGGCAGGCCGACCAGGTCCATGACCTCGCGCACGCGCGCCTCGCGCTGCTCCCTGGTGCCGCGCCCGTGCACGTCGAGGGGGTCGCGCAGGACCCGGCGCACGGTCAGGCGTCGATTCAGTGCCGTGGAGGCGTCCTGGAAGACCATGCCCAGGGCGCTGCCGAGTTCGCGGTCGCGGCGCTTGGCGGGCATCTCCCACAGGTTCCGGTCGTGAAAGCGCACGACGCCCGCGGTGGGCTTTTGCAGCCCCACCAGCACCCGGGCCAGGGTGGACTTGCCGCAGCCCGATTCGCCGACGATGCCCAGCACTTCGCCGCGGCGGATCGCGATCCGCGCACCGGTCAGGGCGTGCAGGTGTGCCCTGGCGAAGAGTCGGGTGCCGGGCACGGTGTGGGTGACGTCCACGTCGTGCACCGAGAGCACCGCGGGCTCGGCCGACGTCTCCGGTTCGGGGTTGGTCGCGGGTGTGGGCACGGTACGGGTCCGGCTCATCGGACGCCTCCGGTCGGGATGTGGGCCGGGTGGTGGCAGGCGGCGGCGTGCGCGTGCACGTCACCGCTCAGGGCCGGTCGCACGTCGAGGCACTGCTCGCTCGCCGCGGGGCAGCGTTCGGCGAATCGGCAACCGGGGCCGAAGTCGGCCGGCGGCGGCACCACTCCCGGGATCTGGTGCAGGCGTTCCTCGCCGGCTTCCAGGGAGAGCACCGAGCCCAGCAGGCCGCGCGCGTAGTGGTGGCGGGGTGTGCGCAGGAGTTCCGCCGTGCGGCCGGTCTCGATCACGTGACCGCCGTACATGACCACGATCCGGTCGGCGAGCGAGGACACCAGTGCCAGGTCGTGCGAGACCAGGACCAGGGCGAAGCCCAGTTCGTCGCGTAGCCGGGTCAACAGGTCCACGACCTGGGCCTGCACCGTCACGTCCAGCGCGGTGGTCGGTTCGTCGGCCAGGATCAGCCGGGGGCCGCGCGAGAGGGCCATCGCGATCAGCACCCGCTGGCGCTGGCCGCCGGAGAGCTGGTGCGGATGGCTGCGCAGCGTGCGGGCGGCGTCCAGGCCCACCAGTTCGAGCAGTTCGGCGGGAGTGCGGGTGCCGCCGCGCCTGGTGAGCTGGCTCATCTGCGTCTCGATGAGCAGGCCGGGGTTGAGCGAGCTGAGCGCGTCCTGGTAGACCATCGCGATCTCGTGTCCCAGGAGCGGGCGGCGTTCGCGCGGGGTCATCGCGAGCAGGTCCCGGCCGGCGAAGCGCACCTCGCCCGCGGTCTCGGCGCCCTTGGGCAGCAGGCCCATCACGGCCAGGCTGGTCAGGCTCTTGCCGCACCCGCTCTCGCCGACCAGCCCCACGGTCTCCCCGGGGCGTACGTCGAAGGAGACGTCGTCGACGACGCGTACGCCGCCGTGCCGGTCGGGGAAGCGTACCGACAGCCCACGCACGGACAACAGCGGTGGCGCGTCGGGGACCTCGCGAATCGGCAGCCGGTCGGCGGCCTCGGCCAGGCGTGCGTCCAGGACGGCCCGCGCGGCCGGGTCGAGCGGCGCGACGCGGGCGGCCTGGCGCTCGGCCTTGATCGGGTCCTTGGCCGTGTGTCCGGCCGGCGCGGCCCACGCGTCGGAGATGCCTTCCGCGAGGACGTTCAGCGCGAGCACGGTGAGCAGGATCATCAGGCCCGGGAAGAAGGTGGCCCACCAGCCACCGGTGAGCACGAGGGTGCGGCCGTAGGCGATCACCGACCCCCACGAGGGATCGGGGTCGGGCACGCCCGCGCCGATGAAGGACAGGCTCGCCTCGAAGACGATGGCGTCGGCGACCAGGACGGTGGCGAAGACCAGGATCGGCGCGGCGCAGTTGACCGCGACGTGTCGCACGAGGATGTGGGGGCGGCGGGCGCCGATCACGCGTTCGGCCGCGACGTAGTCCTCGCCGTACTGCGCGAGCACGTTGGCGCGTACGACACGGGCCAGCGAGGGGGTGTACAGGAACGCGATGGAGCAGACCAGCACGCTCAGCGAGCTGCCGAAGACGGCGACGAACACCGCTGCCAGGGCCACGTTGGGGAAGGCCATGACCACGTCGAGCACGCGCATCACGCCCTCGTCGACCGGACGGCGCGAGGTGGCGGCGAGGGCGCCGAGCAGGCCCCCGAGCACGAGCGCGAGGACGGTGGCGCCCAGACCGATGGCGAGCGACCAGCGGGCGCCGACCAGGAGACGGGAGAACACGTCCCGCCCGGCCCGGTCGGTACCGAACCAGTGGTCGCCGGAGGGGCCTTGGGCGGGTATGCCGGTGGCGAGCGGATCGTGCGGGGCGATCCACGGTCCCAGCAGCGCCGCCAGGCACAGCAGGGCGAGCGCGCTGACGCACACCCGGGCGGGCACCGACAGGCGGCGCCATCCGATGCCGGGGCGCGAGAGTCGGGCGACCAGTTCGGGACGCATCATGTCAGGCCTCCCTGGTGCGGGGGTTGGCGAACAGGCAGGCGAGATCGACGACCAGGTTGACCAGCACGAACACGACGGCGATCACCAGGACGGTGCCCTGTACGACGGCCACGTCGCCGGAGGTGACGCCGTTGAGGATGAGCGTGCCCAGGCCCGGGAGGCCGAAGATGGTCTCGATCACCACCGCGCCGCCGAGCGCGTATCCGGCGCGCAGGCCGAGTACGGTCAGCGGGGTCACCAGGGCGTTGCGCAGTACGTTGCGGCCCACGATCACCAGGGGTGGCAGGCCGTTTCCGGCGGCGGTGCGCACGTAGTCGCGGTCGAGTTCCTCGACCATGGAGGTGCGCACGATGCGGGTCAGCGACGCGCCGACGGGCACGGCGATCGCGACGGCGGGCAGGAACAGGCTCTGCAGCCAGGCGCTCACGCCGTCGACCGGGTTGACGTAGCCGCCGGTGGGAAACCAGCCCAGGCGCAGCGCGAACTGCTGGATGAGCAGGATGCCGAGCCAGAACGAGGGCGTGGCCACACCCGCCATCGACAGCAGGCGGATGACCTGGTCGGGCCATCGGTCGCGAAAGATCGCCGCGGTCACGCCGAGCAGCAACGCGCCCAGCGACGCGAGCAGCATGCCCAGGAAGGTCAGTTGCAGGGTCAGCGGCAGTGCGGTGAAGATCGCGTCCGAGACCGGCTTGCTCGGCGGGGTGGTGACCCCGAGGTCGCCGTGCAGCAGGTCGCCCAGGAAGGCGAGATAGCGCACCACGATCGGGTCGTCGAGGCCGTGGTCGGCGGCGTAGGCGTCGCGCGCGGCCTCGGACGCGCCTTCGCCGAGCGCGTTGTACGCGGGGTCGGTGGGCGAGAAACGCAGGACCACGAAGACGAACAACGTGATCCCCAGGAGGAGGGGTGGGAGCGTGAGCAGCCGTCTGCCGGCCATGCGCAGGATCGTGGTCATGGGGCTCTCGGGAGGCGGGAGGCGGGCCGCCCGCACGGGCGGGTGCGGGCGGCCCGGGTGACGGGCGGGGACGGGGCCGGGTGGCTTACGCGGGGCCCGAGTCCAGGAAGGACAGGCCGGTGGTGGGCAGCGGCCGAAAGCCGGTGAGCGCCTTGTCGTTCCAGGCGGTGGCGAGCTTGCGGTGGAAGACGGGGTAGAGCGGGACCTGTGCGGCGGCCAGGTCGATCGCCTGGGCCCACAGCTCCTTGCGCTTGACGGTGTCGGCCTCGGCGGCGGCGGCGTCCAGGAGCGTCCGGGCCTGCTTGCCCTCGGGCGTCTGTGACCACATGTGCCGCTTGTCGGCCCACAGGCCCACGTACCACCAGCGCATCAGCAGGTCGACGTCGTTGCCGAACACCGACGGGTCGCCGGGAGCCGCCATCACCTGGTATTCGCCGTTGTCGATCTTGTTCTTGTACTGGCCGCCGGACTGGCCGATGTCGAGCGTGGTGCGCACACCGATTCCGTCCCAGCTCTCCTTGATCAGCGGCGCGACGTCCTTGACCCACGCGGTGTCGGTGAGCACCAGGGTGAGGTCGAGCCCGCTCACGCCCGCCTCGGCCAGCAGGCTCTTGGCCCGGGCCGGGTCGTAGCCGTAGACGGTGCCCGCGCGCCGGTAGTCGGGGTGGGTCTCCTGGAGGAAGCTGCTCGCGGGCGTGGCGTTGCCGAGCAGGCCGGTGGCGATCAGCTTCTCCTTGTCCAGGCCCCAGTGCAGCGCCTGGCGCACCCGTACGTCGTCGAAGGGCTTGCGGCGCAGGTTGAACATCAGGAACAGCAGGCCGAAGCTCTGTACGGAGTCGGCCCGATGGGCCTTCTTGACCTGGGCGTAGTTGATGTAGGGGACGTCCTCGATGACCTGGACCCGGTCGGAGTCGAGCGCCGTGACCCGGGCGGAGGCGTCGGCGAGCAGGAGCCAGTTCATCGTGGCGGCGCGCGCCGGCTTGGGGCCGTTGTAGGCGGTGTGCTCGGCGAAGACGATCCGGTCGTCCTTGGTCGCGGACACCATCCGGTAGGGCCCCGATCCCACCGGCAGCGCGTCGAACTGCTGTTGGCCCTTGGTCACCACGGCCTTGGGGACGATCTTGACCACGGATATCCGCTCGCCGAACAGCGCGAAAGCGAACTTGAGGCCGAACTCGACCGTGTTCGCGTCGACGGCGCGCACCTCGCGCAGGAACGGCAGGAACTGGGTGATCAGGGAGTTGTTCGCCGGGTCCAGGATGCGCTGGAAGCTGAAGGCGACGTCCTCGGCGGTGACCGTCGAGCCGTCGTGAAAGGTGGCGCCCTGGCGCACCTTGACCCGCCATGTGGTGGCGTCCACCTGCTGGGGCATCGTCGCCGCCAGTGCGGCGTAGGGGCTTCGGGTGACCGGGTCGAGATCGACCAGGCCCTCGAAGACGTGCAGGTTGGCCGCGACGGGGAGCGCGCCGGAGGCGGTCATCGGGTCGAAGCCGGTGCTCAGCGTGTAGGAGAGACCGGCGTTGATGGCCTTCTTGCCACTGCTCTTGCCGCCCGAGTCCGCGTTGCCGGTGTTGGTCGACTCGGGGCCGCACGCGGCGAGGGAGCCACCGATGGCGGCTGCGGCGCCGAGCGCGCCGGTGAACCTGAGGAACTGCCGGCGGCCCAGCGCCTGGGCGGGCGAACGCGACTCGAACACGGCGTCTCCTGTCTTGTCCGGTAATGCGAGGACTCGAAATAGAACCTATGGGAATAATCGCTGAACATCAGACATCAGATGTGGAACGAGGGACGTCCTACGTCTAGACTCGGGTGAGATTAGGAGGCCATCCGTGACCCGGTCAAGAGGGCAAGGCGAACCGATGCGGCGACCACGCTGTGCGACGGGCGCCCATGCGTCGATGAGTAGGGTGACGCCCGGAGACATTCGGCGATGGGGGACGCGATGACGGTGCGCGACCGGCGCAAGAACGGCGTACAGGAACGGATCAAGGAGTTGATCCTGGAGCGCGGCCTGAGTGCCGGCGATCCGATGCCCACCGAGACCGATCTGATGGAACTCCTCGGCGTCAGCCGAAACTCCGTGCGTGAGGCGCTCAAGGCACTCCAGGCCGTGGGCATTGTGGAGATCCGGCACGGTTTCGGCACCTACGTGGGTCGCATGTCCCTCGGCGCCCTCGTCGACGAACTGTCCTTCCACGGCCGCCTCTCACAAGCCTCGGGCGCGCGCAGCATCACCGAACTGGTCGCGGTGCGCGAGGCGTTGGAGGCGGGCCTGATCGGACGGGTCGTCGAGACCGCCGACGACGCCGACCTGGCGGATCTGCGCGCGGTGGCCGATCACATGGCTGTGGAGGCGGCCGGCGGCGAGGTGTCGCCGCTGACCGACCGCCAATTTCACGAGACGCTGTATCGCCCGCTGGGCAACGACCTGATGCTGCGCCTGCTCGCCGCGTTCTGGGACGCCTACGATCGACTCGCCGCCGACCTGCCGCCGATCGGCGAGTCCGCCGAGGACGTCGCCGCCCAACACCGCGAGGTTTACGAGGCCGTCGCCGCCCGCGACGCCGAACGGGCCCGCCGCGCGCTCACGGTCCACTTCACCGGTATCCGAAGCCGCACACCCGGGCCCGTTCCGGCCCCGTGAGGAACAGTCGCGCGGCAGAGGGAACTCGGCAAGCGCCCGTGCCTCGGGCTCGTACGCCGTGCCTCCCGGCGGAGATCCCCACGGCCGGCCGCAGGTCGGATCGGGCGGTGCACAAACATGTGCGGCGCCTTCGTCCGCCTCTTCCTGCCGTGAGGCACCCCGCCGAGACGCCGGTACGGACTGTCGGGGTCGGTCGAGGCGTCCACGGCGGCTTCGGCTCGGACGAGCGAGGCGTGCAGGGCACGCGTGATGTCGTCGAGTCGCGTGGTGAAAGGGGCGTCCCTGTGGACAAGGCCGCCTCGCACCCACCCGTCCGTCGACACACGACGTACACGCGAGCCGGTATGTACGTCGCGGCGCGCAGGATGCGCGGACGCTTGCGGACCGATGCGCGGATCGGCCGGCCGGGGTGAGGCTTGGCGGTATGCGACGAACAGGCAAAACTCCCAGGCGGACCGGGATCCGCTCGCGACAGGCGACCGGAGGGACACGACGTGCGCGCGGTCGCGGCGTGGCCGCTGCCGTCGTGGCCCTGCTGACCTTGGCGGCCACGACACCGGCCGCGGCGTCCGGTGAGGCGACGGCGGGGCGCCGGCCCTCCCTTGCCGACCGGCTGGACGAGGACTCGGCGGCGCTCGTGGCCGCGGGTGCCACGGCCGCCCAGGTCCGGGTCGATGTCCCCGGTCTGCACCGGTCGTTCGCGGCCGGGCTCGCGGACGTTCCCGGTGGCGTGCCGATGACGCCGGACGCGACGTTCCGGATCGGCAGCACGACCAAGACCCTCGTGGCGACGGTGGTGCTGCAACTGGTCGGGGAGGCACGGATCGGGCTGGACGTCCCGATCGAGCACTATCTGCCGGGACTGGTGCCGGGCGGCGGTGCCATCACGGTGCGGCAGGTTCTGGATCATCGCTCCGGCCTGCACGACTACGTGTACGCGTTGGATGTGGGCACCGAGGACTGGTTCACGCACGGCCGGTTCCGGACCTGGACGGCGCGGGAGAAGCTTGCGGCGGGTGTAGGAATGCCGCCCTACTTCGCCCCCGGGACGGGGTACCGCTATTCGAACACCGACTACATCGTGGCGGGAATGCTGATCGAGCGGGTCACCGGGCGTACCTACGCGGAGGAGGTCACGCGCCGGGTGCTGCGACCCCTGGGGCTGCGGCACACGTCGTTTCCCGGGACGTCGACGACGATCCCGGGGCCGCACGCGCGCGCCTATGCCGAACTGGAGCCCGAGCCGCTCGACGTCACGGAATTCAACCCCTCGCAGGCGGGCGCCTCCGGGGAGGTTCTGTCCACCGGGCGCGACCTGAACCGGTTCGTTCGCGCGTTGCTCGCGGGCACGCTGCTGAGGCCGAACCAACTGCGGGAGATGAAGGCCACGTTGGACACCGGTCTGCCCTATCGCTACGGGCTGGGCCTGGAGTCGGAGGTGCTCGCGTGCGGGGTGACGGTGTGGGGTCATCCCGGTGGCGTTCCGGGATCCATGACGGAGATGTGGGCGACGGCGGACGGGCGCCGCAGCGTGTCCGTGTCGTACAACCCGCTGGGGTTGAAGGCGAACGACGCGCAGCGCGCGGCGGTGGGCACCTTGTTGGCCGACGCGCTGTGCCCGTAGGGCGGGCGCGTCGTCGGGATGGTCGTGGCGCGCCGAACGGTGGGCGCGGAGGCCCGGCTCAGGGATTCGCGGCGCGGACCAGGCCGGATTCGTAGGCGGTGATGACCAATTGCGCGCGGTCGCGGGCGTGGAGTTTGGTCAGGAGGCGGCTGACGTGGGTGCGGGCGGTGGCCGGGCTGAGGTGGAGGTGGGCGGCGATCTCGTCGTTGGAGAGGCCGCGGGCGACGAGGACGAGGACTTCGCGTTCGCGTGGGGTGACCGCGGCGAGGGCGGTGCCGGGGTCCGGGAGGGGGTCGCCGGGTGTGGGACGGCGGACGAACTCGGCGATCAGGCGGCGGGTGACGGCCGGCGAGATCAGCGCGTCGCCCGCGGCGACGACGCGGATCGCGGCGAGCAGATCCGGGGCCTCGGTGTCCTTGAGGAGGAAGCCGCCGGCGCCGGCGCGCAGCGCGGCGTACACGTACTCGTCGAGGTCGAACGTGGTCAGGACGAGCACGTGGCTGGTCGCGTCGGCGGCGCCGGTGATGCGGCGGGTGGCTTCGATGCCGTCCATGATCGGCATGCGGATGTCCATGAGGACGACATCGGGCCGCAGGTGCGCGGCGGCTTCGACCGCGGCGGCGCCGTCGGCGGCTTCGCCCACGCATTCGAGGTCGGGGGCGATGTCGAGGAAGGCCCGGAGTGTCGTCCGCAGCAGTGCCTGGTCCTCGGCCACCACGACGCGCAGCGGGCTCACGCGGCGGCCACCGGTTCGTCGATCGGCAGGCGGGCCAGGATCCGGAAGCCGCGGTCGGCGCGCGGCCCGGCCTCGAGCGTTCCGCCGCACAGGTTGACGCGTTCGCGCATGCCGGCCAGGCCGTGGCCGACGGCATGCGGGGTGTCGCTCGCGCGGCCGAGGTCGCTCACCTGGATCGCCAACTCGGCGGCGCCGTAGGTCAGATGGATTTCGCACCGGTCGGTGCGCGCGTGTCTGATCACGTTGGTCAGCGCCTCCTGGACGATGCGGTACGCCGACAGGTCGAGCCCGATCGGCAGGGGGCGGGGTGTGCCGGTGGTGGTGACGGTGACGCGTACTCCGGCGCGTTCGGTGCTCGCGAGCAGCTCGTCGAGCTCGCGCATCCCCGGCGGCGGGTGGAGGTGGCCGTCCACGGTGGCGTCGGCTTCGCGCAGGACGCCGAGGAGGCGGCGCAGTTCGCGCAGGCCGTCGCGGCTGGTGGCGGCGATCGAGGCCAGGGTGGGCTGGGCCTGTTCGGGTCGGACGGCGGCGACGTAGCCGCCGAGTTCGGCTTGGACCGCGATCAGGCTCATGCTGTGCGCGACGATGTCGTGCATCTCGCGGGCTATCCGCAGCCGTTCCTCGACCAGGGCGTGGTGGGCCTGTTCGAGGCGCGCTTCGGCGGCGGCCTCGGCTTGCTCGCGCAGTCCCCGGTCGTACGCGCGGCGCTTGCGCACGGCCACCCCGATCGCCCACACGGCCCCCAGACCCACCGCGTCGGGGATCAGCGTGGCGCCGGCGTTCGTCCACCCGGCGCCGCTGCCGTGCACGAAGAGTGCGGCACCGGCAGCCAGGGCGGTTTGGGCGAGCGCCAAACCGGCCGCCGCGATCCGGTCGGTGGCGGTCGCGGCGACGATGTACACGACGAGCGCCAGTCCGAGGAACGGTGTCTTGGGACATCCATGGGCAACCGCGAGCAGCGCCGCGCTCGCGGCGAGGGCCACGGCGGTCAGGCGGCGGACGCGGCGGATGGCGACCGCCGTCGCGGTCGCCGCGACGAACAGCAGGGCGCCCCAGAGCGGGAGGGCGCCGTCGCGTGGGAAGGCGCCGCCGGCGGGGGTGTCGAGGTATGCCACCGGCACCGCGCACACGATGTCGACGAGCAGCCAGTGCCGCGGGCTCGGTCGCCCGGCCGGCAGCGGACCCGAAGGATGACTCACTCGGTCAATGTAGAACGTGGATTCCGGTGCGGCGTCCTCGCCCGGGAGGGTTGTGCGCTGTCGACACCGGGGGTACGCCACACGCGGGCGTACGTGCCGGCGCGTAGTCTCGTTCCGCGCCCGCGGGTGGACGACGCGATCGCGGGCGGGCGATCAGGCTCCACGTCGTGAACCGGAAACGAGAGGATCCGGGTACGACGGCCGCGTCGCATGCGAGGCGGCCGTCGTGTGCCGGTCGTGTCGCCGGTCAGCAGATCCGGGGCAGTTGCTCCCCGATCGGCATGTCCAGTACCCGCGTTCCCCCCAGCCCGGTACGCGCCACCACCATCCCCGGGTGCGCCGTGACACACTCGCCGATCACCGCCGCCCCCGCACCCAGCGGATGCGCCCGCATCGCCGCGAGCACCGCGTCGGCGTGCTCGCGGGGAACGAAGGCGACCAACTTGCCCTCGTTGGCCACATACAGCGGATCGAGGCCCAGGATGGCGCACGCGTTGGCCACCTGGGGTGGCACCGGGACGTCGCGTTCGGCGATCTCCACCCCGACCCGGGCCGCCGCCGCGATCTCGTTGAGCACGGCCCCCAGGCCGCCCCGGGTGGGATCGCGAAGCACGTGCAGGTCCGGGGTGACCGCGAGCATGGCCTCGACCAGACCGCCCAACGCGGCGCAGTCGCTGCGGATCTCGACATCGAACTCCAGGCCCTCGCGCACGCTCATCACGGCCACTCCGTGGACGCCCATGTCGCCGCTGACGATCACCACGTCCCCCGGGGCGGCGCGCTGCGGGCGCAGATCGACGCCGGCCGGGACCAGGCCGATCCCGGCGGTGTTGAGGTAGATGCCGTCCCCGTGGCCGGCCTCGACCACCTTGGTGTCGCCGGTGGCGATCTCGACGCCGGCGGCTCGGGCCGCGTCGCCGAGCGCTTGGGCGACCCGCGCGACGACCGCCGTCTCGACGCCCTCCTCCAGGATGAACCCGACGGACAGATAGGCCGCCTTGGCGCCGCTCATGGCCAGGTCGTTGACCGTCCCGTTGACCGCGAGATCGCCGATGCAGCCGCCGGGAAAGAACAGCGGTCGAACCACGAACGAGTCGGTGGAGAAAGCCAGCCGGGCCCCGCCGAGGGTAACCACCGCGGAGTCGGCGAGCGAGGCGAGCACGGGCCCCCCGAAAGCGGGGGCGAAGACGTGTTCGACGAGTTCGGCGGACAACGCGCCGCCGCCGCCGTGTCCGGTCACGATCCGCGGGTGATCGCGCAACGGGGCCGGACAGGTCCACCCGGAGAAGTCCGGCGCGGAGGGCACGGCGGGTACGCGAGACTCCGCGATGAGAGCGAGGTCGGTGAGTTCAGCCAACGGGTGTCGCCTCCCGGGGCGCGGCGTCGGCGGCGTCGAGCCGACGGTAGAGGTAGTAGGCGGCGCACGCGCCCTCGCTGGAGACCATCGTCGCGCCGAGCGGATTGCGCGGGGTACACGTGGTGCCGAACGCCGCGCACTCGTTGGGCTTGAGCAGGCCCTGCAACACCTCGCCGCTGCGGCACTCGGCCGGTTCCAGGGTGTCGATCCCGGTCACCTCGAAGCGGTATTCGGCGTCGTAGTCGCGATAGCGCGAGGACAGCCGCCACCCGCTGTCCGGGATCACCCCGATGCCGCGCCAGGCCCGGTCGGTCACCTCGAACACGTCGGCCAGCATCGTCTTCGCGGCGGGATTGCCCTGCTCCCGCACCGCCCGGGCGTAGGCGTTGTCCACCGTGTGCTCGCCCCGCTCGAGTTGGTGGATCGTACGCCGGATGCCCTCCAAGATGTCCAACGGCTCGAACCCGGTGACCACGATCGGCACCCGATGCCGCTCGGCCAGTTCCGGGTACTCCTCCACACCCATCACGCTGCACACGTGCCCGGCCGCCAGGAAGCCCTGTACCCGGCAGTCGGGCGAATTCATGATCGCCTCGATCGCCGGCGGCACCCGCACGTGCGACACCAGCAGGCTGAAGTTGCGGATGCCCAGCCGCTTGGCCTGATACACCGTCATCGCGTTGGGTGGTGCGGTGGTCTCGAAGCCGATGCCGAAGAACACCACCTCCCGGTCGGGGTTGTCCCGGGCGATCGTGAGCGCGTCCAGCGGCGAGTAGACCACTCGCACGTCACCGCCCTCGCCGCGTACCCGGAACAGGTCGCGATCGGTGCCCGGCACCCGCAACATGTCGCCGAACGAGCAGAAGATCACCCCCGGGCGTGCCGCGATGGCCAGCGCCTTGTCGATCACCTCCAGCGGCGTCACGCACACCGGACAGCCGGGCCCATGGATCAACTCCACCTCGGTGGGCAGCAGTTGGTCGATGCCGTGCCGAATGATGGTGTGCGTCTGACCGCCGCAGACCTCCATGATCGACCACGGCCGGGTCACCGTGGCGCGGATCTCGTCCAGCAGTCGTCGGCCGATCTCCGGATTGCGGAACTCGTCCAGGTACTTCACCGCAGTGCCTCCTTCGACACATCACTGGGAATCGGATCGGGGACGACCACGGGTTCCGGCCGGACGAACTCCCCGGACGCCGCGCCCGCCGCCTCCCAGGGATCGCCGAACTCCTCCTGGAGCAGCCCCATCTCGTCGAACAGGGCAAGCGTGCGCAGGGCCGACTCCTCGTCCAGCCGTTGCAGCGCGAAGCCCACGTGCACGATGGCGTACTCGCCGACCTTCAGGTCGGGTACGTACTCCAGGCACACGTCCTTGACCACGCCGCCGAAGTCGACGAGGCCCATCCGGGTTCCGTCCCGTTCCTCGATCTTCGTCACTCTGCCGGGCACCGCCAGGCACATCGCTCTCTCCTCGTCGTGCGACAACGACCACGCTCGCGCGTCGTCGACTCATGGGTGATCGGGCGCACGCTCACGGGCGGCTCGACTCGCTCGGCGCCCGCCGACCGGCCCCGACCAGCACCTGGCCCAGCGCCAGCCCGCCGTCGTTCGGCGGCACCAGGCGATGGCGCAGCACGGTGAAGTCCCGTTCGCACAGCGCCCGTCCGCAGGCGGAGGAGATGATCGCGTTGGCGAATACGCCGCCGGTGAGCGCAACCGGGGTCGGCCCGTACCGCTCCCGTGTGTGCTCGGCCACCGCGACCACCAGATCGACCACCGCGCGGTGAAAGCGCGCCGCGAGCAATTCCGGGTCGCTGCCGGCCCGCAGGTCGGCGATCGCCGCCGCGAACACCGGGCCCGGGTCGGCGATCAGGGGATCGGCCTCGCCGTCGCCCGGAAGCAGCGCGAACGTGTACCCGTGAACCGGTCCGGGCCGCCGAACGGCCGCGCCCTCCAACTCGATCGCCGCTTGTGCCTCGTAGCCGGCCAGGTGGCAGACGCCGATCAGCGACGCGAACGCGTCGAAGAGCCGGCCCATGCTGGAGGTGGGCACACAGTTCAGGTCGCGTTCGAGTTGACGCGCCAACACCCGGCGTTCCTCGTCGGAACCGGCCCGCACACAGGGCAGGTCCTCGGACCACTCGATCCCGGCGGCGTACAGATGAGCCAGCGCCATCCGGTACGGCCGGGCCACCGCGGCGTCGCCGCCGGCCAACGGCACGTAGCGCAGGTGCGCCACCCGATGGAAGTCGGCGTAGTCGGCGAGCAGGAACTCGCCGCCCCACACCGCGCCGTCGTCACCGTAGCCGGTCCCGTCGAAGGCGACGCCCAACACCGTTGCGGCGCCGTCCAGTTCGTGTTCGGCCATCGCGGCGGCGATGTGCGCGTGATGGTGTTGGACCAGCCGCACCGGCCGTCGGGCCGCGGCGCGCCGGGCCCACCCGGTGGAGCGATAGCCCGGATGGCGATCGGCGACCAGCACTTCGGGACGCACGCCGGTGATCGCGCCCAGGTGTTCGATCGTGTGCTCGAAGGCATCTTGCGTGGCGAGGTCGTCCATGTCGCCGACGTGCCCGGACAGCCACGCCTCGCGGCCCTCGGCCAGCGCGAACGTGTTCTTCAGGTCCCCGCCGACGGCGAGCGTCGCGGGCACCTCCACCGGCAGCCGGATCGGCAGCGGCGCCCAGCCTCGCGAGCGCCGGACGAACAGTGGCTCGCCGTCCACCACCCGCACCACCGAATCGTCCAGCGGCACCCGGATGGGTCGATCGTGGGTGAGCCAGCCGTCCGCGAGTGTCGCCAGCCGAGTCAGCGCTTCGTCGTCGTCGGTCACGATCGGCTCGCCGGCCGCGTTGCCGCTGGTGAGTACGAGCAGGCGTGGCCCGGCCCGGTCGTCGAGCAGGCCCAGGAGCAGGTGGTGCACGGGTGTGTACGGCAACATGAAGCCCAGATCGGGGCAGCGCGGGGCGATCGCCTCCGACAGCGCGGCTCGGGCCGCGGGGCGCCGCCGCAGCAGCACGATCGGCCGGGCCGCGCCGGTGAGCAACTCCCTCTCCGCGTCCGTGATCGCGGCGTGCGGCTCGATCTCGGCGAGCGTGCGGGCCAGCAGGGCGAACGGTTTGTCGCCGCGCCCCTTGCGCTCGCGCAGCCGCAGCACCGCGTCCTCGTCGGCCGCGTCGCAGGCCAGGTGGTAGCCGCCGATGCCCTTGACCGCCAGGATCGCCCCTTGGGCGAGCATGCGCCGGGCCTCGTCCAGGGTGCCGAAGCCGATCGGGGCCCCGTCCGCGTCGACCAGGGACAGCCGGGGGCCACAGGCGTGGCACGCGATGGGTTGCGCGTGGAAGCGTCGGTCGCCGGGATCGGTGTACTCGCGGGCGCAGTCGGGGCACATCGGGAAGTCGGCCATCGTGGTGTGCGCGCGGTCGTACGGCAGCGCGGTGACGATGGTGAAGCGCGGGCCGCAATCGGTGCAGGTGATGAACGGGTGCAGGTGACGGCGGTCGGCGGGATCCTCGAGTTCGGCCAGGCAACGAGCGCACGTGGCGACATCGGGCGGAATCCGGGTGCGGTGCGCGGCACCCGGCTCGGGCGGCACGGACGCCACGATCGTGAATCCGGTGTCGCCGCCGATCGCGAGTTCCTCGTGGGTGATCGACTCGACCGAGGCCAGCGCGGGTGCCTCGGTGTCGATCCGCCGGCAGAACGCGGCCACCTCGGCCGGCCCGCCCTCGATCTCGACGAGCACGCCGGCACCGGTGTTGGTGACGTGTCCGGCCAGACCCAGCTCGGTGGCCAGCGTGTAGACGAACGGCCGAAAGCCCACGCCCTGTACGGTGCCGCGCACGAGGATCCGACGCCGCTGCGCGACCCGGGGCGGCCCGGCGGCGGTCAAGACGGCTCCCGCGCCGGAACCGGCCGCGCGTCGATCTCGTGCGTGTGCCCGTGCCCGTGCCCGTGCCCGTGCTCATGCCCGGGTTCACCACCGGGCTGGTACCCGGGGCCGTTCCCGGTCCCCGGCCCGGTGTCGGGCGATCCGTGCGCGTGCGTATGTCCGTCCGCCGCGTGCCGTGCCATGACCGGCGTGTGCACCGCCCCGCCGTCGAGCACCGCGACCGCGCGCGTCAGCAGCTCGCCGACACCTCGACCGGTCCTGGTCGAGGTGAGCAGCACCTCGACCCCGGGGTTCACCCGTCGGATGTTGGCCAGGAAGGCGTGTTCGTCGAATTCGACCGCCTCGGCGAGGTCGATCTTGGTCACCACCACCAGGTTCGCCAGACCGAACGCCGACGGATACTTGAGCGGCTTGTCCTCCCCCTCGGTCACCGAAGCGAGCGCGACCCGCAGGCTCTCGCCCAGGTCGTAGGAGGCCGGGCAGACCAGATTGCCGACGTTCTCCACGAACAGCACGCGAGTCTCCGCCGGCAGCCAGCCCGTGAGTTGTCGACGCAACTGCGCGGCCTCCAGGTGGCACAGCCCGTCGGTGAGAATCTGCTTGACCGGTGCCCCGGACCGGGCCAACCGCGTCGCGTCGTTGTCGGTGGCCAGGTCCGCGGTCAACGCCGCGACCGGCACCGCGCGTTCGCCGGCCAGGCGCAACTCCGCCTCCAGCAGGGCGGTCTTGCCACTGCCGGGGCTGGACAGCAGGTTGACGGCGATCACCCCGCGTGCGGCCAGTTCGGCGCGCAGGTCGTTCGCCCCGCGATCGTTGTGGGCGAGCACGGCCTGCCGCAACTCGTCGACTCGGCACATGTGAAGTCAACCCTCCTGGGTGGCCTGGGCGTATCCGACGGCCTGGACCGGATCCGCCCAGCACACGTCGACGATCTGCAATTCGCGCCCGCACAGCAGTTCGGTGCTCGCGCCCGCGCATTCGGGGCAGCACAGGTCGGGTGGCACGCCCACCGCCCACTCGACGGCGCACACGCCGCAGCGGGCCCGGCCCGGGACGCCTTCGACCACCAACTCCGCGTCGCGCAGCACCGTCTCGGCGCGCGCGATCTCGAACGCGAAGGCCAGCGCGTCGGGAACCACCCCGGCCAGTTCGCCGACCCGCAGCCGAACGGTCAGCGCGGCCCGCTCCCCGGTTCGCGCGGCGACCGCCTCGACCTGCTCGATGACGGCCAACGCAATCGACATCTCGTGCATCGACCCTCTCCCGGGCTCGACGATCCACCGCCGCCGGCCCACCGAGTCGACGGGCCCGCGCTCCATTACAGGCACCGACGGCGCCGCGCACGGGCACCCACGCCGTGTCCGACGCCGCACGTACGCCGTTCGCCGCAGTGCGGGGCTCCGTCGAGGGGTCGCCTCGCGGGGCGGGCTACATGGCTCGCATCCGCAGGTAACGTCGAATGTCCGCCCGGTTCGCGAACGCGACAAGCCCGAACAGGGCCACTCCGCCGATCAGAATCCTTCGCATGTCGGCACCTCTCCAGACTCGAGACCGCGCACCGCGTCAGCGGCGGCGGGTCGGACATCGACCGCGTCCGGCGCGCCGGTCGGTGACGCGATGGGCTCCTGCCGGCGCAGCACCCGCAGGATCAGCGCGACCGCCTCGTCCACGGCCGCCGCGACCGGTGGGCTGAGCCCCACCCGCTCGTCCAGGTCGGCCGGTTCGCAGCCGACGACCAGCACCCGGCGAGGCGGGGTGCCGCCGGTGCCCGCGCTCAGCGTGCCCAGCAGCGCGAGGACCGCGTCGGGCCCCATGCGATGGCCGTCCACGAGCGCCGTACCGGTCTCGACCGAGCCCGGCACGGCGGCCTCGATCAGGTACACGGTGCCCGGTTGGCCGCCACGCGCGGTGGCGTCCACCAGGATCAACGTGTCGTAGCCCTCCAGGAGTTGGTAGGCCAGATGCACGCCGCGCACGCCGAAGTCGACCACCTCGGCACCATCCGGCAACGGGTGCCCGGCCAGCCTGGTGGCGGCCTCCACCCCGAAGCCGTCGTCACCGAGGAAGATGTTGCCGACTCCGGCGACGAGCACACGCTCGACGCCCGCGGCCGGCGGACCGTGACCGATCACGTGTCCTCCAGGACCGTGAGTTCATCCGGTTGGAAATACAGGAACCGGCCCTGGGCCCGCCGGATGTCCGCGCCGGGGTCGCCGTCCACGGTCACCGCGAGGTGCACCGCGCCGTCGACGTCGTGCAGCACCGCCTCGACCAGGGCGTCCCGACCGTGCAGGAACAGGTCTTGGGCGTCGGTACGGCGCGGTCCCGGCCGCAGCCGGACCCGACTGCCGGGACCGATCGAACGCCCGTCGACCGGCACCCGATCCGAGGCGGGATCGAATCCGGCGTCGCTTGCCGGGTCCCACCAGGGCCGGTCGGTTCCCGACGTGTCCGGATCGGACCTGCCCGGTTCGATCAGGGTCGTCGGCCCGGCCGGCCCGGTGCTCTCGCGCAGCGCCCGCACCGTGCCGTGCAACCGGTCCCACACCTCCGGGGGAAGCGAGTCGACCAGGTCCACGGCGGCGCCCGCGCGGGCGTCGGTACCGCGTGCCTCGCGCTTCTCCCGCTCGGTCAGGGCCGAGGTGCGCAGCGCGAGGATCTCGTCGATCTCGGTCGCGTCGTAGAGCGCGCCGGGGCTTTCCGGGGCCACCCGCGGGTGATCCTCCAGGATGATCGGCGAGGACAACACCACGTCGTCCCGCTCTCCGGCCAGCACCGGCCAGGTCCGTAGGTTCGCACACGTCGCGACGGCGGCCCGGGCCCATTCGGGCGGGTCGGTCACGGACAGGAAGGAGCCGGTGTCCAGGCCGAGCAGCACATGTGCCGACACCAGCGCATGCGGCAGCGCGGCGTCCCGGTCGGCACCCGTGTCGGGCGTCCACCCACTGGTGTTGGCCACCTCGACGGTCAGCTTGAGTGTGCGGTACGGGCCGGGCACTTCGGTGGTGCGCACCCGGATCTCCCCCTCGACCCGTGCCCGTCGGCGGACCAGTCGCCCGCACACGCGGCCGTCGAGTTCGACCGTCTCGGTCTCCTCGCGCTCGGCCCGATCGAACGGCAGGACCAACCCGTCCCCTGCCGACGCCGCGACCGGCAGCACCAGTTCGACCCGCTCCTCGACGCCCTCGTCCCATGGGACGAGCACCCGATCGGGCAGCTCCAGCGCGTCGGTCGCCGCGAACTCGCCGTCGGCGCCGACCTGTTCCACCGTGCGCCGCTGGGCGTGCAGGAAACGCAGCTCGATCGAGAGGTTCGCCTGCGCGCGGGGCTCGATCAAACACTCGGTGCGCTGGTCGTGATGTTCGCCGCTGCCCCGCCCCCAGGCGGGCGGCACCAGCACGCCGAACTGCCAGCGCATCCGGTTCTTGGCGGCCGAGGCCCGGTACGGGTAGAGCACATAGCCCTCGAAGAGCACGGCGTCGGCGATCTGTCGCGCGACGGCGAACCGCTCCTGGATCGCGGGCTCGAACAGCGTCATCGTTCGCTCCCCTCGGTGAGGCGGGTGCGGTCCGAGCCGCCGGGGCGATCACGGCGAACACCGAAGGCCCGCACGGGCGCGGTGTCCGGCTCCGCGCTCGCCAGCAGCGCCCGCATCGTGGCCTCCCAGGAGGGCAACGCGTGCCGGGCCCGGTAGGCGAGCAGCGCGTCCATCTCCTCGCGCGGCAGCCGCAACCAGCCGCAGCCGGGGAAGTGCTGCTCGACCATTTCCCGCCATACGGTGACCGGCATGCGATAGGCGGTCTCCTTGTGCCAGGGCACCGGTTCCACCCGGAAGCCGCCCGCGCCGGTGAACGCGGTCCCGGAGAAGAGCATCAGCAGCGGCACCTCTCCCTCGTCCAGCGCGTGGAAGTAGCGGGACGAGGCGATGTCCATGTCGTAGGTACACGGCACCACCAGATCCACCTCGGTCTCCCCGATGAAGCCCGGCACGTTCGACGCCACCTGGGCGAACTCGATCGGGTGGAGCGTGCCGCCCCAGCGGGAACGTTCGCCGAACAGCACGCCCAGCCGGGCGCCCTCGACCGTCCCGTAGCGACGCCGGGCGGGCTCGATCCGCACCTGGACACGCAACGCGAGCGCGTGCACCCGGGACCGCTCGGCGGCGGTGATCCGCAGCCGAAAGACCAGCGTGGGGCCCGCCGCGTACCCGTCCGCGCGCACGCCGACGCAGGAGAAGTCCAGCTCGGTCACGGTGCTTCGTCCCCTCCGGGCACCCGCGCGCGCGAACGCACGTCGGCGAGGAACGCGGCCAGGTCTTCACGGGCCTCGGCGCCGCCGTCGAAGCCCCGCCACCGCAGGCGCATCCGGCCGACCAGCTCGTAGCAGACGTCGATCGGAACCAGGAAGCACTCGCTCGACCCGTCGGTGCGGTGCAACAACAGCGCTTCGACGTCGGGACGCAGCAGCTCGGCGAGCCGGCTCTCGCCGAGCACCGCCTGCCACAGCTGTGGGTCCAGGTCGCTCTCGGTGGCGCCGGCCGGGCTCGGGTAGAGCGCGATCAGCCGGTCGAGCGCGGCGTTGCGCAGGAAGAACGCCAGGCCGACCGGGATCTGCAGGGCGTCCCAGGCGGCTTCGTCCAGGCTGTGCCCGGGGTCGGCGAGGTAGCGCTCGGGCACCGCCCGATAGCGACCGCCGGCCGCGCCGCGCCGCTCGAAGAGCATGGCGCAGCCCCGGCACGCGCAGGCCAGGACCCGCGCGTCGGTGTCCACGAGGTGGCGGTGTCCGGCACCGACCTCCTGGGCGCACAGCTCGCAGCGTTCCGGGCGCGGCCCGGTCGGGAGGCGGAATCGGCGCAGCCCTCCCGCCGGTCGGGCGGTCGTCGGGAACGGCGCGTTCACCGTGTGGCCCGGGCCGGATCGGCCGGTCGGGTGCCGATCTGAAGCAGCGCGGGTTCGGGCGACACGGCCGGGGCGTCCTCGATCTCGATCCGTTCGACCTCGGGTGCGTAGCCGGCCAGGAGCCCTTCCACGCCCTCGGGTGAGCCTGCGGCGTTCCCACTCGCGCATCCGCATCCGCCGCTCGTGGCGGTGATCCGCAGTCGCAGGGTCCGGGCGTGCTCGTCGTAGTCGAGGAACTCGGCTCGGTGTTCGGGGTGCGCCGCGAGGCCTCGCGTGACCCGTGTCGGCACGTCGTCGGGGTGCAGGTCGTGCAGGACCAGCAGAGCGGTGACCAGTTCGTCGTCGAGCACGGCGCGTCGATCCGCGCCGGCGTCGCGCAGCAGCGCGGCCAGCCGGGCCAGGCCGGTGCCGTAGAAGTCCATCAGGGCGCGGACCAGTTCCTCGGCACCGACGCGCACATTCGGGTCGGCGCTGTCGCCGAGACGGGTCAGGATCTCCTCGACCCGCAGTCCGGTCTGTTCGGCGTTCATCCGCTCAGTCCGCTCAGCCCGGTGGGCACGTGCAGCTTCTGCAGGGTCTTGCCGTCGCCGAGATACATGTGTACACCGCACGGCAGACAGGGGTCGAAGCTGCGCACGGCCCGCATGATGTCGATGCCCTTGAAGTTCTCCGGGGGGTTCTCCTCGAAGATCGGCGTGTTCTGCACCGCGTCCTCGTACGGCCCGGGGGTGCCGAGGGTGTCGCGAACGCTGGCGTTCCACGGGGTCGGCGGGTACGGGTGGTAGTTGGCGATCTTCCCGTCCCGGATCACCATGTGGTGCGAGAGCACGCCGCGCACGGCCTCGGTGAAGCCGACGCCGACCGCCTGATCGGGCACCTCGAATTTCTCCCACGTCTTGGTCCGGCCCGAGCGCACCTCGTCGAGTGCCTTCTCCGCGAAGTACACCGCCATGGCGGCCATGTACGCCTGGAAGTAGGTGCGCGCCCGGTTGCGCTCCAGGGCGTTGCTCCACTGCGGGATCTTCCACTCGAAGGTGGTTTCGGGTTTGGTCATCGACTTGGGCAGGTTGATCACCACGCTGTGCCCGGTGGCCTTGACGAAGCCGGTGTCGACCAGTGCGTTGAGCGCGGTGGACCACAGTCGGGCGAGCGGGCCGCCGCCGGTGTCCAGGGCGAGGTAGTCGGTGCCGTCGAACCAGCGCGGCGACATGACCCAGCTGTACTTGCCGTCGAAGTCCCGCTTCTGTGGGGCGGGGATGGTGTGTTGGTTCCACGGGTGGCGCGGGTCGACGGGGTTGCCCAGCGGGTCGTGCGTGACGAACGGCTCCCGGCCCTCCCAGTCCTGGTAGTAGGAGCTGCCGAGCAGGATTCGGATACCCAGGTTGATCTCGGTCAGATCGTTGGTGATCAGCTTGCCGTCGACCACGACGCCGGGGCTGACGTACATGCGCCGGCCCCAGTCGGTCATGTTCCGGTAGGTGAAGTCGCAGTGGTCGGGGTCGTTGAGCGCGCCCCAGCATCCGAGCAACACCCGCCGCCGGCCGACCTCTTCGTAGCCCGGCAGAGCGGTGTAGAAGAAGTCGAAGAGGTCGTCGTGCAGCGGGACGACGCGCTTCATGAACTCGACGTAGCGCATCAGTCGGGAGAGGTAGTCGGTGAACAACTGCACCGAGGCGACGGTGCCCACACCGCCCGGGTAGAGCGTGGAGGGGTGTACGTGCCGGCCCTCCATCAGGCAGAACATCTCCCGGGTGTAGCGGCTGACCGCCAGCGCCTCGCGGTAGAACTCGCCCTCGATGGGGTTGAGCGAGCGCATGATGTCGGCGATGGTGCGGTAGCCGTGTTCGGCGGCGTGCGGCGCCTCGGTGCGTTCGGCCATGTCCAGTACGCCGGGGTTGGTCTCGCGGACCATGCGCTCGCAGTAGTCCACCCCGACCAGGTTCTCCTGGAAGATGTTGTGGTCGAACATGTACTCGGCGGCCTCGCCGAGGTTGATGATCCACTCGGCCAGGTGCGGCGGCTTGACGCCGTAGGCCATGTTCTGCGCGTAGACCGAGCAGGTGGCGTGGTTGTCGCCGCAGATGCCGCAGATCCGGCTGGTGATGAAGTGCGCGTCGCGCGGGTCCTTGCCCTGCATGAACACGCTGTAGCCGCGGAAGACCGACGAGGTGCTGTAGCACTCGGCGACCTGCTTCGCCTTGAAGTCGATCTTGGTGTGGATACCCAGGCTGCCGACGATCCGGGTGATCGGGTCCCAGGACATCTCGGTCAGGCCGCTGCCGTCACCGGCCGTCTTGGTCGAGGGTGCCATCGTGTGTTGTGCCCTTCTGCGGTGAGGACTGCGGCACGCTTGGGGCCGGCCGCGGGATCGGGGACTACGGCGAAGGCGATCCGCTCACCAGGGCGGGCGGTAGCCGGTGGTCAGCGCGCGCCCGGTGTGGCGCCACTTGGGTTCCCTGTCCACGGTCTTCGCGGTGATCGAGCGCAACTTGCGGATCACCACGCCGTACGCACCGCTGGTGGTCGCGGAGATCTTGCCGCCGGGCGGTTCGTCCATGAACGGCATGAACTTGTCCGGGAAGCCCGGCATCGTGCACGCGATGCAGATTCCGCCGACGTTCGGGCAACCGCCGACGCCGTTGATCCAGCCGCGCTTGGGCACGTTGCACTTGACGACCGGGCCCCAGCAGCCGAGCTTCACCAGGCACAGCGGCGAGCCGTACTCGTGGGCGAACTGGCCCTGCTCGTAGTAGCCACCGCGGTCGCAGCCCTCGTGCACGGTGGCGCCGAACAGCCAGGTCGGGCGCAGCTTGTCGTCCAGTGGGATCATCGGCGCGGATCCGGCGAGTTGGTAGAGCAGGTAGGTCAGCGTCTCGGCGAAGTTGTCCGGCTGGATCGGGCACCCGGGCACACACACGATCGGCAGACCCGCCTTGGACTTCCAGTCCCAGCCCAGGTAGTCGGGAACGCCCATCGCACCGGTGGGGTTGCCGGCCATCGCGTGGATTCCGCCGTACGTGGCGCAGGTGCCGATCGCCACGACGCCGGTGGCCTTGGGCGCGAGCCGGTCCAGCCATTCGCTGGTGGTGATCGGCTGGCCGGTGGCGGGATCGTCGCCGAACCCGCTCCAGTATCCCTCGGTCTTGATCGACTCGTTCGGGATGGATCCCTCGACCACCAGCACGAACGGGTCGAGTTCGCCCCGTTCGGCCTTGAAGAACCATTCGATGAAGGTGTCCGCGCCCTGGACCGGTCCGCACTCGAAGTCGATCAGCGGCCAGTGCACGGCGATCGGCGGCAATCCGGGCAGCGCGCCGGTGACGATCTCCTCGATCGACGGTTGCATCGCGGCGGTCAGCGCGACGGAGTCGCCGTCGCAGCTGAGGCCGGCGTTGATCCAGAGGATATGGATCGGGGACGCTTCCTCGACCGGCGTGGCGGCGGTCGAGTGCCCTGTGGGGTTCTCGGACGTGGCGCGCATGAGGACACCTCCTCAAAGGTTACTTGTCCGATATAACGGACTCTCGGATCTTCCTATCAGTCCGACACGTAACGCGCCTCACATCCGGTCCGTTCGGGCGAGTCGCGCCGCTGGCGAGGCCGGCGCCCGCGGGCTATCGATCGCCGCGCAGGTAGCGCGTGATCATGTCCGTCAGTTCGTTCTCGAACGACTCGATGGGGATGGTCCGCGGGTCGGCCATGAGCTTGTGCGTGTTCGTCTCCACGGTGAAGACGATCAGTTCGGCGGCGGTGCCGAGGTCTCGCACGCGGACGTCCGGGTGCCGGGCGAGGATTCCGCGGACCTGTGCGACACGGTCGCGTCCGTGTCGCTCGATCGTGTCGAGCAGGTCCTGGGAGAAGGACGCCTCCTCGATCATGATGCGGAGCAGCTGAGGGTCGTCGCGGTGGTTGTCGATCGCGTCGCGGACGAGGGCCCGCACCATCGTTTCCAGGCTTCCGTCGGACAGGTCGATCCGATCGGCATGGGTCCATGTGCCGCGTTCGATGTGACGGACCAGCAACTCGGCCAGGATGGCGTCCTTGTTCGGGAAGTACTGGTACAGGGATCCGATGGAGATCCGGGCGTGTTCGGCGATGCGGTTGGTCGTGCCGGCGGCGTAGCCGTGCTCGGCGAAAACGTGAGCAGCGGCGGTGAGGATGCGCTCGCGGGTGAGCTCGGCGCGCACCTGGCGGGGCTTGCGACGTGGGCTGAGGCGGCGGTCCGCGGATGGCATCGGTGGGACTCCCCGGGGCGTGGAATGCGAGTAGCCAAAGAGCTGAGCTATTGCTCAGAATAGTGCCATGAGCTGCAGAAATACCGCCTTCCCCGGGCGGTGCGGATGCCGACCGCCTCGAACGAGGCGTGGATAGCGCAGCTCCTGCGGGTGGCGACGTCGACTCGCCCCCGCGTGCACAACCCGACCATTCGCCGCGCACGGCCCGCCGACGTGCCCAAGCAGGACGTCTCCTTCTTGGGCCACCGGCGCGTGGGCCGCTCCGCGCCCGGCGGACACGAGCACGACGCCCTGTGCGTGAAGAAGCGAGAGGAATCCTCATGACCTCCCGGATCCGGCAGTCCGCCCCGCGGCGGCTGAAGACGGTGACCGACATCGAGGCGATCGTCGGCCGTCCCGCACCGGTGATCAGGCTGAAACAAATCAGTACGCTCGACGAAGGCTGCCGGGCCGTCCTTGCCCACAGCACGATCGCGGCTTTCGGCTACCGGGACGGTGACGGCACCGGCAGGACGACGTTCGTCGGCGGGGCGCCGGGGTTCGCACGAGTCCTCTCGGCCACCCGCATCTCGTTCTCCCTGCCCGGGACCGACGACCCACACGGTCCGGTCTCACTGTTCTTCCTCCTGCCGGGCGTAGGGGAGATCCTGCGCGTCAACGGCACGGCGGCCGGGCGCGAGGGCGCCCGGACATCCATCGACATCACGGAGGCATACGTACACTGCGCGCAGGCCGTCCTGCGCTCGGGCCTGTGGAACCCGCCGGCCGTCCCGTCGTCGTCGCCCACCCGCGTCGAGGGCGACGGTCCCCTGTCCGGGCCGGGCATCGCCGACTTCCTGGCCGCGGCACCGTTCCTGGCGCTGTCCTCCTGGGACACCGCCGGTGGCAGCGACACCAGCCCGCGCGGAGACCGGCAGACGGTCGCGCGGATCCTGGACGATCAGACCCTGGTCATCGCGGACCGCAAGGGCAACAAGCGAGCCGACACCCTGCACAACCTGCTGCAGGACGACCGCCTCTCGCTGGCCGCGCTCGTCCCGGGGCGCGACGGTGTGCTGCACGTCCGCGGCCGCGGTGCGATCACCGACGATCCCGCGCTGTTGGAGACCATGGCGCTGCGTGGGGTGTCCCCGCACCTGGCGCTGCTCATCGGCGTCGAGCACGCGGAAGTGAGCGCCAACGACGCCCTGGCGCACGCACGCCTGTGGAGTCCCGGCGCGCACCCGGACCGTGCCGCGATGCCGGACCTGATGGCACTGGGTGCGGAACACCTCGCCGCCAACGCCGGCGCCGAAGGCGCACCACCGGCCTTCCTCCTCAGAGCCATCGGCGCCATCCCGGGAGTGAACCGGCTGCTGCGCCGGGCGGTGAATCGCGGCTACCGCTCGGGGCTGCGGAAAGAGGGGTACGGGGACATCGGGACCGCGGACGGCCGCCGTGGCCGCCGGCGTCGACGTCGTGCCGAAGTCGGCGCAGGCGAGCCCGCGTTGCGCCAGGTGCGCGTCGCCGAGGTGCGCAGGGAGACCCCCAGCGCGATCACGCTCGTGCTCGAAGACGTCGGTCGACCCCCGCAACCCTTCGATTTCCTGCCGGGCCAGTACTTCACACTCGTCGCCGACATCGACGGCCATCCGGTACGACGGGCCTACTCGGCCTCGTCGGCGCCCGGGACATCCCGGCTGGAAGTCACCGTCAAGCACGTGGAGGACGGCCGTTTCTCCACCCATGTACACCGACGGCTGGGCGTGGACGATCGCCTCGCGATACGCGGCCCCTCGGGCTCCTTCCACGCCCGACTCCAGCCCCCGGACGACACCGTGCTGATCGCGGCGGGCAGCGGCGTGACGCCCATGATGAGCATGATCCGCACACGACTCGCCGACCGGCGGGGACGCGACAGGATCGCGCTGCTCTACAGCAGCCGCACCACCGAGGAGGTCATCTTCGGCGCCGAGTTGGACCGGCTGGCGAACAACTTTCCCGATCGGCTGTCGGTCACCCACGTCCTGACCCGCCGGACGGGGCGGCTCGACGCCGACGGTGTACGGCGCTGGATCACCCAGCGCTCCCCCACCCGTGACGCGCACTACTACGTCTGCGGACCCGACCCGCTGATGGACGCCGTGCAAGCCGTCCTGACCGATCTCGGGATACCCGACGAGCAGGCACATCAGGAGCGTTACACCAGCCGAGCGGACAACAGCGGTGTGACGACCGTGCCGCGGGAGATGCGCGTCGAGAAGGACGGAGCCCCCCTCGGCGCGGTGACCGTCGAACCCGGCCGGACGCTGCTCGAGGCGGGACTCGCCGCCGGGTTCGCGATGCCGCACTCCTGCACGGTCGGCAACTGCGGCGACTGCGTGGTGCGGCTGCGAAGCGGCGAGGTCGCCCAGGACGAACCGAACTGCCTGACACCACAGCAGAAGTCCGAAGGGTACGTACTGACCTGTGTGGGATACCCCCTGACGCGGGTCACCCTCGACATCACCGACCCGTGACCACCCCGCCGGGATCGCGCGAGGGCGGCAAACATGACCGTCGGTCTAAATCTGCCGCGCGAAATTCGGCCGAAGCGCCAAAGATGCCCGGGGTACCGGCTGGTCTACTGATCGGAATACAAAACGCACATGCCGCGAGGGCGCACCTTCGAGGACGTGGACACGCCGGTCGCCGGCGTGAGGGAGGCCCACTATGTCGTGGAGATCCGCATCAGGTTGTCGCAGGTTTCATCCCCGAATCTCTTTCGCGCGAGTCGCCACCGCGTCTCTGGCAGCGATAGCTCTTGCAGCGTTCCTTACCAGCATGTATACCGCATCATCCACCGTTGCCGGTCATCGGTCGGGGACCGATGCGGTTGCATCAGGACCTGACGGCGCAGGCACCCGGGGCGCGGGCGGAAAGCTCACTGTCGGGGCCGTCGGCGAGGTCGACACGCTTAATCCCATGACATACATCCTGTCCAACTCGTACGCCCTCATACCGTACCTGTTCGAGGCGCTGACCTCGCCCTCTCACGATTCCCTCGCCGAACAGGGACCGGGGCTCGCCGAATCATGGGATATCGCGGCCGACGGCCTTACCGTCACGTACCACATGCGGCCCGGCCTCACATGGAGCGACGGAACACCGCTCACCGCAGCCGACGCGGCATATACGCTCGGCCGGGTGCTGGAGGGTGGGCCGGGGAGCAGTACATGGGGAAATTATCTCGACAACGTGGAAACCGTGAAGGCCCCGGATGACAACACCGTCGAGCTGAGCCTCGGCGCGCCGAGCGCGACGCTGCCGAAAATGCCGATCCCCATACTCCCGAAGCACATCTTGGAGCATTATCCCGACGACAAGCTCGACCGGTATCCTCTCGGCCCGAAAAGCTTGGTGACGTCCGGGCCCTACCGACTCCTGGAGGGAGGGGCGGGCAGCTCGCTGTACCGCTTCGAAGCGTGGCCCGGCAACTGGCGCGGGCTCAGTCCGGTCACGTACGTCGACTGGCGATTCTTCAAGGCACAGGACACGATCATGCAGGCGATTCGAAAGGGGGAGATCGACTATACATCGAGCGTGAACGCATTGCAGGTTCGAAAGCTCAAGAGTCGGCAGCACATGTTCGCCAATCAGTTCCCACTCCTCGGCAACTTCGTCGAAGTGGGTTTCAATTCGGGCTCTGCCGACCCCAAGACGGGCAAATCACTCGGTGATCCGAACCCCGCGGTTCTCGATCCGAGATTCCGTTTCGCGTTGTCCACCGCCTTCGATCCGGCGGAGCTTTCACGCAAGGCGTTCAAAGGAGGTCTGTCGCCGCTGCGGACGATCGTCCCCGACGGATTCCCGGACTTCCAGTGGAAGCCGCCGGCGGACGGCACGGCGTACGACCCACAACTCGCCGCCAAGAGGCTCGACGAGGCCGGGTACAAGCTGAATGCCGACGGAAGGCGTACCCTTCCGACCGGCCGCTCGGTACCGCGGCTCCGGATCGCGGTCGACGCGTCGGATCAGTCGTCCCTTCTCGCCACTCGACTCGTCCGCGAATGGATGGAGAATCTCGGATTCGACATCACGATCGACGCGATGACGGCCGACAAGCTGACCGACGAAATCCTGAGCGGGAATTATGACATGTTCTGGTGGGGCTGGGGATTCAGTGACGACCCCGATGCGATGCTCGTCTACCTGACCTGCGACCAACGCTCGCTTCAGAGTGACAGCTGGTACTGCTCCAAGGAATACGACGAACTGTACACCGAACAGAAAAACGAACTGGACCACGGCAAACGCGTCGAGATCGTCAAGAAGATGCAGCAGATTCTGTATCACGACGCTCCCTACATCGTGATGGGACAGCCGATGGCCCAGCAGGCATATCGCAGCGATCGGTGGACGGGATGGACATCCGCGTTTCAGCCCGGTGGTGACGTCATGGCCGACGTCACCAGTCTCTACGACCTGAGGCCGACCGACGGTGCCGCGCAGGACGTGAGTGCGGACCGAACGGCGCGCACGGCCACAGTCGTCTACCGCAGCCTCGCAACGCTGATTCTGGTCCTGCTACTCGGGCGATTCGCCGTAGCGCGATGGCGCCGAGCGACAGCGGAGGAGCGCGAATGACGTCGCAATCGATCTCTACCACCACCCACGTCGACGGGCTGGTCGGACCGGGCTTTCGTCATCGACGTTCACGGCTCGCCGGCCGGTTCAGCCGCCGGTTCGTGCTGACGCAGTTCGCCGGTTCGGCTTGCGCGCTGATGTTCGTCATCGTCGTGAACTTCTTCCTGTTCCGGGTGATCAACCCCCATCCCGAACGGACCCTCGGACGAGGAAAGGCTCGTACCGCAGAGGACCTGGAAGAGATCCGGCACCGACTGGGGCTCGACGAATCGATGTGGATGCAGTTCGGAAAATACCTGAAGCAGGTCTTCACGGGAGACTTCGGCGTTTCCTTCCAGTACTCCAAACCGGTCCCCGAGCTCATCGGGGAGCGCATATGGCCGACCCTCCTCCTCGTCCTGCCGGCGACGGTTCTGTCGATCCGGCTGGGCAGCCGACTGGGCAGCCGTCAGGCGTGGAGGCACGGCGGGCGGTTCGACCGCTCGACATCGGCCTTCGCGACCGTCATGTACTCCATGCCGGAATGGTGGCTCGGTCTGTTGCTGTTCATGGTGTTCGCCGCCAACCCCGTCTTCGGCGTCTTCCCCATCGGCGGGCTCCACTCGCCCGGAGTCGCACCGATGAGCGTCGAGGGCGTCGCGGACACCATCTGGCACCTCGTCCTGCCGACGACGACACTGACGGTCACGTATCTCGCCGAGTACTCGATGATCATGCGGTCGTCGATGCTCGACGTCATGGGTGAGGACTACCTGCTCACCGGGCGTGCCAAGGGGCTCTCCGACCGGCAGGTTCTGCACCGACACGCGCTTCCCAACGCCCGGTTGCCCCTGACCACGCTCGTCGCACTCAACCTGGCGTTCACCGTGGGTGGTGCGATCACCATCGAGACCGTCTTCTCCATCCCGGGGCTCGGACTGCTCACGAGCGAAGCCATGAGGATTCCCGATCTACCGCTTCTGCAGGCGCTGTTCCTCGTCTTCTCCGCCGCGGTCGTGGTCGCCAACCTGGTGGCGAACTTCATCTACGCACTCCAAGATCCGAGGGTGAAAGCATGACCACAGCACCCGCTCTCCCTCGACGGGCCGGCGCGACAGCGCTCCGTTGGAAGCTCCGTCGCGAAGCCTGGGGCCGTACGTGGGCGAAGTTCCGCGCGAATCGGGCGGGCATGGTCGGCCTCGTCGTGCTCCTGCTCTTCGCGGTCGTCGCGGTCTTCGCGCCGCTGCTGGCCGACTCCCACGCGTTGCGCGTGAGCGCCGCGTCGGGTCCGATCCTGGCGCCGCCGAGCCGGGAGTATCCGCTCGGAACCGATGACAACGGACGTTCGGTGCTCACCCTTCTCATATTCGGGGCCCGCGTTCCGCTCCTGGTCGGCCTGATGGCCACGGTCATCTCGATGGTGATCGGCACGATCGTCGGCATGGCCTCGGGGATGTCCGACGGGTGGGCGGGCACCATCCTCTTCCGGTTCACCGAATGGTTCATCGTCATTCCGTTCCTGCCCCTCGCCCTCGTCCTGGCGACCCTGCTGGGCGGCTCCCTGCTCTCGATCATCGTGGTGATCGGCATCACCGGCTGGCCCGCGACGGCGCTGGTGATCCGGGCGCAGACCTTCTCGGTGCGCGAACGGCCGTTCATGGAACGAGCACGGGTACTCGGCGCGGGGCCCTGGCACCTCATGTCGAAACATGTGTTCCCCAACGTGCTGCCGCTCGTGTTCGCGAACACGACACTCACGGTCGCCGGTTCGGTCCTTGCCGAGACCACACTGTCCTTCCTCGGCTTCGGCGACCCGACGGCGGTTTCCTGGGGCACGATGCTCAACGCGGCGTTCGGCACCGGCGCCGTGTCGCTGGGGGCATGGTGGGCGCTGCTCCCGCCCGGTATCTGCGTCATCGTGGTGGTGCTCGCGTTCACGATGGCCGGCCAAGCGCTCGAGGACATCGTCAATCCGCGCCTCGAGGAGGGCCGATGACCCCACTACTGAGGATCGAGGATCTCCGGGTCACCTACCGATCCAGTCGAGGAGACATCGCCGCCGTGCGCGGCGTCTCCCTCTCCCTCGACCAGGGCCGCTCGCTCGGCATCGCCGGCGAATCGGGTTCGGGAAAGTCCACGGTCGCGAGCGCCGTGCTGCGGCTCCACCCCCGCAGGGCGGGCGTGGAGGGGCGGGTCGAAGTGTGCGGCAAGGACGTCAACTCCCTCACCTGGGGGGCGCTGCGCCGCATGCGCTGGTCGGACGCCGCGATCGTCTTTCAGGGAGCGATGAACTCGCTCAACCCCGTGCGGACGGTGGGCGAGCAGATCGCCGAACCCGTTCTCGTCCACCGACCCGAGACGACGCGGCGCGCATCCGATCTCCGCGTGGCCGAACTGCTCGACATGGTGGGCCTCGCGGCGGAGCACGCGTACAGCTACCCCCATCAGCTTTCGGGCGGACAGAAGCAGCGCATCATGATCGCCATGGCGCTCGCCTGCGACCCCAAGCTGCTGATCGCCGATGAAGCGACCACCGCGCTCGACGTGAAGGTGCAGGCCCAGATCCTGCGCCTGCTTCGAAACCTGGCTGTCGAGCTCGAACTCGGCTTGATGATGATCAGCCACGACCTCGCGGTCCTGTCGAGCGTGTGCGACGAAGTGGTCGTCATGCACGGCGGCCGGATCATAGAGCGGGCTCCCGGCCCGAGGGTGTTCCAGCAGGCGAAGCATCCCTATACGCGGGCGCTCGCAGGCGCGTTCCCCACGATCGGCGACCCGGCGTCAAGGTATCGGCCCCAGGGCCTCGCGGACGATCCGGGCATCGTCGTCGACGACGTGGCCGAGCGTGGATTCGCCGCGCGGTGCGCGTCTGTCGACGGCGAATGCCTCGTCCACAAGCCGGAGTTCGCCAGGTACGCGCGAGGACTGGAAACCGGCTGCCTGCGCGCCGAGGATCTGGGCATCGCCCCTACGGAATCGACGGTGGCCCGATGAACCGCATCGTGCTGAGCGCGACCGATCTCCATGTCACGTTCCCCTCGCTCCACGGTCGCAGCGAGGTCCATGCCGTCGACGGCGTGAACCTCGAGATCCGGCACGGCGAGATCCTGGCGCTGGTCGGTGCGTCGGGCTCCGGAAAAACGACGCTGAGCAGAGCGCTTCTCGGCCTCGAACGTCCCACAAGCGGAGAGGTGACCGCTCTCGGCGAGCGGCTTCCCACCGGTGGCGCCGCGCTTCGCCGCTACCGCCGCCGGGTCCAACTCGTCATGCAGGACCCTGCGGGTGCGCTCAATCCGAAGCACTCCGTCTACGAGTCGGTGGCCGAGGGCATCCGGCTGCACCGGCTCGTCGCCGAGCACAACGCTCGCGGCGATGACGTCACCGAGGTCGATCTCGTCGCACGGGCGCTCTCGAACGCGGGCCTGCGCCCGCCGGAGCAGTTCTTCCCGCGCTACCCCCACGAGCTCTCCGGCGGTCAGCGTCAACGTGTCCTCATCGCCGGTGCGCTCGCCGTCGAACCCGAGACCATCATCGCCGACGAGCCCGTCGCAAGCCTCGACGCGTCGCTCCGCGGCGAGATCCTCGGCCTCTTCCTCCGGCTGCGCGAACAGATGCGCCTCAGCGTCATGGTCGTCACGCACGACCTCGGCCTGGCCTGGAACATCGCCGACCGTGTCGCGGTGATGCGGTCCGGACGGCTGGTCGAGGTCGGCACGACCGAGGAAGTGCTGCTGAATCCGCAACACGCCTACACGCGTGAGCTGCTGGCCGCGCTGCCGAGCGAGCAGCACGGGGCGGCCATGAAGGAAAGTGAAGGATGAAACCGACCATCACCTACGACGAACGTCCTCGGGCCGGTGCGGGCGACGAGGCACCGTACGCCGACGCGTTGCTTCGTCACGCCGCCCGCCGGCCGGTGTCGTTCATGGTGCCCGGTCATGGCGCCACCGGCGACGGTTTCGCCGCGGGGCAGGCGGAGTTCGCCGGGGAACGGGCGCTGGCCGTCGATGTCACACAGCTGCTCGACGGCATCGACCTCGGAAGAGACTCCCCGCGCGAGCGTGCCCATCGGATGGCCGCCAGGGCATGGGGTGCCCGGCGGACCTGGTTCCTCACGAACGGGTCCTCGCAGGGCAACCGGCTCGCGGCGCTCGCGGTGAGTCAGCTGGGTGACGGAATCGTCATTCAGCGCAGCGCGCACTCGAGCGTCGTGGACGGTGTCATCCTCGCCGGGTTGCGTCCGGCCTACGCCCTGCCCGGCGTGGACATACGCAACGGCATCGCCCACGGTGTCACGCCGGCGTCCGTCGCGAAGGCGATCGCCGACCATCCCGGGCCGGTGACAGCGGTCTACATCGTGAGCCCGAGCTATTTCGGGGCGGTCGCCGACGTGCCGACCATCGCCCGGTTGGTCCACGACGCGGGCGCCGCGCTCATCGTCGACTGCGCCTGGGGAGCCCACTTCGGGTTCCACCCGGACCTGCCCGCCTCCCCCGTGCGGCAGGGGGCCGACATCGTCGTCATGAGTACGCACAAGATGACGTCGTCCCTGCACCAGAGCGCGGTGCTGCACCTCGGCGACACCGATCTCGCCGACGCGCTGGAGCCCGCTCTCGAACGGGCGTATCGCATGACGGCCTCCACGAGTGAGAGTTCACTGCTGATCGGATCGATCGATGTCGCCCGTCGCGACCTTCAACGGGGCGGGCCGCAGGTCGATGACGCGCTGCGTGTCCTGGCAGCGGCACGTGACCGCGTTCGGGCGGAGCGGGGAATCTCGTTGATCGAGGACACCTTCTCCTCCCACCCGGACATCGTCGACCATGATCCCCTGCGCATGCCGATCGACGTCAGCGGGATCTGCGCGGACGCGCACGCCCTTCGGCTCACGTTGGCGCGCGACTTCGGCATGTGGGTGGAGATGGCGACGCGCACGACTCTCGTCCCGCTTGTGGGGATCGGCAAGCGAACCTCGTTCGACCGACTCATCGACGCCGTCCTCGAAACCCGAGGAGACGCGGCGCCGCATGAGATCGGCGACCCGGCGGACCTGCCGTCGCCCGGGCGGATACAGGTCTGTCCGCGCGACGCGTTCTACGCGCCGTCCGAGGTCGTCCCGCACACCGAGGCGGTGGGCCGGACGAGCGCCGACGCCCTTTCCGCGTATCCCCCGGGAATCCCCAACATTTTGCCCGGCGAGGAAATCACTCGGCCCGCCGTCGACTTCCTTCGTCAGGTCGCCCGTTCACCGGGCGGGTACGTTCGAGGCGCCGTGCTTCCCGACGTGAGCCGCTTTCGCGTGATCGGGAAGCCGTAGCGGCATCGGCCCTCGTAAACCGCACCGCGGCACCTCGTCGGTCACGCCCCGCGTCAGGAGGCGCGGACTCCTGAATGCGTGCGCAGCTGCAACCAGACGCCCAAGCACGAGTCGGCGTCCTCCAGGTCCACTCCCGTCAGTTCGGAGAAGCGGCGAAGCCGATACCGCAACGTGTTGGGGTGTACCTGGAGCACCTGCGCCGCCCGGGTCACCTCGAACCGCGCGTCGAACCACGCCGCCACGCTGCCGGCGATCTCCCGATTGCGGGCCGAGGCGGTGAAGATCCGGGCGATCTCCGCGTCACGCAGCCAGGGAGTTCTCGTCAGCTCGGCTGCCACGTGTCGCAGGATCACATCCACCCGGACGTCGCGCAGGGTCGCGGTGGACCGGTCCGAGCGGGCGACGAGCACCTCCAGCACGTCGTCCGCCTCGGCCCGCAGATCCGTGAGCGGCCGCGTCGCGTCGTGGTCGACGGCCACCGCCGCGAACAGCCGTCGCCGCTCTCGGCCTCCCGGGATGCCGGTGATCGACTCGGCCAGGGAGGACGCGGCGGAGTTCACGTGATCGTCGGCGAGGAGGACGTAGACAACCCCTCCGGACACCGTGATCGAGGCGCTGGGGCGCAGAGCGGTGATCTGGCGTGCGACATTTTGTGCCGCGCGGGCCGTCGCCGAGGATTCGGACCGGTCCGCCGATGAGCCCCCGAATCCGAACGCGAGCAGCGCGCGAGGCACATCGTCCCGCAAGCGGAGCCGCGTACGCGCACCATCCGCGTTCCCCGTTCCGTCGATGAGCGACCGCAGCGCGTCGCCGCGGAGTTCGTGATGGAACTCGAACGGGCTGCGCGCGCGCAGCATGTGCAATGCCGCCAGCTGAGCGCCCTGCCGCAGCGCGGCTTCGTCACGAGCGCTGATGCCGTGCTCGCCCTCGATCGCCCAAATCGTGCCGAGCGGAAGGTCGCCGGCCCTGACGGCCATCGCCGCACGCGCGAGTTCGTCACCGTCCCGCTCGAATCTGACCACGCCGTCCGACCGCAGGATGCGCCCGTACCGTTCCCGATCTCCCGGATCGTGCGGGGCACTTCGGTCGAGGATGCCTTCGCTGCGTACCGCGTCGATACGCTGGCCCGGAACGCTCGAGTAGGCGACGACGCGCTGCGAGAGATCCTCGATCGACACCGAGCCACCGATCGTCGCCGCGACCGCGTCCGCGATCACGTACAGCTCCTCGACACCGACAGCGGGTCCCCCATCGGACGGTGCCCAGTGCGATTCGATCACCGTGTCGAGCAGAGCGGCCAGCTCACGCCAGTTCAGCTCGCTGTCGAAGGACATCAGTGAAATCCCGGCCTCGGCCGCCGTGCGCAGGACCGTCGGTGTCGTCGACGCACCCGCTCGGAGGAACACCGCACCGAACCCACGCTCGGCCGCTTCCCTCACCGATGCCTCGATCTGCGGCACGTCGCCGCAGCCGGCCAGCAGGAGGATGCCACCCGACAGATCGGGCAGCCCCTCCCCCGGTCCCGCGATGAGGGTGCCGCGCACGAAAAGCGCGCTCGCGGCGGTCGACTCGACGAGAACGGTGACCTGCAGCGGGAGAATCCGCTGCAGGAGTTCCTCGAGGGTGCAGCCGGCTTCTGGCCGATCGGACAAGTTCATTCTCGGATCCTAGTCACTTCGGCCAGAGATTCGCCTCGGATCGAGTCCCTAGCCTGATCGTAAATTCAGAAGGCGGGAACTCATATGACGACGTCGACCCTCGACGCATCACACACAAATCCGAACGACGACGCGCGCGCATTGATCGAATTGTTCCCGGAAGGAACATATGTCGATGCCGAGGACGAGCTGGTCGTGGGAGGCGTTCGGCTGACGGACATCGCACAGCGGTTCGGCACCCCTGCCTACGTGCTCGACGAGACCGCGCTGATCCGCCAGGCGACATTGTTCCGCGAGGCGCTGGCCGCCAGATGGCCGAACTCACGCGTTGTCTTCGCATCGAAAGCGTTCCCGGCGACAGCCGTCTATCGCACGCTCGCGGAAGCGGGGCTCGGAGCGGACGTCGCGGGCGGTGGCGAGCTTGTTCTCGCGCTCGGTGCGGGGGTTGCACCCGACAGCATCGTGATGCACGGCAACGCGAAGTCGGTGGAGGAACTCCAGGCCGCGGTCGACGCGGGAGTGGGGCTCATCGTCATCGACAACTTCGATGACATCGCGAAGCTGGAGGAGATCGTCACCGGCCGCCAGGACGTGCTGATCCGGGTGCTCCCCGATGTCGCCGCCGAGACGCATGAGGCGCTGGCGACGGGAAAGCACGGGTCGAAGTTCGGTCTGCGGCGGGCGGACGCCGAAGCGGCGATCACTCGCCTCCGTTCCAGTGAGCGCCTCAACCTTCGCGGCCTGCACATGCACATCGGAAGCCAGATATGCGAAGTCGAGCCCTATGTCGCGGCCGTGCGAGCACTCGCCTCCTACGGCGAGTTCGACATCTACGATCTGGGCGGCGGTCTGGGTGTCCGCTACACATATGACGACGCTCCGCCGAGCGTCGAAGCATGGCTCGACGGCCTCATCGGCGCCGCCAGGCGGTATCTGCCGCCCCACGCGCAGTTGCTGATCGAGCCGGGCCGCAGCGTCGTGGCGCGAAGCGGGCTGACGCTGTACCGGGTCGTCTCGGTGAAGGAGGGACGGCCGACGTTCGTCGCGGTCGACGGGGGTATGGGTGACAACCTCGAAGTATCCCTGTACGGACAGAGGTTCGAGGCGACCGTCGTGAACCGCGTCGGCGGCGGAGAGGCCGTGAACCTCGTCGGCAAACACTGCGAATCCGGTGACCGGATCAGCACGGGCGTGGCGCTGCGCGAACCCCGGGTCGGCGATGTCGTGGCCGTGCCCGTGACGGGGGCGTACTGCCACACCATGTCGAACAACTACAACGGTGCCCGTCGGCCCCCGGTGATCTTCGTCGGCGGGGGGCGGTCGCGTGCGGTGGTCCGCCGCGAGACCTACGAGGATCTGAGGCGCCGCGACCTCCTGGACCCCGAGGAAGGCGTGTGACATGTCCGAGGTGACGAACGACCTCATCATCCGCGGCGGTACCGTCGTCGACGGGACCGGAGCGCCGCGCAAGACCGCCGACATCGCCGTTTCGCGCGGTCGCATCGTTCACGTCGGGGACATCGAGCCGGACGGGCGGTTCGAGCTCGACGCGACCGGGCTCGTGGTCGCTCCGGGATTCATCAACATCCTGAGCCACGCGTACGAGTCGCTGCAGCAGGACGCCCGCGGCTTGTCGGACCTGTATCAGGGCGTCACCACGGAAGTCTTCGGAGAGGGATACTCGCTCGGCCCGGTCATCGACCGTGCCGTCGAAATCGTCGATCCCACGCCCCGGGAAGACGGAGTCCGCACCGCCTTTCCGCGGTTGAACGACTTCCTCGAGAGCCTGGAGGCCAACGGCGTCGGACCGAACGTCGCGAGTTTCGTCGGCGCCCACAATCTCCGTGCGATCCGAGCCGGCGCGGACAAACGGCAACTCACCGACGACGAACTCCGGTCGGTCTGCGCCATCCTCGACGAGGAACTCGCCGCCGGCGCACTCGGCGTCGGCTCGTCACTCCTGTACGCCCCCGGCGTCTACGCCTCCACCGAGGAACTGGCGGCGTACGCGGGAGTGGCGAGCGCGCACGACGCTCTCTACATCTCACACATCAGGGACGAGGCCGCGCACCTGGAGGAGTCCGTCCGCGAGGTGATCGACATCGCCCGGATGTCCGCCGCCCGGGCACACGTGTGGCACCTCAAGGCCTCCGGCCGTGACAACTGGCACCGGATGGCCGAAGCGATCCGCCTGATCGCGGACGCGCGCGAGGAAGGGATCGAGATCAGCGCCGATCTCTATCCCTACGAGGCGGGCGGTACGAGCCTGGCCGCGTCCATTCCACCGTGGTACTTCGACGGCGGAGAGAAAGCCCTGTTGAGACGCGTCACCGACCCGGTCGTCCGGGCGCGGATCATCGCGGACATCCGGGTGTCGAGCGGCACGTGGGAGAACATCCACCTCGACGCGGGCGGCGCCGAGGGTGTCCTGCTCCAAGGCGGACGCGGCTCGAACGCCGAGGCCGCCGGAAAGACGTTGGCGCAGTTCAGTGCCCTCCGCGGCTACGGCGATCCCCTCGAAGCGCTCCTGGATCTGGTGGCCGAGGACCCGCACACGGAGGCCCTCTACTTCTGCATGTCGGAGGAGAACATCCGCCTCGGTCTGGAACAGTCGTGGGTGAGTGTGTGCTCCGACGCCGAAGCGGCCTCGACGGAGCCGCCGTTCTCGGACTCCCCGACACATCCGCGAGCCTACGGCTCCTTCGCGCGCGTCCTGGGTCCATACGTGCGCGACGGCCTGCTGACGCTGGAGGAGGCCGTGCGTCGCATGACGAGCCTGCCCGCGGACACGCTGAGACTCGTCGGACGAGGGAGGGTCGGGGCCGGCGAGTGGGCCGACCTCGCGATCTTCGATCCGGACGCGGTCCGGGATCACGCGACGTACTCCGAACCCCACCGCTACGCCTCAGGAATGCGCCACGTGCTCGTCAACGGCCGCTTCGCCCTGCGTGACGGGAACCCCACGGGCACACTCGCGGGCCGGGCACTGCGGCGCGGCGTGCGCTGACGCGCTCAGGACGCCCCCGCGGCATTGATCATCACTTCACGGAAGAGGAACACCATGGCGATCACCAGGATCACCCTTGCTCCCGACTTCACCAAGGCCGTTCGCGGGGTGCTGGAGGACACCTCCTGGGCGGCCGGCCTCTCCCTGGCGGTCACGGACCGGCACGGGGTTCTCGCACAGACGTCCGTCGGATTCGCCGACCTCGCCGCCGGCAGCCCCGTGCGTGACGACACGCTCTTCGAGATCGGTTCGATCTCCAAGGGTTTCACGGCGGCACTGATCCTTCGGGCACGTGACAGCGGGCTGCTCGACCTGGACGCACCGGTGACCCGCTACCTGCCCTGGTTCACGGTGAAGTCGAGGTTCGCGCCGATCACCGTCCGGCATCTGCTGAACCACACGGCGGGCATCGTGGGCGGCGCGGAGTACACGGGCGAGTCCGCGTTCGAGGTCTGGGCGCTCCGCGACACGGAAGCGACGACCCCACCCGGCACCTGGCACTACTACTCCAACACGGGGTACAAGGCGCTCGGCCTCGTTCTGCAGGCGGTCCACGGCCGGCCCTACGAGCAGGTACTCGCCGAGGACCTGCTCGCTCCGCTCGGCATGACCGGATCGCACGCGGCGATCACGCACGACACACGCCGCCGTCTCGCCGTCGGCTACGGTCCCTTCTACGACGACCGGGCGCCTCGTCGCGCCGACGGACTGGCACCGGCGCACTGGCTCGAGACGGCCACCGCCGACGGCAGCATCGCCTCCACGCCCTCGGAGATGACCGCGTGGATACGCCTCCTGCTGGGCGACGGCAGCGGTCCGGGCGACGCCCGCCTTCTGCGGACCGAAAGCCTGCACGAGATGACCGCCGACTGCGTCGAGGCCGAGGAACCGCCCTACACGTACGGACTCGGCATGTACGTGTACCAGCGTGCGGGCCGCGAGTACGTCGCGCACACCGGAGGAATGGTCGGCTACAACGCCGCTCTCGTCTGCGACCGCGAACGGGGCCTCGGCGCCGTCGTCCTGGCGAATGGCAGCGGAGCGTGGTCGGACGTGGCCCACTTCGCGATCGACTGGGTCGACGCCGCGCTGTCCGGTCGACCGTCGCCCGCGCTCGTCCTGCCCGAGTCCGCGATCGAGGAAGCGCCGCGGGAGCCGAGCGTCATCGAGGAACCGCCCGCGGAATGGCGGCCCGTCGTCGGCCATTACCGCGGCTACAACCCGTGGCTTTCCAACATCCGGGTGCAGTGCAGCAAAGGCCGTCTCTGGGTCTGGCAGGGCGACTTCGCGAGCGACCTCGGGGAGCCGCTGGTTCCGCTGCCCGACGGCGGCTTCCGCATCGGTGAGGACGAGCGTTCCCCGGAGCGGCTGGTTTTCGACGTCGTCCTCGACGGCAAGGCGACCCGGGCGACGCTGTCGGGTTACCCGCTGTACCGGACGTTCACCCCGTGACGTCGGTTCCGCAACGAAGCACCGGGACGACGTCGGAACCAGAGAAAGGCGCACCTCGGATGATTCCGGTCATCGACGGGCACAACGACCTCGCGTGGGCGCGTCGCGAACGCCACGGATACGCCACGGCAGGACTCGACGAGCACGTGCCGGGACTGCACACCGATCTCCCGCGGCTGACGGCAGGCGGCGTCGGCGGACAGTTCTGGTCGGTATGGGTCGATCCGGAACTCGTGGGCGCGGACCAGGTGACGGCGACGCTCGAGCAGATCGACTTCGTCCACCGTCTCGTCGACTCCCACCCCGCTCGGCTACGGTTCGCCCGCACGGCGGCGGATGTACGCGCCGCCTTCGACGAGGGACGAATCGCCTCCCTGATCGGGGTCGAAGGCGGGGCGCAACTGGGTGGCTCGCTCGCCGTGTTGCGTCAGTACGCCCGGCTCGGGGCGCGCTATCTCACCCTCACCTGGTCACGGACCACGCACTGGGCGGACTCGGCGACGGACGAAGCACGGCACGGAGGCCTCACCGACTTCGGCCGGGATGTGGTCAGGGAGATGAACCGGATCGGCGTCCTGGTCGATCTCGCCCACGTCTCCCCGGCGACGATGCGTGACGCGCTGGCCGTGAGCACGCGGCCCATGATCGTGAGCCACTCGGGCGCCCGCCGGATCTGCGACCACCCCCGTAATGTCCCCGACGATGTTCTGGCCGCCGTCGGCGCCGCCGAGGGCGTCGTCATGGTCGCCTTCGTCCCGTCGTTCCTCACCGCCGAATGCCACGCGTGGGAGCGTGCCGGTGAGCAGGGGGAGATGCCCCCGGTGGGTGTCGCCGATGTGGCCGATCACATCGAGCACGTGCGCGAGGTCGCGGGCGTGCACGCGGTGGGCATCGGTGCCGACTACGACGGAACCGACCGGATGCCGGCCGGCCTCGAAGACGTCTCGCGCTACCAGGAGCTCGTGCACGAGCTTCGTCGCCGCGGCTGGAGCGAACCCGACCTCGAGCGCCTCTGCCACGGCAACATCCTGCGCGTGCTGGAGGCGTCCGACGCGGATCACCTCTCCTTCATCCGAGGCACCTCCGACGGCAGCGGGACGTGGACCGCGTGAACGACATACACGGCGCATCGGTGCGGCCGGCCGTCTCCGAGACGGATGCGGAGACCATCGCCCGGGAGTGCTACGGCATCGAGGCGGTGGCGCGCGAGCTGGGCAGCAACCAGGACCGCAATTTCCTCCTGTGGGAACCCGACGGAACGCGCAGCGTGCTGCGGATCGACAACCCGGCCTTCGGGGACGACGCCCGCGATGCCCAGCACGCCGCGCTGGACGCCTATCGCGCCGCGGGCATCCCCGTTCCGTTCGTCCTGGCCGGTTCGAACGGGGAGCCGACACAGCGCAGCGGCGGGTATGCCGTTCGGCGCAGCGAGTTCGCGGCCGGCGAACCGATGCTCGACGCAGGCTACTTCGCCCCCGTGGTGCTGCGGGAGTTCGGCGCTCTCGCGGCCTCGTCCGTGAACGCGCTCGCAACCCTCGCGCATCCGGGACTCGACCGCGAGCACATGTGGGTCATGGCGGTCGCGCATCGGGAAATCGAAAGGTGTGCGCCCTCGATCCGCGATCACGCGCTCCGCCATCGCGTGACCGCCGCCGCCGACGAGGCCCGATCCGTCCTCGACGAAGTCGCGGGCGACCTGCCGGTTCAGGCGATCCACGGTGATCTCACCGACGACAACGTCATGGGGATACGCGGAGAGGACGGCCGTCTGCACCCCCGCGTCGTGCTCGATCTCGGTGACCTCGCCCATGGCTGGCGCGTCGCGGAACTCGCGATCACGGCGTCGTCGCTGCTGCATCACGAACCGGAGCGTCCGCTGCGCGTGTTCGACGCGGTCGAGGCGTTCCATTCCCGTGCGCCGCTGTCGCACGCCGAGGCGCGAGCCCTGTGGCCGCTCATCGTCCTGCGCGGCGCCATCCTCGTCGCGGGCGGATGGCGGCAACTGGAGATCGACGGCGACAACGCGTACGCACGCGACCGAGTCCGCGTCGAGCAGGCGATCTTCGACGCGGCGACGTCCCTGCCGCTTGCCGAGGCCGTCGAGCACATGACCGTGCGTCTTCGCTCCGCCGATCCCGTCGCGGTGCCGGGTGGCCTCGGCGCGGATGCCCCGGAGCCGCGCGCGAAACGCACCCGGCCCTTGCCCGTCCGTTCTCTGCTGCCCGAGATCACCGGCGACGTTGTCGTGGTGGACGCCGGTGTGGAGAGCCCGTGGCTGAATGCCGGACGGTGGCTCGACGCCGACGCGGAGGACGGCCTCGTGGCGCGAGCCTTCGCGGCCGGCGCCGCGGTCGCGGTGCTTCCCTTCGGCGTCTACCGCCTCACGCGCACGACGATCGACTCCCCCGACGCCGCGGCGACTTGGCCCATCGGCACGGAACTGCACGTTGCCCCGGGGCCCCGGCTCGCAGTGACGACTCCCGTCGAAGCCACCGTGTTCACCGCGGGCGAGCACGGCGTCAGGCTCCGCCTCGGCGACGGATGGTATCTCGACATCGACGGTTTTTCCGTCGATGTCGAAGCGAACGGTGTCCTCGCACCGGGAACGCGCCTGGGCGTGCTCCCCTCCGCGTCGAAATCCCGCTGCCTCTGCGTCACCCTCGTTCGCGCCGACGCGGTCGAAGGCGCGTCGCCGCCCGTCGACGCGGTCAAGCAACCGGACACCGGGCGTTCGGGACTGGTCACGCCGGAGCGGGTCCCGGCATGGTCGGCTCTCGCCCGCGACCCGGCCGGTCTGCTCGGCCTGCCTTCGCGGGCCGAGCGGGACGAGTCGGCCGACGAACAGCGACGCCGCGAGCACGTTCTCGCCGGCGCCCAGGAGCGCTATTACGAGCGTCCGATGCAGATCGAACGCGGTTGGCGTCACCACCTCGTCGACACCACGGGCCGCGCCTACGTCGATCTCGTCAACAACGTGGCCGGCCTCGGGCACGGGCACCCGGGTGTCGCCGACGCCGTCGACCGGCAGATTCGCGTCCTCAACACGAACTCGCGTTTTCTCTACCGCGAGTTGGCCGAATACAGCGAGCGACTTCTCGCGCTGCTTCCTCCGGATTCGCCGCTCGACACCGTCGTGCTCGTGAACTCCGGATCCGAGGCCGTCGATCTCGCCATGCGGCTGGTGCAAGCGGCGACCGGCCGCAAGACCGTCGTCGCGCTTCGGGAGGCGTATCACGGATGGACGATGGCCGCTGACGCGGTCACCACCAGCGCGTACGACAACCCGTACGCTCTCGATACACGTCCCGAGTGGATTCACGTCGCGGACGTTCCCAACCGCTTCCGCGGTACATACCGGGGCGCGGCGGAGGACCGGTCGGTCGGCGCTCGCTACGCCGCGGACCTCGGAGCCGATCTCGACCGGCTCGCCCGCCGTGGCCGCCCGGCGGCCGGATTCATCTGCGAGTCGCTGCTCGGCAACGCCGGCGGAGTCCTGCTGCCGGAGGGATACCTCGCCGATGTGTACGCGCGGGTCCGCGAGGCGGGCGGCTTGTGCATCGCCGATGAGGTCCAGGTCGGCTTCGGGCGCACGGGGTCGGGCTTCTGGGGCTTCGAGCGGTCGGCGGTCGTGCCGGATCTCATCGCCATCGCGAAGCCGATGGGCAACGGTTTCCCCATCGGAGGAGTCATCACCTCGCGGGCCGTGGCCGACGCCCTCGCCTCCCAGGGGCAGTTCTTCTCCTCGACAGGCGGGAATCCGCTCTCCTGCCGCGTCGGGCTCGCGGTGCTCGACGCCATGGAGGCCGAGGGAACTCAACGCAACGCGCGGGAGATCGGCGATCGCCTCGCGGCCGGTTTCCGGGCGCTCGCGGAACGGCACGGGATCATCGGGCCGATCCACGGCGAAGGCCTCTATCTCGGCGTGGAACTGGTCCGCGACCGGGACACCCTCGAACCGGCGGCACAGGAAGCCGCGGCGATCTGCGAACGCCTGAGGGAACTCGGCGTGATCGTCCTCACCACGTCGGAACGATCGAACGTGCTGAAGGTCAAACCACCCCTGTGCATCACGGCCGAGAGCGCCGACTACGCGGTCGCCGCTCTCGATCGTGTCCTCACCGAGGGATGGTGACCACCCGTGCGAGTCGCGACATCCTCACGCGGATCGCTCGTCACGCGACCACTTCGGAGAACACGATGACATGGCGCATGCCGCCCGAGACCGCGCCCCATGCGCGCACATGGATGGCCTTCCCCCGTGAGGGCCGCAACCTGGGGGAAGGCGACACGTTCAAGCAGACGGGGTACGACTCCTGGACCGCCGTCGCGCACACGATCGCCGACTTCGAACCGGTGACCATGGTCGTCGATCCGAGCGAGCGGGCCCGCGCGAGGCGCATGCTGGGCGGACACATCGAACTCGTCGAGGCTCCTCTCGACGAGTTCTGGATGCGGGACTTCGGCCCGACGTTCGTCGTCGACGACGAACGGCCGGGCGTCCTCGGCGCTGTCCAGTGGACCTTCAACGGCTGGGGCGACCCGGAGTGGTCCGAGTGGCGCCTGTCCGCCGACATCGCCCGCCGGGTGAGCGATCTGGTCGGCGCCGAAGCCGTGCGGTCCCTGCTGGTGAACGAGGGCGGCGGCATCCACGTCGACGGCGAGGGCACGGTGCTGGCGACGAAGACGGTCCAGCTCGATCCCCGACGCAACCCGTTCGCGCGCCAAGACCACGTCGAGGCGGAGCTCACGCGCACGCTCGGCGCGACCAAGGTCGTATGGCTGCCCCGGGGACTGACGCGCGACTACGAGCTGTTCGGGACGAAGGGCCACGTCGACATGGTCGCGACGATCCCCTCCCCCGGGGTGCTGCTGCTGCACACGCAGACCGCTCCCGATCACCCCGACTTCGCCGTGACCCGCGACCTGCGCGCTCGGCTCTCGGATGAGACGGACGCCGCCGGACGCCGATTCCGGATCGTCGAACTCCCGGCGCCCGCGGCCATCCGCGACAAGGACGGCTTCGTGGACTACTCCTACGTCAACCACCTCGTGGTCAACGGGGGAATCATCTCGTGCGGATTCGGAGACGACCGAGCCGACCGCGCCGCTCGTGACATCCTCGAATCGGCCTATCCCGGACGGCGTGCCGTCACCGTCGACGCTCGGGCGATCTTCGCCCGCGGCGGGGGTATCCACTGCATCACCCAGCAGCAGCCCGCTCTCACCCCGAAGGAGGTCGCCCGATGACATTCGAGGTCTACGAGGCATCCATCGCACAGCTGCGCCACGCCCTCGAATCCGGTGCCGCGCGGTCCGTGGACCTCGTGAACGCGTACCTCGCGCGCATCGCGGCGTACGACCGGCCGGAGAGCGCGACGGCTCTCAACGCCGTGGTCGTCGTCAATCCCGAAGCCCTCGACGAGGCCCGTGCGTCCGACGAGCGCCGGGCGCGACGTGAGGTCCGGGGGCCACTGGACGGAATTCCCTACACGGCGAAGGACAGCTTCCTCGTCCGCGGCCTGACCGCGGCGTGCGGCAGCCCGGCCTTCGCCGACCTCGTCGCGCAACGTGACGCGTACACGATCGAACGGCTGCGAGCCGGCGGAGCAATCTGTCTCGGCCTGACGAATATGCCGCCGATGGCCAACGGCGGCATGCAGCGAGGTGTCTACGGCCGCGCGGAAAGCCCCTACAGCGCCGACTGGTTGACGAGCGCGTTCGGCTCGGGGTCGTCCAACGGGTCGGGAACCGCCACGGCCGCCTCGTTCGCGGCATTCGGCCTGGCCGAGGAGACGTGGTCGTCGGGCCGGGCTCCCGCTTCGAACAACGCGTTGTGCGCGTACACGCCGTCCCGCGGTGTGATCTCGGTACGCGGCAACTGGCCGCTCGTACCCACGATGGACGTCGTGGTCCCGCACACGCGCACCATGGCCGACATGCTCGAAGTGCTGGACGTGGTGGTCGGCGACGACGAGGACCGTCGCGGCGACTTCTGGCGGGCCCAGCCCTGGATATCGCTTCCCGCCGCCTCCGATGTGCGCCCGAAGGCCTATCCGTCTCTCGCGCCCACGGACGCGGTGGCCGCGAACCGCACGCTTTCCGGGATCCGCCTCGGCATCCCGGCGATGTACGTCAATGCCGACCCCGTGGCCGGCACGAACCCCGAGGGAGGAATCGGAGGTCCCACGGGGCAGCGCGTCCATACCCGCGCGTCGGTCATCGAGCTGTGGAATGCGGCTCGCCGCGATCTCGAAGCGGCCGGAGCGGAGGTGGTCGAGGTCGATTTCCCGGTCGTCTCGAACTACGAAGGCGACCGGCCCGGCGCTCCCACGGTCAAGACCCGCGGACTCGTCGATCCCGCGTTCCTCGTCCGGGAGATCGTCGATCTCTCGGCGTGGGCATGGGAAGACTTCCTCCGAGCCAATGGCGATCCCGCGCTGTCGACCCTCGCGGGCGTCGACGGCGCGACGATCTTTCCCCACCCGGTCGGCGCCCTGCCGGACCGCTACACCGGCTTCGATGACGACATCGCCGAATATCCCCGGCGGGTGCGCGAGAACGCGTACGCCGCGTTGACGGACATTCCCGAACTGGAGGCGGGCCTGCGGGGGTTGGAGGAAACCAGGCGCGTCGACCTCGAGGAGTGGATGGACGAGCACGAACTCGACGGGGTCGTGTTTCCGGCTGTCGCGGATGTCGGCCCCGCGGACATGGACGTCAACCCGGCATCGGCCGATCAGGGCTGGCGGAACGGGGTATGGGTGGCCAACGGCAACCTCGTCCCGCGCCACCTCGGCATCCCCACGATCACCGTACCCATGGGGACGATGCGTGACATCGGAATGCCGGTCGGGCTCACCTTCGCCGGACGAGCCTACGACGACACCATGCTCCTCACGATCGCCGCCGCGTTCGAGGCGACGGGGGAAAGGCGCACATCGCCGCCGCGCACGCCCCCGCTCGACCGAGGCTGAGCCGGCAGGTCGCCCAGACGCCGAGCGGCCCGACTCGGGGCGACGAAGGCGGTGGCCTCGGACACGTGCCGGCGAGTCCCCGAGCGGGGTCACCCGCGTTTGGTCGCCGCCTTCGCCTCGACCAGGGCAACCTGCAACAATCCGTAGGCTTTCGACACGGCGGCCGCGTTGCCGGCCAGCCAGCGTCGTGCGAGGCGATCGACGGCGGCGGCGCGCCGTTCGCGCAGTCGCGTCGTGGCCTGGCACTGCGCGTCCGCGAGCGCGAGTTTCTTCTCTTCGGCCCCGGCGCCCTGGCGCCGACCGTCGGGATAGTACGTCCTGGCCAGGTCGACGGCGGCGGCCGGCGTCGCCGTGTGGTATCCCTCGGTGGCCATGCACTGTGCGAAGGCCGCGTAGGCGACGCGCACGTCGGGGTCTTCGTCGGCCGCGACGGCCCGACGCTGCACCAGTTCGGGAAGGTAGTACACGGTCAGGTAGTTCTCCACCGACCCGTAGAGTCGCCGCCGGGCGCCGCCCACACAACCCGAAGAAGGGGCGGCCACTTCGAAATTCCCCGGCAGTACGACCCGAACGTTGTCGCCGCCTTCGCCGCGGAGCAGGTGATGGAATCGCTCCTTGGCATCGGCGGGCAAGGAATCGGCGTGGGTCTCGACCGGACCCTTCTCCGGAATCCGGGCGTCGGTCATCCACCTGTCGGGATAGCCGTGTTCCCGTACGGTTTCGGCGCGCAGCGGCGCCGCGCCCCGGAGCAGCCCGATCATGGGCCGGTCGTCACGCGGGAGGGGCACCTGCGGGTAGGTCATCCCCGCCTGGTTCACACACCGCGCGATCAACCGGTTCTCGGCGTCGTCGAGCACCGCGGGGCGGTCCACGAGTTGCCGGAGGCGGTCCGGGACGTCCGCCTCCGGCTCCCGTCCGCAGGCGACGGATCCGATGGCCAGCACCAGCCACACGGCCAAGCCCGGCACGGTGAATCTCGACATCGCCCGTCTTCCCGCTTCCCGCCGAGAACAGGGGTGCCCGGAATACGACTTCTCCTTCGCTGCGACGACTACCTCACGCTGAAGTAGTCGATCTTCGTGGAATTGTTGTTCATTTCCGTATAGGGGGCCCACTTGTTGACGTCGTCGTCGGGAACGCCGCAGCAGTGGTAGTTCACCCCCACCCATTCATTGGCGGTGTTGTTGGAGCCCGACCTCGTCTTCCCATCGGCCACGTCCACCTCCGATCCGCGACCGGCCCGGGACTTCAGGATCTGAACCCTGTAGTTGGGTTCGCTGTAGGCGCAGAAGTAGCCCGCCGGACATGTCAGAGCCGAGGGAGCCTTGCGCTCCTCGGTCCGAACCGTCGAAGCCTGCGCGCCGGTTCCGACACCGGTCAATGCGATGGTCATGGTCAGGCAGGCCCCGGTGGCCGCGAAGCGGATGCCCATATCGGTCTCCTGTCGAGGACGGCCGAGTGCTGTCCGCATCCGGCGCTGAATCCGAAACCCCCGCGGCATCGATTCCCTTGCGGTGACACCTCCCCGAGGCCGCCGACCCGAAAATCGCATCGCCGCCGCGTCGTCGTCCGGTCGTGCGGCTTCGTCGACGTCGAGCGGATCACAGGGAGGGCGTCCGATGTCGCGGTGGTGCGCCGAAACGGCGACCACCGGCCACTATGAAGGCAACCGGACACGGCACGGCAGAGCGCGTGGACGCACTCGGGGGGCAGGCGGCGCCGACCGGGTGAACGCTCGGCCGAACGAGCCCGGGACATCCGGGGCCACTTCGGGCGTCCGCCACTCGCGGAGGCTTCCGCGACCGGGTGCACGTTCCGTATACGACACTCCATACGGGACGCGATACCAATAGGGCAAAGCAGCCATTGTCCTGCAAACATCGCCTTTCGAACGCCACGCGAACCGGTTCACCGCGACTCTCCCAAACGAGAATGGTCCAGACCATTGCCCAGGGGGATCCGGTCCTTCTACCTTGAGGGCGTACGTCCCCGGCACATCACGCTCGGACACCGTGCGACGTCCCCGTCACCGCTCCCGTCGGTGCCCGAGCGGTTCGATCGTCTCCGCATGTCTTCATCCACGAGGAGAGTTCCATGCGCAAGAGGACCATCGTGTCGACCGTGTCGACGCTGGCGGCGTCCGCCGTCGCCGCCCCGCTGATGCTGGCGAGTCCCGCCGCGTCCCACGGCTTCGTCACCGGCCCGGCCAGCCGCTCCGCGCTGTGCGGAAACGGCACGGTCAGGAACTGCGGCCAGATCCAGTGGGAGCCCATGAGCGTCGAGGGCCCCAAGGGTTACCCGTCGCGTGGCCCGGCCGACGGCAAGCTGTGCGCCGGCGCCGACGCCCGCTGGTCTCCGCTGGACGACCCGCGCGGTGGCAACTGGCCCACCACGGCGGTGACTTCGGGCGCGTCGACGACCTTCAACTGGAAGATCACGGCCCGCCACTCGACCAGCACGTTCCGGTACTACGTCACCAAACCGAGTTGGGACCCCACCACGCCGATCACCCGCGCCCAGCTGGAGAGCACGCCGTTCCTGACCGTGCCCTACCAGGGTGCGCAGCCGGCCGCGCTCACCTCGCACACCGGCACGCTGCCGGCCGGGCGCACCGGCCGCGCGGTGGTCTTCGCCGTCTGGGACGTGGCCGACACCAACAACGCGTTCTACTCGTGCTCGGACGTCACGTTCTGACGTCGGCATGAGCACGGGTCCGGCGGCGCGCCCCAGGGACCCGCCGCCGGACCCGTGCGGGTGCCGATGGGCCGCGGGCGTCGGTGGTGTCGATGACGCGGCCGAGGAAGTCGTAGGTGTACGTCCGGGTGTTGCCGCCCGCGTCGGTGACCGACTTCAGCTCCTCGCGCGGGTTGCAACGGCGTTGGTCTATTGGATCCGCAGGCTTTTGGTGATCATGGCGATCTCGTCCCGTCGTGCGGGCGAGCTCGCGCTGTCCGTGAAGAGAACGGCGTCGCCGCCGGTGTCGATGAAGGTGACGCGGGTGCGCAGTGGCGGCCGATCGGTGCCCGGGAGGACGCACTCGCCCTCGGAGTACCAGGCGTCGTGGCCGTCGACCCGGGTGGCCTCGGTGTCCGCGAGGAATCTGCCCTGGTACTCGTCCGGGCAGACGATGATGTTGGTGAGGGTCTTGGCCGTGTTCCGGGTGCCGCCGAACGCCGGGAATAGTTCCCTGCCGATCGTGCCCACATGGACGTACGCCGCGTCGGCGGGCCTGCCCGTGCCGTCCGATGGTTGCCACTGCCTGCCCACTCTCGCGCCGGAGGTCAGCACGCCCGCGGGGTTCTCGGTCATGACCGTCCATCCGGGGGGCAGTACGTAACTCAACCGCGCCTTCGTGTCGTTCACCCTCACGCCCGGTGTATCGCCGCCGGTCGACGCGTCGCCGGGCGGCCGCGCCCCCTCGCCCGTACCGGTCGGCGCCGGCGACACCTCGCCCGCGCCGCCCGGCGCCGCGGCATCCCGCGCTCCCGCGTCCGCGCGCCCACATCCGGTGACGAGCGTCAGCGCCGCCGTGGTCACGACGACCGCGGCGCATATGTTCCGACGTCCGGTTCCCGCCCGCAGCATGTCTCTCCCGAGGTCGCGTCGACGTCGTGCTCTCGTCGACTTCGCGTCGAATCTAGGAGCGCCGCACGGCGCGCGGCAGAGTACGCGTACTCAAGTGCACCCGAGTAGGCCCCGCATCCGCGCCCTCGGCCCACGACGCGTACAGACCCCTCGAAGGTCCCTGCCATCCCTGTCCGTTGCGACGAGGACGTCATCGGCGAGGATGACGCGACGGCCGGCGCCCCGGCGGGCGTGACGGTCGGTCGTGTCGTGTTCGTACGACCGTCACGCCCTTCGTCGGCCCGTCGGTCTCGAACGGTGAGGATCTCGTCCGCGAGGCGCCGGGGCCCGCGTTCGCGGACGAGGACACGGTCGCCCCGGAGGCGGGGATGGGATGTCCGCCGGTCTTCCCGTCCCCGCCCACGCACTCGTGCCCGCGTTGACGGGGTGGACGCGGTCAATAGCGCAGGAGCCGCCCCGATGGAGTCCGCAGATCAATCGGCGGCACGGTGCGCGGGCGTGTGGGCTTCTTGACGACCCTGATGCGTGGCACGATACCCACCTCCTGGGGGTTTGCGACCCGCCGATGCGAGTCGCGAAGGAACACTCCATGTCGTTCCCCGAGTCGTCGACACTTACCAGACCAACATGGGACCGGTCCCAGGCAACAGGGCCGGATGACCCGGTGACCGCGGACCCCGTCCCGTCCCGAGCACGTCCCGAGTCGCCTCGTGCGTCGTTCGTGTGCAAACGGCCCGCGGCCGAGTCGTTCGCGATCGACACAGCACGGACGACCGAGGAGGCCCTGCATATCGCCGGGCTGCGCATCCTGGACGAAGCCGAAGCCCTGGCATCCGCGCGGCGCCCTCGTGTCCCGGTCGATCGTGTCCTCGCGGACGGATCACCGATCGCGGCGCTGCGTGACAGTCGGCCGCGACCGTCGTCGTGGGCGTGGATGGCTCGCAGGCCTCGGTATCGGCGGTGGCGTTCGCCTACGAGGAGGCCACACTGCGTGGCGCCTCGCTGTCGGCCGTGCACGTACGGCGCTTCGATCGACTGCCGGTCACCGCCACCGACGTCCGGGCCGAGCAGATCAGAGCAGGGCGGATCCGCCTGGCGGGGACGCTCGCGGGATGGGGTGAACGGTTTCCGGACGTGCCGACGAAGCACGAGGTGGTCTTCGGCAACCCGGTCGACGCCCTCACCGAGGCCTCCACCGAGGCACTCGCCATGCCGCGACGTGGTCCCGGACTCCCCCGTTCGCCGCGGTGCGTGCCGTCACAGGGGGGTGCCGGTCCTGTCGACGGTCAGGTCGAGGAAATGGGCGGAGCAGGAGATGCACGGGTCGTGGTTGCGGATCAACCGTTCGCACAGGGTGGTCAGCGCGGCGTCGGTCGTGTCGCCGCCGGCCAGTCGGTCCTGGACCTGGCGGCGCAGGTCCTCTTCGATCGCCCCCTGGTTCTGCGCGGTGGGTGGGACCAAAGAGGCATCGGTGATGGTCCCTTGTGCGTCGAGGGTGTAGCGGTGGTAGAGCAGGCCGCGTGGCGCTTCGGTGGCGCCGTGGCCCGTGCCGGCGCGCGGTGGTACGTCGACGGCGGCACGCGGAGGGGGTTCGTAGGATTCGATCAGGCGCAGTGCCTCGTCGACGGCGTAGAGCACCTCGACGGCGCGAACGATGATGCTGCGGTAGGGATTTCGGCAGACCGTGCCCTGTCGGGGGTCGCCGAGTCCCGCCTCCAGGGCGGCTTGGAGCGCGAGCGGGGACAGCCAACGCCCGCTGATGGCGTAGCGGGCGAGTGAACCGGTCAGGTGGCGGCGGCCGTCGAGCCGCGAGTGCAGCGCGGTGGAGTGCGGCACCGGGTGTTCGACGACGTGGTCGTCGAACGCGGAGACGGCGAACGTGCGCGTGGGCAGTGCCCGGTCGCTGTCCGGGCGCAGGCCGGCGGTGTGCGGGGCCGGCATGACCGTCGGCGTGCCGGCCTCGATGGCGTAGCTGCCGGGTCGCGCCAGGGCGAGGAGGTCGTGGTCGCAGCCGGCGTCGGGGAACTCGAAGCCGGCCACCCAGCGCACCGTCTGCGCGGCGTCGTCCCGGGCTCGGCGCAACGTCTGTGCCAGGGGTCGTAGTTCGGCCGGGAACGGGACGCGGTGGAAGCCGCCGAGGCGGACGTTGACGGGGTGGATCGCCCGGCCGCCGAGCAGTTCGAGGATCGCGTTTCCGGCCTGTTTGAGCCGCAGGCCGCGTTCGACGTCGGCGCGGTAGGTGCGGGCCAGGTCGATGGCGCTGTCGCGGCCGAGGAAGTCGGGGGCGTGGAGCAGGTGGATGTGCAGTGTCTGGCTCTCGATCCACTCACCGCAGTAGAGCAGGCGTCGCAGGGCCGCGAGTTGTCCGTCCACCACGACACCGCAGGCGTCCTCGACCGCGCGGCAGGCGCTCGACTGATAGGCGACGGGGCAGATCCCGCAGACTCGGGAGGTGATGTCGGGTGGTTCGGTGTAGGAGCGTCCGCGCAAGAACGCCTCGAAGAAGCGTGGGGGTTCGTAGATGGCCAACCGGGCTTCGACGACCCGGTCGCCGTGCAGGTCCAGGTGCAGCGCGCTCTCGCCCTCCACTCGGGTGAGCGAACCGACGTGCAGCACACGCGAGCCGCGATGGGTCACCGGGACTCTTCCTCCTCGCGGGAGGCCGCGTCGAATTCCTCGGCGGCGGTGTTGAAGGTGCGCAGCACACGCACTACGTCGAGGGTGTCCATGCCGTCGCGTCGAAGCAGCGGAATGAAGGCGGGGAAATTGGTGGAGTCGGAGGGGCCGAAGCAGCCGTAGCAGCCGCGCCCGAACGTGGGGCACAGCGCGCCGCACCCGGCGTGGGTGACCGGACCGAGACAGGGGGTGCCGTGAGCCACGGTCACACAGGTCGTGCCGCGCTGTTTGCACTCGAAGCAGACGCTGTGTCGCGGTACACCGGGCGTGCGGCCGGCCAGGTGGGCGGTGATGACCTCCAGCAACTGGCCGCGGTCGATGGGGCAACCACGCAACTCGAAGTCGACGGGGACGTGGGCGGCGATGGGGGTGGAGGTGGCCAGGGTGGCGACGTAGTCGGGTCGGGCGTAGACGACGGCCTGGAATTCGGCGACGTCGGCGTAGTTGCGCAGGGCCTGGACGCCGCCGGCGGTCGCGCAGGCGCCGATGGTCACCAGGCGGCGTGAGACGGCTCGCACGTGCCGGATCCGCTCGATGTCCTGCTCGGTGGTCACCGATCCCTCGACCAGGGACAGGTCGTAGGGTCCGGGCGCGACGGCACTGGACGCTTCGAGGAAGTGTGAGATGTCGACGTGCGCGGCGATGCCGAGGAGTTCGTCCTCGCAGTCCAGCAGGGTGAGTTGGCAGCCGTCGCAGGAGGCGAATTTCCATACGGCGAGTTTTGGGCGCGGATGGCCGCCACCCGGCGTGTCGTTGTCGGGCATCGTCACAACTCCCGGACCGCGAGCAGGGGTTCGGCGTGGATCCAGTCGACGACGGGGCCGTCGCGGCAGAGCAGCAGGGGTCCGAGTTGGCAGTGCCCGCAGTGTCCGGTGCCGCAGTGCATCGTGCGCTCCAGCGAGACCCGGATCCGGTCCGGGGCGACGCCGCGGTGCACGAGGTCGGCGGCGGTGGCCCGGATCATCGGTTCGGGCCCGCAGACGAACGCCGCCGTCCGCGGCGGATCGAATTCGGCCCGGTCGATCAGCGTCGTGACCAGGCCGACGTCTTTCGTCCACTCGGGGCCGGCGCGGTCGACGGTGACGCGGACCCGGGCCGCCGCCTGCCAGGGCTCGTCGGGATAGAGCAGTTCGCCGGGTGTCCGCCCCCCGACGAGTACGTTCAGGTGTCCGTGGCGTTCGGGTGCGGCGAGTGCGGCAAGTACGAGGGGGCGCAGCGGCGCCAGGCCGATACCCCCGGCCACCACGAGGAGGTCGTGTCCTTCGGCTTCGCACAGGTCCCACCCGGTGCCGAAGGGACCGCGCACCCCGACGGTTTGGCCGACGCGCATGCCGTGCAGCGTGCCGGAGACGGCTCCGACGGCGCGGACGGTGTGTGTCAGGCGTGGGCCGTCGATGCCGCAGGCCGACAGGGGGATGTCGCCGACGCCGAAGGCGTACACCATGGCGAACTGGCCGGGGGCGAAGGGCGGAAGGGCCGCTCCGACGGGTTCCAGGGCGATCGTCGCGGTGTCCGGCGTATCGACCCGGCGCGCCACCACGCGGTACGGGACGGGCGTGGTCATGGTGTCGCGCCGCCGCTGCCGGGGGGTCCGTACAGGTCCAGCAGGCGGGTGCGAGTCGCCTTCAGTCGGCGTGCGATGACCTCGGCGACGCCGTGCGTGAGCGCGAGTCCGAAGTCGGTGTCCTCCTCGCAGGCGGCACGGATCGGCTCGGCGTCGAACTCGTACGCGGTGACGCCGGCGTGGCACCGCGCGCCGAGGTGCCATCGGTAGGGCTCGAACAACCAGGACCAGCCCAGCAGTTCGCCTTGCCCCAGGGTCTCCACGACGGTTGCGCGGCGGCCCGGGACATGGATGTCCAGCGCGACCAGTCCCGAGCGGACGAGCCAGAATCGGTCGGCGAGGCCCGCTTCCTCGAAGACGCGGGTCTCGGCGGGGAAGCGCACCTCCCGCGCGAAGGCGAGCAACCGCTCGCGGTGCGGGGGCGCGAGGGCGCCGAGGAAGCCGTACCGGGCCACGCTCATCCCACTTCCCGTCCCCGGCCCTGCTCGCGTTCCCGATGCAGTGCGTGGGCCTCTTCCGTGATGTCGATGCCGGTGGGGCACCACACGATGCAGCGACCGCATCCGACGCAACCCGAGCTGCCGAACTGGTCGTGCCAGGTGCCGAGTTTGTGGGTGGCCCACTGCCGGTATCGGCTGCGTGCGGAGTCGCGGACCGGGCCGGTCGAAAGATGGGTGAAGTCCCGGTCGAAGCAGGACTCCCAGTGTCGCCACCGTTCGGCGTGGTCGCCGGTGAGGTCGGTGACGTCCTCGACGCTGGTGCAGAAGCAGGTCGGGCACACCATCGTGCAGTTGCCGCAGGTCAGGCAACGGGCCGTCACGTCGTCCCAGCGCTCGGCGTCCAGGGTATCGCGCATCAGTGTGCGCAGGTCGACGAGCGGCATCGTTCGACCCATGCGGTCGGCCGCCTCGGCGACCCGCTCCCGGGCGGCGGAGCGGGTGGCGGAGTCGGCGGCGCGGCCGGGCAGTTCGGCGAGGACCGCCGCTCCTTCCCCGCTGGCGGCCCGGACCAGGAAGCGGTGGCCGTCGCCGTCGAGCACTTCGGTGAGCGCGAGGTCGTAGCCCTGTTCCACGGCGGGGCCGGACCCCATCGACACGCAGAAGCAGGTGGCCCCCGGCTCGGTGCACTCCACCGCCACCAGGAACACGCGGTCCCGGCGTCGGCGGTAGGCCGAGTCGCTGTATCGGCCGCCGGTCAGAACCCGGTCCTGAACGGCGATGGCTCGCAGGTCGCAGGGGCGCACGCCGAGGAACGCGTACGCCGGCACCGGGGTGTCGTCGGGCGTCACCACCATGCCGCCGTCGGCGGTGCGGTCGGCGCTCCACTCCCGTACCCGCGGCGGATGCAGGAACGTCTTCCACGACTGTGGGCCCGCGCTGTGCGCGAACACGGCGCCGTCCTCGCGCGCGACGAGTCGATAGCGTCCGGCTTCCAGTTCCACCCCCCAGCCGTAGGGCAGGTCCGTGCCGCCGGAGATTTCGGCGAGGGTGATCGCGCCGTCGCGGACGGTCGGCCCGATGACGGTGCGCCCCCGGCGGGCGAGGATGGTGATCAGGGCGTCCAGACCGTCCTTGTCGATCACCGCGTCGTCGCACCGCATCATTCGCCGACCTCCGCATCGCGATCCGATCCCGCATCAGTATCGTCACGATGTGTGCCACTTTCGTGACCTGTCGCAATCATTCCTGATCCAGGTGGGCCAATCGTTCCCTCGTTCGGGTCCGAAGCGACCGTCGGGAGGGCGCGACGGGGAGGGGAGGTGTCATGGACGTGAGCGTACGAATCGTCGTCATCGGTGTCGGCAACGAGTATCGGCGCGATGACGGCGTGGGATGGGCGGTCGTGGCCCGTTTGGCCGAGCAGGCCGCCACGTCCCCGCTGCCGGCCGGTGTCACCTTGCGCACGTGCGACGGCGATCCCGCTCGGCTGATCGCGTTGTGGGACGGCGCCGATCTCGCCGTCGTGGTCGACGCCGCCCACGCCCACCCCGGACGGCCGGGGCGCGTGCACCGCCTGGTACTCGACGCGGAGCGGTTGCCCCCGTCCGGCGATACGACGAGTTCCCATGGCCTCGGTCTCGGAGAAGCCGTCGAACTAGCCCGCGTATTGGACCGCCTGCCCGGGCGTTTGGTCGTCTATGCGGTCGAGAGCGCCGACACCGGCCCGGGCAACGGCATGACCGGGGCCGTGGCCGCGGCGGTGGAACCCCTCGCACGGCGAATCTCGCGAGAAATCGGCTCGCGTGCCGAGTGAGGGATTCGTCAAGCAAGGCCCGAGCCCTCCGCACGCGCGGGGCGACCCACAGGCGGTTCGATCCTTGCCTTCACTGCGCGGAAGGGCGGTCGGGCTGTCGGGCGGGGACGTCGACGACGGAATCGGGGCGAGGATGGGCGCCCAAATGATCGTTCAGGCGCCGCAGTTGCTCCTCCATGGCCTGCAGGCGTTTGTCCAGGCGCGCGTATTCGAGGCGTTCCTCGGCCTGTTGCTCGGGGAGGATCAACCGTGTGGCGATGGTCGCGGTGACCACGCCCATCATGCCGATGCCCACCACCATCAGCACCGCACCGACCATGCGACCCTCGGTGGTGACCGGGTGCAGATCGCCGTACCCGACGGTGGTGATCGTACTGATCGCCCACCACAGAGCGTCCGGGTAACCCGTGATGTTCGCGTCCGAAGCACGGCGTTCCGGCTCCAGGACGGCGGCGGCGCCGGCGACCAGGATCGTGAGGACCAACACGACCGTGCTCGCCAACAGGCGGCCGGTGCGCCCGCTGCGGGCGACGGCCCCGACCCGGCCGATCACCGCGATCAGGCGCAACACCCGCGTCGCGGGCATCGCGACCGCGGCAAGATCCAGCGGGTGGGCGCGCACGAACCTCCAGCGGTCCCGGCTGAGTCCGAGCCTGACGAGGTAGTCGGTCAGGAAGGCCGCCCACACCCCGTACTCGATCCACAGCACCGGGCGCTCGCGGGCCTGTAACGCCTCGCTCAGGACGAACGTGGTCAACGAAACGGCCGCCAGGAGGGTCAGCCACGGGGTTATCGCGCTCTCCCACCGCTGATATGCCGTGGGCTCCTGGTCTCCGTTCGGGCCCCGCATCACGAACTCCGTCACGGTAGGGACATCGCCGGACCGACCGGGGGTCGCTCCCCGCGCATGCTAAACGACGGCGCGGGCCTCTCGCGAGGTCGGCAGGTCCGTCGCACCCCGAAGGTCAATCGGGAAGCATATTCGGATGACGAGGGCCACGCTCCCCGTGATCGTCGCGCTTCCCGTACAGGTCCACCAGTACGTCGAGCAGGTCGTGGTCGGTCAGTACGCCCACGGGGCGAGTCGTCTCGTCCACCACCAGGAGGGCGTCGAGGCCGGCTCCCAGAAGTCGCTCGCTCGCGCTGATCACGTCGATGTCGGGGGCGACGAGACAGGGTTCGGATCCGAGCACGTCCCTTGCCGTGCGGTGCTTGAGTCCCAGGGGATCGAGAGCCCACACCGACGCGAGGTCGCGGTCACTGAGCAAACCCACGGCGTGACCCTCGTCGACGACGGCCACGTGGCGCAGATGGGCCGTGAGCATACGATCCATGGCCTGCCACAGGGTGTCCTGGCCGGCGACGGCGACAACGGGGCCGTGCATCACCTCGCGAACCGCCGGAACAGGCGTCGCTCGCCCTGGATGAACGTGTGTCGTGGACATGATTCACCTGCTCGGATTCGAGGTTGTTCGAGATTCTCCGGGTCGATCGGCGATCAGGACCGCCGCGCCGTGCACTCGATCCGCGGCGAGATCGGCGAGCGCGTGGTCCGCGCGGCCCATGGGGTAGGGGGTGGTCGTCACGTGTAGGTCGATCTCCCTCGCCAGGCGTAGGAACTCGACGCCGTCGTCGCGGGTGTTCGCGGTGACGCTGCGCAGATTACGTTCCCGAAACAGATGCCGCTGGTAGTTCAGCGGCGGAATGTCCGTCAGGTGTATGCCCGCCACCGCCACGGTTCCGGAAGCGTCGAGTGCCGCCAAGGCGGCCGGCACGATGTCGCCGACGGGGGCGAAGACGATGGCCGAGTCCAGCGGTTCGGGTGGGGACTCGTAAGTGTCGCCGGCGGTGGCGGCGCCGAGTTCCAGGGCCAGTCGGCGGGCCTGTGCGGAGCGGGTCATGACATGGACGGACGCGCCCCGCGCCAGGGCGATCTGTGCGGCGAGGTGGGCCGACGCGCCGAAACCGTAGATGCCGAGCCTGCCACCGGGTGGAAGGTCGGCGCGCCGCAGGGCCCGGTAGCCGATGATGCCCGCGCACAGCAGCGGCGCCAGGTGTTCGGCGTCGCGATCGGCGGGCAGCGCGTACGCGTAGTCCTCCGGCACCGAGGCGACGTCGGCGAACCCGCCGTCCGCGTCCCAACCGGTGTACGTCGAATCGGGGCACAGGTTCTCGGCGCCGCTTCGGCAGTGGCGGCATTTCCCACAGGTGTGGCGAAGCCAGGCGATGCCGACGCGGTCACCGGGGACGAAGCGCGTCGCGTGCGTGCCGACTGACTCCACGACGCCCACCACTTCGTGCCCGGGGACGGTGTTCGCCCGGTGCGGCGCCAGGTCGCCCTCCGCGAGGTGCAGGTCCGTACGGCACACGCCGCACGCCTCCACCCGCACCAGGATCTCCCCCGGGCCCGGCTCCGCCGGCTCGTATTCCACGAGTTCGAGGGGATGGGTGTCGATCGGCCCGGGGCGCGTCACCACCCATGATCGCCCGGCGCGCCCACGCGCGGAGGTATCGGTGCCCATGAGTCTCGCCCCCATGCGGGATGGTCGAGCGCTGTGCCTTCGTCTTCCAGAGTCGTAAGCGCGGGCCATGGAGCACAGGGCCGATGGTGCCGTACGCCCGGGCCGAACGTCCTGTCGGCGCCCCCGTGCCGTGCCGTCGTTCATCGCGGTCCCGCTCAAGCGGAGCGGTGGGAGCGCCGGATTCGAAGGTGTCACATGGCGCCGGACCAATCGTGGGTGTCGTCGGTGCGGTAGGCGATGTGCTCGTGTACCGAGACCACGCCGTCGACGCTGTGGCACAGTCGTTCGATGACGGGGATTCGACTTTTGAACTCGACGGATCCCCCCAGGGTGACCTGCCCCTCGTGTACCTCGACCGTCACCTCGGAGGGGGCAAGGCGCAACATTCGCCGCAGGATGTCCTGATCGATCTCGTCGCGAATGGCGTCGTCGCCCCGTAGGAAGACGCGCAGCAGGTCACCGCGGCTGACGATGCCCTGTAGCCGGTCCTCCTCGTCCACCACCGGGAGTCGCTTGATGTCGTGCACCGCCATGAGGCGGGCCGCGCCGGCCACGGTCCAGTCCGGACGTACGCACACCGCGGGCGCCGACATCAATTCCTCGGCCCGCACGCCCTCGGCGTCGGCCCGTTCCCACGCCTGTGAATCAGAAGGCCGGCTCGGGTCGGGCGGGTCGGCCCGGGTGGTGGACCTGCGGAGCAGGTCGGCCTCGGACACCACGCCCATCGGACGGTCCGACACGTCCACGACGGGCACCGCTGTGACGTGGTTGCCCGCCAGGAGTTCGACGATCTCCTTGAACCGCGTGTCGGGCCGTACCCGGACGACCTCCCTGGTCATGCACTCGGCAACCGTTCGGTGATGCATGGCGCCTCTCCTTCAGGGGCGTCGCCGTCGGTGCTCTTCACCCGCTCGAGGCGACCGCCTTCCGACCGCGACCGCGGCCCGGCAACTTCGTGTCAGCCGCGCTGTTTCGATCCGAACATCGCTTCAGGCTTCTCGATGTGCGTTTCCGGACCGGGAAAGAACAACGATTCGTGGTCGTCCTCGGTCCAGCGCACCGTGTAGGGCGGAGTGCCGTCCGCGTGCTCGACCCGGATCACCAGGCCGACGCGTCGAGGCTCGCCCACGTGTGGGGACTCGACCACCACCCAGTCGCCTACCCGCGCCTCCATGTCGCCGCTCCCCTTTCCGACTTTCCGAGTTCACGGCGGCGGCAGGGCTTTCGCCGGCCGCCAACCCCAGAATGCGCCGACGACTCGTACTCGCACAGGGCCGAACGGCCCGGGCCGACCGAGCGGCGGCTCGACGCCGCACATCGGGTCGGCCGCTTCTCGCCGCGCCGGGTCGCGTATGGGACTCATGGCCCGGGTCCTTCGGGGACGTCCGGCCCTGTGGCCCCCGGGCCGAATCCCCGAAACTGGTCATATCCGGCGCCGGCCCCGCGGAGGCGGCCCCGACGCGCCGTTCCCGGCATACGGCCGCACCGATGGGCCGTGGGGAGAGATCGATATGGCGAACGCATCCCTGAGTCCCGCGGATATGCGGCACCTGGCTGCCGCGGGCGGCGCGGCACCTTCACTCCAAAACAGTCAACCGTGGTACTTCCGAGCCACGAAAGACGATCGCGGGATCACGGTGTACGCGGACAGGACGCGTGCCGTTCCGCTCACCGATCCCGATGGTCGGGCCCTGTACATCTCGGTCGGCGCGGCCGTTTTCAACATGCGTGTCGCCGCCGGACGACTGGGCCGGGATCCGCACGTGACGCTGCTGCCCGAGGGGGTCGAACCGCCTGCGGCGGCCGTACTCGATCTGAGTCGATTCACCCACGACTCGCGGCCGTACGGTCCGGATCTCTACCCGGCGATCGGTGACCGGCACTCCAGCCGACTGCCGTTCGCCAACCGTGACGTGCCGGAGCGCGTCGTCGGTGAACTCATCACCGCCGCCGCGGCGGAAGGCGTGGTCCTGGACGTGCTGGAGGAGGCCGACGCCCGCCGCGTGCTGAACCTGACGGCCGAGGCCGAACGACGCACGGCCGCGGACCTCGCCCGGCAGGCGGAAACCCGCACATGGCTGCGACTCGAGGAACTCACCACCGACGGCATCCCGCGTGCGGCCCTGGGCCCACAGGACCACGACGCCCGGGTGCCGGTGCGCGCCTTCACCGGGCACCCGCCCGCCTTTCCCACCTCCACGCGGCGCTTCGAGGCACTGCCCCAGGTGGCCACCCTGACCACACGCTTCGACCGTCCGGAAGACTGGCTGCGCGCGGGGCAGGCCATGGAGCGGGTATGGCTGCTGGCGACCGTCCACGGCTTGCGTATGTCGGTCCTGCATCAGGCCGTCGAATGGCCGGATACCCGTGCGACCCTGCGCGACCCGCGGACCGGCCCCGGTCACGTCCAGATGGTGCTGCGGATGGGGTACGGGCCTCCCGGAGCCCCAACCCCTCGCCGACCCGTGACGGAGACTCTACGGCCGGCCGCGGACGACGCCGGCACGAAGACCCCGAACGCGACGGTCACGGGAACGGACACGGGCCGGACCTGATCGGCGTGGAACCTCTGGTGGGCGTGCCGACCACGTCACGCGCAACGCCGACTACGGCACGGCCCCGGCCTCGGTGTCGTAGGCGACCCCGGCGGCCGTGCGGGTGGCGGTCCGTGCTCGTGGGCGCCCGTCGCCGTGGCCCGTTCCGAGGAGGGTCGGGGTGCGCGCGACGGCGGATTCGTTCATCCGCTCCGCGGCCTCGTGCAGCATCTCGGTGGGCGAACGGAAGGCGTCACGCACCCGGTTCGGGTCCATGAGATAGGCCGCGACCCGGGGCGCTGTTTCCGGGGGCACCACAAGCAGTTCCCGGAAAGGGTCGATCAGTGAGAACAGTTCGACCCTGTGCGGATCCTGCCCGGCCACGAACCCGCCCCAACGCACCACCCGGCCGAGTCCGGTGATCCGGAACGGCCGGGGCGGGCCGGGCCACAGGGTGCGGTCGAGCGTCGCTCGCGAGTAGGAACCCACGGGTTCCATCGCCGTGAACAGCGCCGCCAGTTCTTCGACCGTCGCCCGGGAGTGCGGCCACCACACCCCGTCCAACTCATCGCTCCTGCCCCCACCGCACGCGAACATCGTCAAACGCGCGGGCCCATCCGCCTCCGTCACCGTCACGCTCAGCATGGGGATTCGCCTACCCGACCGGACCCGCGCTTTCGAACTCGGTCGGCGCGAGTGCCGGCGTCCTCACGACGTCACTCTCGTTCTCTCCACGGTAGCCCCGGGGCGGGCGGAACAGGAACCGCGCGCCGGGTACGCATGTGGATCCGCGATCAACCCCGCCCCCGGCGGTCATCCCGCCGCCCCGTCGTCGTGGATCCGAGTCAGGACACGTACCAGGTCGTGGTTGGTGACGATACCGAGCGGCAGTCGGGATCGACCGGAGACGATCAGCGCGTCGACGCCCGCGTCGAGCATACGTTCGACGGCCGTGAGCGCGTCGATCTCCGGTCGCACGATCGGCACGCACCGCCGTAGGAGCTCGGTGACGCTGCGGGGACCCCATCCCAGATGCCGGCAGCGGTGCATCGCCCGCGGTTCGGCGAGGTCCCGGTCACGGAGCACCCCCACGGCCTCGCCGTTGCCCGGATCGATCACAACGAGATGGCGCACTCCGAGCGCGAGCATCAACTCGCGGGCTCTGCGCGGGGTGTCCGTGAGGGACACGTACGCGACCGGCGCGCTCATGACGTCGCTCACCCTGGGAATCGAATCGTGTGGCGTCAAGACCCGCTTCGGTTCCGTCGTCTGCGTCCTCGCGGAGTTCACATCGCTCTCCGTCGATCCGTCCGCCCGGGGCGTCCCCTCGGCGTGGGGTGGATCCGCCTCGTCCACGCCCCCACCGTCCGACGCGGCGATACCTCCTCGTAAGGGTCGATCGGCCCTGTCGGGTGGGCCGGTCGGCTCCGGTGCTCGTCGAACATTCGACGCACCATGAAGGCGGAAGCCGGTTCGGCATCCGAGGAAGGTGAGGGCGATGGAAGCGCTTTCGACCCTGGCGGTGGCGCCCGCACGCCACGTGGGACACATGTACGAGGACGACGGCTGGAACTGGGTGTGGGGGTCGGTGATGATGCTGCTCCTGATCGCGGCGATCGTCGCGGTGGTGTGGTTCCTGGCACGCGGCGCCGCACACGGTCGCGGACCCTCGGAGCCGGCCGGTCCGTCGGCGACCGAGGTATTGGCTCAGCGCTACGCCCGAGGCGAGATCGACACCGAGGAGTACCGCGAGCGCATGGCGGTCCTGACCACCGGCTCGCACACGCCGGGTGGAAGCAAGGGTCGTGGCCGGGGCGACTCGGACACATGGGGCGGCTGACGCCGCGTGCGTGTTTCAGAGAGTGAACGTACGGCTGCCACCGGGCGGGATCTCGACCACCGCGCCGCGGAATCCGATCGGGACCGGACCACCCTGTCCCGGGCGCAGGCTCACGGTCACTTCCCGCCGGTCGACCTCGACCACCACGCCCCAGTGCCCCCGGTAGCGCAGTTCGACCTCCAGTCGACGCAAGCGGGCGGGGAGGCGAGGATCGAGCCACAGTACGTCACCACGCGTGTCCAGCCCGGTGTAGCAGCGTTGCATCAGGTCGACCGTCCCGGCCATGGCGCCGAGGTGGATGCCTTCGGCTGTGGTTCCCCCTTGGACGTCGTGGACGTCACCGCCCAGGGCGTCGCGAAAGAATCGCCACGATCGCCGGCGGTCGGTGCGGGCCAGCACCCACGCGTGCACCACCGAACTGAGCGTCGATCCGTGCACGGTTCGGGCCCGGTAGTACTCGACGGTGCGCTGCGTCATCTCGTGGGCCGCCGAATAGCCCAGGCTTCGCAACAGTCCGCGAATCTCCCGGGCGGGGAACAGGTAGTAGAGCATCAGCACGTCGGCTTGTTTGGACGCCTTGTAGCGGTTCACGCTGTCGCCCTCGGCCTCCAGGATGCGGTCCAGGCGTCGATTGTTCGGGTATCGCCGGCGGTAGCGCGGCCAGTCCAGTTCGGCGAGGCGCTCGTATCCGGCGAATTGACTGGGCACGCCGTCGTGGAAGGGGACGAAGAGTCGACGGGCGACCGTCCGCCATCGGTCGAATTCGTCGTGGGTCAGGTCGAGGCGTTCGGTCAATTCGTCGCGTCGGTAGCCGGGCAGCGCGTCGAGCGCGTCGAGCGCGCGGGACAGCACCCATGCCGCGAGCACGTTCGTGTAGGTGTTGTCGTCGATGCCGGGGTCGTCGGCCCACGGATAGGCGTCGTGATACTCGTCGGGACCCATCACGCCGCGGATCCGGTAGCGCTCCAAGGCGGGGTCGTACCGGGCGGTGTTTGCCCAGAAGCGGGCGATCTCCAGCAACATTTCCGCACCGGACGTGTCGAGGAAGTCGATGTCGCCGGTGGCCTGGTAGTACTGCCACGTGTTGTAGGCGACAGCCAGACCGACGTGGCGTTGCAGGTGTGTGCGATCGGGGAGCCACCGTCCGGACATCGGGTTGAGGTGTGTGCTCGGGGCCTGCTCGGTGCCGTCGGCGGCGCTCTGCCACGGGTACATGGCCCCGCGCACGCCGATGTCCGCGGCGGCCTGTCTGGCGGCGTCCAGGCGCCGGTACCGGTATCGCAGCACGGCGCGACTGATCTGCGGCGTACGCAGGTTGAGCGTTCGCAGCACGAACAGTTCGTCCCAGAAAACGTGTCCGCGATATCCCTCGCCGTGCCAGCCGCGGGCCGGCATTCCGGCATCGAGGTCGACGGTGTGTTCGGAGTAGGTCTGCGCGGTGTGAAACAGGTGCAGGTGAAGGGTGTTGTCCTCGCCGGCGCGGTCGGTGAACTCCGCTTCGGTGCGGAATCGGCGCCACAGTTGGTCCCAGCGGGTGACGTGGTCGCGCAACAGGGTGTCGAAGGAGCCCGTGCGCGAGAGCGCGCGCAGGGCTGTGGTCCGTGGATCGCCCACGGCCGGGTCCTTGGAGGTGTATACGGCCACCGTCTTGTCCATGATCAGTGACTGCCGTGCGACGGCTTCGACGGTGAAGATCCGCCCTGGTCGGCCGGGGAGTGACTCGGGTTCGGACGCGACGTCGACGGTCGCGCCGTCGAGGCGGAGGCCGACGCGCGCCGCCAGCGCGATGTGCAGTGGGGATCCGAGGGCGTGCACACACAACCACAGGGCCTCCTTCTCGCACCCCTGCCCGGTCGGAGTCAGGTGGCGGCCGACCAGGTCCCGGTAGCGGGCGACTCCGGTGTTGGCGACGGTGCCGTCCAGCGCCGCGCGCACGTGCAGCGGGCCCGACCAGTTCTCCGGGGTCAGCACCGTCTCCAGGGCCGCGATGTGCGGTTCGGCGAGACTGACGAATCGCCGTTGCCGCAGGCGCGTGCGCCGGCCGGCCGCGTCGACGATCAGCGCGTCCCGTGTCAGTACTCCCCGGCGCAGGTCGAGTTCCAGGCGCTGGGACACGATCCGCGTCGAGGGGTCCTCACCGAACCATCCGGTCGCGCCGCCGGCTCGGAACGTGACCGGCAGCCAGTTCGGGCAATTGATCAGATCCTCGTTCTCCACCCGACGCCCGTCGATCGTCGAGAGCACACGATCGTAGCGACCGGCGAGATAGGTGCCGGGGTAGTGGATCCCGTCGGCACGCGACTCCGGCGCGGCCCCTCGGGTCACCAGATAGCCGTTGCCGACCGCGCACAGCGCCTCTCTCCGGCCCTCGTCCTGGGCTTCGTAGCCTTGGAATGCCAGAGTCCAGGGATCCTGCGGGGGTGGGCGTCTGGGTCTGCTCATCGGATCGATATCCGCTCTCCCGGGCGAGGCACGACGGCCGTCCAGCCCGGTTCCGCATCGAGTCGGTCCCGCAGTGCCTGGGCGCCTGCCGAACATCTTCAGGGTACGCGCGCCCTCCACCGGGTCGCGCGCCCTTGTGCACTCAGTGCTCGATGCGGCCGGTCCACGTCGGCTCCACGACCGCCCACTCCCGCTCCCAGTCCCGGGCGCGCCGGCGGGAGGTCAACAGTTGCTCCGCGCCGAACGCCCCGGCCGTGACCATGATTGACGCGGCGAACGCGAGCATCCCGGCGGTGATCGCGTCGACGACGATCGCGTCGTGGGTCGGTGGGGGTGTGGTGGGTCGGCCCTCGGCGTCGAGCCAGATGCCGGTCGTGTCGCCCGCCGCTCCCCCGAGCGGCACCTGCGCCACGCCGGTGTGGGTGGTGCCATCGGCCGCGACCCAGCTCACATCCGCCGCCACCGTCTCGGCGCCGGGTCGGGCCACGATGGGCGGCTTGATCATCAGCACGGCGGAAACCCGGTGCTTGTGCGCGAGTTCGCGGCTCCGAGCGGTCTCGCCGGAGTGGATCCGGACATGGACGGCCGCCAGGACGACCAGCGGCACCAGGATCAGGGCCAGGATCGTCAGCGCGAGCGTGGACCGCAGGTGCGTGACGTCGCAGCGCCGATACAGCGGCTCGCGGCCGAGGAGGGCGCGCATGCGGCGTCGCCCTCGTGCGAGCGTTCCGGGCCCGTGCGGCCTCGCGGCGTTCATGGCGCGGTGGCGGGTATCGGCACGACGGCCACCGGGCAGGACGCGTGGTGCAGTACCGCGTGCGTGGTGGGGCCCAGGCGCATCGGGAAGGGGCCGTGGGCGCGGTGGGCGGCGACCACCAGCAGGTCCGCGTGCGCGGCGACGCCGATCAACGCGTAGGCGGGCGCCCCGGTGGTGACCATGGCCTCGATCGTGACATCCGGCGCCTTGGCCCTGATCGGCTCCAGGATCTCGGTCAGGAGGTGGTCGTGGGTGGTCGCCATGTCCAGCGGGTCGCCCAGCAGCGGCGCCACCACGCCCGGGAAGTAGCCCGCCATCGTCAGCGTCCACACGTGGACGGGGATCACCCTGCCGCCGATGAGGCGCGCCCGCTCCACGGCGAACTCGACCGCCGGCGTGTCGCTGTGATCGGCGACGCCCACGACGACACTCGGGGTGTCCACCTCGTCGGCCTCCGCGGGCACGACCACCACGGGGCAGGACGTGTGCGCGCACACCCGCAGGGACACCGATCCGAGCAGCAGGCCCGCGAAGCCGCCGTGGCCCCGCGTGCCCACCACGATCGTCTCCGCCCGTCGGCTCGCCTCCAGGATCGCGTCCGCCGCCGGTCCCTCGGGCAGGGAGGTTTCGACGGTCAGGTGGGGGTACGCCGCGTGGCTCCGGGCCGCCGCCTCTTCCAGGAGGGCCCGGGCGCCCCTGCGGACCTCGTCCGCGCGGGCATGGCCACCGAAGGCGGCCGGCGGGACGGCCATCGTCAGGTGGAGCGGCGTCTTCGCGGCGGCGGCGGCGCGGGTACCCCACGCGAGTGCGCGCTCGCCCCCCGGTGAGCCGTCGTAGCCGACCAGGACCCCGAGGTCGGGGAGATGGGTTCCGGTGCTCATGACTTGTCCAATCGTCGCCGAACGACGCCTCGGGCGGCGGAGTCGGGTTTTGCGACATCCGGTCGGCCCCTCACCCTCAGGGTGCGCCCACGCGACGGGCGGACACAGGGCTGCCCGGTACCGCGGGACCGGGACCTTCGGCCCGGTCGACCATCCCCACCGGCCCTGTGCCGGAGGTCGCGAGGGCTCGATGGTGGAGACAGGGCGAACCGCGCGATCGCGGCCCCGGAGCCACAGGAGGCGAACGCGATGAGGACGAGCAGCGGACCCGCCCTCCCCACGGAGGAGGCCGTGCGGGAGCGGAGCGTGGCCGACGTGATGAGCACGGCTTTGCTCACCGTTGTCGGCGACGAGTCCCTTTTGATGGCCTGGGAGTTGATCCAGCGCACCGGATTCCACCACCTGCCCGTCGTGGACGAGGACGGCCGCTTCGTGGGGTTGTTGGAGCGCGGCGAACTCGCGGTGGCGTGTGCGCTTCCGGCGATCTCGCTCTCCGAACGGTACGTGAGCGAGCTCCTGCCCGGCAGCGTGCAACCGCAGGTGTCGATCTCCGCCGGGCTCGCCGAGGCGGCCGAGGTGATGACCGAGCACACGGTGGACGCGGTCGCCGTCACCGACGACAACGACACCCTGGTGGGTCTGGTGACCGCCCGCGACCTCGTCGCGGCCCTCGCCGGACGTACGTCACCGCACGGCCCCCGGGATCACGGCCCCGTGCTGTTCCGGTTGGAACCGGTGCTTCCCCCGTCGCGCCGCTCCTGATCGGCCCGCCCGGAGCACGACGTTCGCCGTTGTCCCGCAACCGAGACCACCAGGATCACCCGAAGGAGAATTCGACATGGAATCGCTCGACACCCGCTTCGACCGGGACACGACGGGCATGGCCTCCCGAGAGGGCGAAGCGCCCGCCGAGAAGGGCACGGAGAACCACCCGAAGCGTCGGATCGTGGTCGGTCTGGACGGCTCGTACGGGTCCGCGGTCGCCCTGCGGTGGGCCGCGCGGGAGGCGGCCGAGCTCGGCGTCGTCCTGGACGTGGTCGCGGCATGGACGGACGCGGACCCGGAGCTCCCGACCCTGGAGCGGCCGGACGCGCCGCTGTCCGTGGCCCGCGAGCGCTTGGAGCACGCGCTGGCCAACCTGGTGCGGGTGCCGATCCCGCCGGAGCGCATCGTGGCCACCCCGCTGCACGGCAGCGCCGGGGAGGTCCTGGTCGCCCGCGCACGCGACGCCCGGTTGCTCGTACTGGGCACCAGCGGCATCGAATGCCCCACGATTCCCGGGCCCACCGGGCTGTACTGCCTGCGCCACAGCGCCACCCCGGTGGTGTTCGTCCCCGCCCCGGACGCCTGATCCCACACGTCACCCGACTGCCCGAGCCTGCTCCAGGCTCGGGCAGTCGCCCGTTCACGCCATCCCCGAGGTCCGATGACCAGGACACTCCATTCACTCCGCCGTGGGCCGGGCAGGCATGGAGAGAAGATTCGAGGGCACGCATGATTTCTTCGGATGCACGCGACGGGGGATGCGGGGTGGGCCGTCATGGTTCGGGTCGTCGACGACGGGGACCGGCGGGTGCCGGTCGGGGTGGCCGTCATGGTCACCGCGATGTTCGAGGGCGGCGAGGAGATTGCCACCGCCCGCGCTCTGACCCGTGATTTCCTGACCGACTTGCAGGCCGTGCACGGCCTTCCCGTCTCGAACCGCGTCATGGGCGTGGTGCAACTCGTCGTCAGCGAACTGGTGACCAACGCCCGCAGACACGCCCCCGGCCCGTGCACGCTGACCCTGGAGGCATCGGACGGCACGATCGACGTCACGGTGTGGGACGGCGATCCCACGCTGCCGATCGCCCGCGCCGCCGACCCGGGCAGGGTCGGCCAACACGGACTCGAGATCGTCCTGGCCGTCGCCCGGGGCTTCACCGCCCGCCGCGAACCCGTCGGCAAACGCATCACCGCCACCATCGCCTTGGCCGACGACCCCGCGGGAGACCCCGCCGGCCGCCAACCGTGACGAACCACCGCCGGGACCACACCCGCCCCGGAACCGTCCGCGTCGCGCCTCGATCCTTCGGGTGCCCGTAGGCGACCCGGATCACAGCGACTCCAAGAAGTCGCGGACGACGTCGATGAACGCGACCGGGTCGGTCGCATGAACGGTGTGGCCGGTCGGGAGCTCAGCCAAGCGTGTTCCGGGGCGGCGTTGCGCCATCGCCTTGGCCTCTACGGATCCGAGGATGTCGCTTTGGGTGCCGTGGATGAGCAGGGCCGCACAATCGGTGGCCAGCCATTGGCTCCAATAGTCGCCGACCTGTTGGCGCCCGGAGCGGACCATGTCCTCCCGGTCGAACGCCAGGCCCCACCCGTCAGGGAACTCACGCACGGCACCCATGAGGTAGCGAGCCGAGTCACCGAGCCCTTCGATCAGACCGGATCGAGTCGGCGCCCGACGCGGCCAGGCAAGAGCGAACGAGAGGTCGTGATCCAGTTCGACCCCGATGTCCTCGATGATCAAGGCCTCAACGCGGTGCGGCTCGCGAGCGGCGAGTTGATAGGCATTGACCCCGCCCAGTGAATGGCCGAGCACGACGGTCCGGTCGACGCCGAGGTGGTCCAGCAACCTCACCGCATCGTCGACGTACCCTGCGCGGGAGTAGTCCGCCGTACGGTCCGAGAAACCGTGCCCTCGCTGATCCAGTGCGATCACCCGCCAGTCGGGCGTCAACTCCTCGGCCAGGCGGGTAAACGTGCGGCCTTCGTCGAAGTGGCCGTGCAGGGCGAGGAGGACACGCCCCGACCCGCCGAAGTCGAGGAACGACAAGCTCCTCCCGTCTACGTCCAGACAGGATCTCGACGGTTCGGCGGGGACCTCGCCCGATATCGGTGGTGTCATGGGGAACAGCATGCCTGGGGTCACCGACAGCGAAGCTCACGCCGGGAGGGATCCTGCGCGCCGAACCGCAACGCGTCGGAGCCACCGCCGAGACCTCCGCCCGCCTCTTCGACCTGCCCCGCCAGGACCCGGACTTCGTCTCCCTCGCCCACGGCATGGGCGTGCCCGCCACTCGCGCGGGGAACGCCCTCAAGCCCGTCCCGGAATCCGACCGGTCAGCTCGGCGGGCGGATCGACAGGGTGTGACGAAAGACGTCCCGGGGATCCCACTTGGCCTTGACGCGTTGCAGGCGTGGGTAGTTGGCCCCGTAATAGAGGGTGTACCAGGGGACGCCGGAGGTGTTCCGGGCCGGATCTGCCAGGTCCTTGTCGGGGTAGTTGATGTAGGTGCCGTCGCTGACCTCGCCGGGCACCGGGGCGCCGCCGGTGTCGGCGTAGACGTCGCGGTAGAAGGCGCGGACCCAGGCCAGATTGTCGGCGTCGTCGTCCTCACTCAGCCAGAGCGTCTGGTAGACCGCCTTCATGATCGCGCCGCGTTGGGCGATGGCGGTGGCGTCCGGGGCGACCGCGCCGACTCGGCCGCCGTAGCCGATGAGCAGCATGCCGCCGTGCTCGGTGCCGGTGTCGTCGGTCAGGTAGCGGTGGATGGTGTCGAGTTGGGTATCGGTGAGGGAACGGCGCAGATAGCCGGCTTTGAGCTTGTACCGACGGGTGAACACGTCGCCGGGTTCGCCCAGGCCGGGCCAGGTGGTGAGGTGCATCCAGGGCATGGTCAGTCCCCGGTTCACGATCGGTTCCACGTCGGTGTCGCCGCGGATCGCCGTCACGAAGTCGGCCACCATCGCGGCCGCGTTCGGGATGTCCGCGTCGATCTGCACGATCATCTCGAAGGACGCGGCCTTGCGGTGTCTGGGCAGCATGATCGCGTACAGGCCGGCGTACGGCGAGTCCGGTGCGCTCCAACGCTCGTGCCAGCGGCCGAAGTTGCGCAGAAGGGACGTGAACACGTGCGCGGTCATCCGGTCGTCCCATGCCCACACGACCAGGTATTCCAACATGTCGCGCGGCGCGGGCGGCAGCACGTGGGACGGATCGTGGCCCACGGCGTCCGGCGAGCGCAGCCAATACCGGGTGACCACACCGAAGTTGCCGCCGCCCGCCCCGGTGTGTGCCCACCACAGGTCGCGATGTGGGTCACCCTCCTCGCGGGTCGCGACCACCGCCCGCGCGGTGCCGTCCCGGCCGACCACAACCACTTCCACGCCGTACAGATGGTCCACCACCGAGCCGTAGCGGCGCGACAGCGGCCCGTATCCGCCGCCGACGAAGTGGCCACCGGCGCCCACCTCGGGGCATCCGCCGGCCGGGATGGTCACACCCCAACCCTTGGCCAGGGTCCGGTACACGTGTCCGAGCGTGGCCCCGGGCTGCACCGCGAACGCGCCGCGTCCGGCGTCGTATCCGACCGCGTCCATCGGTGACAGGTCGAGCAGCATCCGTACGGCCGGGTCCGCGGTGAAGTCCTCGAAGCAGTGGCCGCCGCTGCGAACCGCGATGCGCCGACCGGTGCGTACCGCGTCGGAGACGGCGCGCACCACCTGCTCGGTCGAGCCGAGCACCCGGATCTCGCCCGGACGACCCACGAACCGGAAGTTGTTGCCACGCACCAGCGCGCCGTAGCGAGCGTCGTTCGGCCGCACCGTCACGGGCCCGAACGCGGTGGCCTCCGGCGATGCGGCTGCCTGTGGCGGCGCCGGTGTCTCGGGCGGTGTCGGATCGGCGGGCGCGGCGGTGGCTTCGGGGCCGAGCGCGCCGGCCGGTCCGCCCGCGGCCAACACACCGGCGGCTCCGGCGGCGCCGGCGAGCAAGCCTCGACGATCGATCGAGTAGGGCTTCGGATCGGGTGGATTCATCACGATCTCCCTCTGTCCGGACCTGCGGCGCCGACCGAACTCCCGCCCGCCGGCGCCCCATACGGCGATCCTCCCGCACCCCGAGGGCCGGGGACACGCCGGATGACCGAGCCGACCGCTACAGCCTTCGTATCCGGCGTGGAACCGCCGGAAGTCCCCCGTGGTCCATCCGCCGACGGCCGTCATGCCCCGTGGGTCTCGCACCAGGCCGTCCGGCGGGCGTGGTCCGTATCGCGCAGGCGCGCGGCGAGGGCGACGAACTCCTTCCGGGCCTTGTCAGGGTCGCGGCCCTCGAGGAGGAAGCCGGCGTAGGAGTCGAGGTTCCAGCTCGAAGATCACCGGGTTGGTGATGCCCCACGGTCTGCCGACCGGTGGATCGCCGGCCAGGCGAGGCATCCGTGCCGGCGCGCCGGAGGCATGGAGCCGCTGTGTCAGGGCCGGCGGGTCTGCGATCACCTCGTCGTCGGCAGTGCGGTGCAGTTGCGCAACGGTCGGTGCGTCGTCGCGGAAGATCCGGAACAGCGCGTGCTCGACGCTGTCGTTGCGGTAGGCGTACTGGAACGACCCGAGGAGCCGGCACAACCGGGTCAGGCCCTTCTCCGGTCCGGGCCCGCCGAACCGGCCGATGATCGACACACGGTGATCGTACGTTCGCCGCCCGGCGTTCGGGACCCTCCGCTCGACCCGGTCGACGGTCGCTGCGGCCATACCGGCGCGGCGGCGCCCTCCCGGCGGCGCCGGTGGTCGGCTCGTGGTCACTCCGGTCGGGACGGCGCCGCGCGGTAGCGTCCCGGGGTGGTGTGGAACTCGCGGTTGAAGGCGTGGGAGAGCGCGTAGGGGGTGCCGTAGCCGACCTGGCGGGCGATGGTGGCCAGGGAGTCGGGGGTGTCGCGCAGGAGGGTTGCGGCGAGGGTGAGGCGCCACCAGGTGAGGTAGTTCATCGGGGGGCGGCCGACCAGGACGGCGAATCGCCTTGCCAGAGTGGGGCGCGACACGCCGACCTCGGCGGCGAGGCGGTCGTTGGTCCAGGGCGCCGCGGGATCGGAGTGCAGAGCCCTGAGTGCGGCGGCGGTCACCGGATCGCCCAGTACGGTCGGCCAGGTTCCCGTCGTGTCCTCACTCATCCACGCGCGGATCATGTAGACGAGGAGTAGGTCGAGCAGGCTGGGGACCGCGACGCAGGCCCCGGGCTGCCGTTCGCCCAGTTCCCGGCCCAGCAGGTCGATGGCGGACCGGAGCGCGGGATGGCCGCCCACCTGGTGCGGAAGGTGTACGACCTGGGGCAGTTCGGCCATGAGCGGATGCATCCGGGCGCGGTCGAGCCGGTACTTGCCGCACAACATGCGCACTTCGTCGGTCTCCGATGCCGGATGGTCGGGGGGACGTGTCGCCTGCCACTGCTCGAACGGGACGGCCCGTTCCCGCGCGGCGGCGTCCGGTTCGGCGTGGCGGTCGGCGATCGTGTGCCCCGCGCCGTGCGGCAGGAGTACCGCGTCGCCGGTGCCGAGCAGGAGCGAGGGGCCGGGGCCGTCGGGCGACAGGCGGCATCCGCCCTTGAGTACGACGTGGAAACCCGCGCCGTCGTACGGGGCGAGCCGGGTGCACCAGCTTCCGCTGATGCCGACGCGGGTGCAGGAGGGGCGCCCGATCCGTACGGCGCCTATCGCGTCGCTCACGACATCCATGGGGTCAGGGTATCCATGAGTCGAAGGAGTGAGACGTACGCGTATCCGAATGAGCTTTCGAGACATTGAGAGCTCCATCCATGCTTTCTAGGGTCGACGGCATGGACATCGAGAACGCACCGAGCATCGTGCTGGGAGACGTCGAGATCATCCGCCTCGTGGAGTGGCAGGGGCCGTACGTACCGGCCCGCACGCTGGTCCCCGACTCGCCGGAGGGATTGTGGAAGGAGAACCGCGACCGGCTCGCCCCGGACCACTGGGACCCGGACGACGACCAGGCGGTGGTCGCGTTGCAGACGTGGATCCTGCGCAGCGGCGGCCGAACCATCGTGGTGGACCCGGGGGTGGGTGACGATCGTGAGCGTCCGGGGTCGGTGTTCCACCACTGGCGCAGCGACTTCCCCGACCGGCTGACCCGGCTCACCGGAATCCGCCCCGAGGACGTGGACATCGTGGTCGACACCCACCTCCACGCCGACCACGTCGGCTGGAACACCACGGGCCCCGCGGGCGAGTGGGTACCGACGTTCCCCAACGCGCAATACCTGTTGCCCGCCGCCGACGACTTCCACTTCGGCCCGGCCAACGCGTACGGGGGCGGACTGCGCGTGGACGACCGGCTGATCTACGAGGACAGCATCGCTCCCCTCCACCGGGCCGGACAGGTCGTGTCGTGGGACGGCGCGCACCGCATCGACGCGGTTCTCACGCTGGAGTCGGCCCCGGGCCACACACCCGGCTCGTCCGTGCTGCGGGTCGACTCCGGGGGTGAACGGGCGGTCCTGGTCGGCGACTTGGTGCACAGCCCGGTACAGATCCTCGCCCCCGCGTGCAGCAGTTGCCTGTGCCTGGGCCCGGTACGGGCTGCGGCCAGTCGACGGCGCGTACTCGAACGGGCGGCCGACGAGCGGGAGTTGGTGATCCCCGCGCACTTCGGCGGAGCGGGAGCCGTGGAGGTCCGACGCACGGGGAGCGGCCTCACTCTCGGACCGTGGGCCGCCTACCGCACGCTGTGAGTGTGCGGGCGCTCCCTCGGTCCCGGCACTCTCCGGGATTCGCTCGGCGCGCACGAGTCGACGTCCTGCCGAAGTTTGGTGCTCCAGCCGTAGATCGCGCGATGTCGCCGGTCGGCGCTGTGATCATGCGGATGGATGGATATCGGATCGCCTGAGAGGGTGGCCAACTGGCAGGCTGCTTCCATGGATCACGCGGAAGTACTGCTCATGGGTGGGCGGGCCGGTGTCGGCAAGACAACGGTGGGGTGGGAGGTTTCGGCGATATTGCGCGCCGTGGCGGTCTCCCATGCGGTCATCGATGGTGACTTCATGGGACAGGTGCATCCGGCACCGGAGGGGGACCCGAACCGTTCGGAGATCACGGGGAGGAATCTGACGGCCGTATGGGAGAACTTCGCCCGGCTCGGCTACTGCCGTCTGATCTACACGAACACCGCGAGTGTGCTGCCTGAGACGACCGGCATGTTCGAGCGTGCCATGGGGGCGGGGGTGCGTATCACGCGAGTCTTGCTCACCGCTTCCGACGTCACCGCCGGCGAGCGGCTGGTCGGCCGGGAACTCGGCTCGGAGCTGGAGCAGGAGTTGGAAGGCGGTGTCCGTATGGCACGGCTTCTGGACCAGCGGGCCTGCGCGGGGACCGTGCGGGTGGTGACGGACGGACGGCCTGTCGTGGACATCGCGCGCGAGGTCGCGACCGCCACCGGCTGGACCGGGAAGCACACCACTCGTTGTTGATGATCACGCTTGTGGGGTCATCCGGGAGCGGATGAGGCCACCGTCGATCCAGCCCGGGCGACCGCACCGATGCCTGGGCGGAGGGCGCACGCCGGCAGCTCGCCATCCTGTCCACCGCGACCTCAGGTGCCGTCGGCGCCGAAGCCCGCGACGGCCAGCCGGAAGGCGCGGTCGGCCCGCATCGCCGGGTCGGCGTGACTCTCGGTGGCCAGGGCGATTCCGACGATCAGTACGAGCAGATCGTCGATGGTGATGTCCGCCCGGACGGTCCGGTCGTCGATGGCCTTGCGCAGCAGCACGGCTCCGGCCGCACCGATGGCCGGCCCGCAGGAGTCCGGGGTGGCCTCCTTCCCGAGGGGCTCGTAGGAGAGGACGTCTGCCAGACCGCGTGCGGCGAGCGAGTAGGCAAGCAGCTCGCGCAGCCATTCCACCAGCGCGGAGCGGCTGTCGTGCTCGCCGCTGAGCGTATGGGCGCGATCACACAGGTCGTGGACGCGCTGTTCGAAGACGGCTTCGAGCAGGGCCTTGCGGGTGGGGAAGTGGCGCCGCACGGTGGCTGATCCGACTCCCGCGATCCGGGCGATCCGCTCCAGGGACGCCTGGGCCCCCTGGGCCGCCACCTCGGCCTCGGCCACGGCGAGGATGTGCGTGCGGTTACGGCGGGCGTCCGAACGCTGGCCGGTCATGGTCTCCCCAACATTGATAAACGGCGGACCCCACCGTATCGTAGAACACGAAACGGCGGGCCCCGCCGTTTATGCCGCGTGGCCGCCGAGGAGAAGACGTGCACATGACCAATGCCGCGATACCCGTTCTCGTCACCGGCGCCACCGGCCGTCAAGGCGGTGCCGTCGCCCGCGTCCTGCTCGCGCGGGGAACACCGGTGCGCGCCCTGGTGCGCGATCCGAATACGCCGCGAGCACGAGCCGTCGAAGAACTCGGCGCCCACCTGTTCGTGGGCGATCTCACCGAACCGGCGACCCTTGAGGCGGCCGTGGACGGTGTGCGGGCCGTCTTCTCCGTGCAGATGCCCGCGTACACCGAGCAGGGGTTCGACTTCGCCGGCGAGGTCCGCCAGGCGGACAACCTCATGACGACTGCGCGGGCCGCCGGTGTGGAACAGTTCGTCCAGTCCTCCACCAGCGGCGTGGGACAGCACGTCGAGGCCCCGGGCTGGGCCGAAGGACGGTGGGCGGCGCTGGAAGCCCCGCTCGGTACGAAGGCCGCGATCCAGGACCGGCTGCGCGAACTCGACTTCACGTATTGGACGTTGCTCAAACCGTCGTTCTTCATGGAGAACTTCGAGCCGTCCATGCGGTTCTACTTCCCCCGCGGCCTCGAGGGAGGACTGGTCACCGTCGTCAAACCGAGCACGCACCTGGCACTCGTGGCAGCCAAGGACGTGGGCCGAGCGGCGGCGGCTGCCATGTCCGCCCCCGCCGAGTTTCATCGAGTGGAACTGGAGCTCGCCGGCGACTACCTGACCATGGCCGAAATCGCCGAGATCCTCTCCCGCGCCGTCGGAGTCCCGCTGAGTGCCCCGGACATGACCGAGGAACAGGCCCGTGCGGCGGGCATGGGAGACATGGGTGCCACGCACGAGTTCATCCAGGTGGTCGGCCAGCCGGCCCGGCCGCAGTTCGCTCGTGCGCTGGGCATCGAGCCGACCGGCTTCGAAGAGTGGGCGCACGAGCATCTGCGAACCGCCGCCTGAGCGGGAGCACGATCCATCGCAGTGTGATCACCGGAGTGCGGCCGGGCCGGGGACGGCGTCGGTGTGGCACTCGCCGGCCGAGCCGCCGAGTCGGTACCAGGGCGACCACCGTCGGGGGCACACGACTTGATCCGGCAGCGGCCCCGTTTCTTTCCGATCGCGAAGCCGTGATTGGATGACGAGGGTGACGGCAAGCATCGATGACATCGAGAAGGCGGCGGCCGTGCTGCGCGCCGGCGGCCTGGTGGCCCTGCCCACCGAAACCGTCTACGGACTGGGCGCCGACGCCGAGGACCCCGCCGCCGTCGCGCGCATCTTCCAGGTCAAGGGACGTCCGCCCTCGCATCCGCTCATCGTCCACATCGGCGGGGCGGAGCACCTGGACGACTGGGTGCGGGACGTGCCCGCGACGGCGCGCCTGCTGGCCGAACACTTCTGGCCGGGGCCGCTCACGCTGGTTCTGCGGCGCGGCGGCCGGGTGCCCCTCGAAGCAACCGGTGGCCTGGAGACGGTCGCCGTGCGCGTGCCCGACCATCCCGTGGCGCTCGCGCTGCTGGCGACGTTCGGCGGGGGTGTGACGGCGCCGTCCGCCAACCGGTTCGGCCGGGTCAGTCCCACCACGGCGGACGACGTGCGTGCCGAGTTCGGGGAGGCCGTCGACTTCGTCCTGGACGGCGGTCCCTGCGAGGTCGGTGTCGAGTCCACCATCGTCGACGTCACGGGGGACGTCCCGAGCATCCTGCGGCCCGGCGGGGTGACGCGCGAGGACCTCGAAGCGGTGCTGGGGTTCCCGCTCGCGGTCCCGTCGACCAGCCCCATTCCAGTACCGGGCCGGCATCCGTCCCACTACGCGCCGCAGGCGCGCGTCGTCCTCGTCGAGCCCGAGAAGATCGTCACCGAAGCGGAACTCGCTCGGGATCTGGGACACCGGGTGGGCGTCTTCCTGCCGGCATCCCTCACCGGCACGCAGGTGAAGGCCCACGCCGTGGTGGCGGTGCCTGCTTCGACGGCCGCCTACGCGCGCGGGCTGTACGGGTTCCTGCGCCAACTCGACCGACAGGGATGCGACCTCATCATCGCGTCCCTGCCGGAGGAGGAGGGACTGGGACTGGCGATCGCCAACCGGCTCCGCCGTGCCGCAGGACCCCGACCCACCCCGTAACCGCTGATCGCGATGGGTCTGGGTGCGCTGCGGCATCCGCGTCACGCGGCGATGGCCGGAGTGTTCACGCCTCGTCGAGTCCGCGGGAGGCGACGAGGCGGGCGCTGCCGTCGGCCAGCCGGTAGGACAGGCCCACCACGGCGACGCGCCCTGCGGCCACTCGCTCGGCCAGGACGTGGGAGCGTTCCAGCAGGAGGTCGACGGTGTGCTCGATGTGCTCGGCCAGGATCTCGTCGGCGCTCTCGCGTCCGGCGGCGCGGGCCGCGAGCACGCTCGGGGTCACCCGTTCGACGACGTCGCGCAGGAAGCCACCCGGCGTCCGCCCGTCCTCCAAGGCGGAGTTGGCCGCGGCGATGGCTCCACACGAGTCGTGGCCCAGGACGACGACCAGCGGCGCGTCGAGGACGCTCACGCCGAACTCGACGGAGCCGAGCACCTCCGCGCCGACGACATGCCCGGCGGTGCGCACCACGAACAAATCGCCCAGCCCTCGATCGAAGATGATCTCGGCGGCCAGTCGGGAGTCGGAACACCCGAACAGCACGGCGAAGGGCTGCTGGGAGGGAGCGGTCTCGGCGCGGCGGGCGGCGTCCTGGTTCGGATGCTCGGGAGAGCCCGAGACGAAGCGTTGATTTCCGGCCAACAGCAGGTCGAAGGCTTCGCGGGGGGTCTGTAGGTCGGTCATGGCCGCAGCCTATGTGTATGGACCAGTGAGGTTGATGAGGCGGTCGGTGGGTGGGCGACCTTCGAGGTCCGCGGACACCGACGCCCGGTGTCAACGTGCGCGTCGGTCGACATTCGTCACGACGACGGACCAATCCGCGCGTCGATCCGCTCCGAAGATCCCGCGAAGGAGACCGAGGCGACCGCGCCGCGGTCCCGACGCGAGGGGCGATCGCATCGATGTTCGACACCGTCTCCACCTCCGTGGGCCATCCACCCGCACGCTCCGGCGCGCGCATGGGCCGGGTGGCGGTGGTGGGTTCAGGGGTGGCCGGCCTCACCGCCGCGTACGAGTTGTCCCGGGCGGGCATCGACGTCGAACTGTTCGAGGCCGACGGGCGCCTGGGCGGCCACGCGCACACCCGCACCGTCGTGGAGCCCGACGGCCGGGTATCGGCGCTCGACACCGGCTTCCTGGTGCACAACGAGCGGACCTACCCGCACCTGGTGCGACTGTTCGCGGAACTGGGAGTGCGCACCCGGGACAGCGACATGAGCATGTCCGTGCGCTGCGACGGGTGCGGCCTCGAATACGCGGGCGCCCGCGGCCTGCTCGGGCTGCTCGGCCGGCCCGATGTCGTGCTGCGTGGCAGATATCTGCGGCTTCTCGCCGAAGTACCACGCTTCCACCGGGCCGCCCGCCGCCTGCTCGCCGACCCTGCGGCGGGTGATCCCACCCTCCGCGAGTTCCTCGCGTCCGAGCGGTTCTCGACCTACTTCGTGCACCACTTCATCACCCCGGTGGTCGCGGCCGTGTGGTCCTGCGCCCCCGATGTGGCCGGCGACTACCCCGCGCGCTACCTCTTCGTCTTTCTCGCCAACCACGGCATGCTCGGCGTGAGCGGTTCACCGACCTGGCGCACGGTCGTCGGAGGCTCCCGAACCTACGTCGACAAGATCGCCGAGCGCCTCACCACCGTGCACCGCTCTGCCCCGGTCCGGGCGGTACGCCGCCACAGTGACGGCGTCACCGTGATCACCGACGACGGACGCGGCACCCCGGCCGACGCCGTCGTCGTCGCCACCCACGCCGACCAGGCTCTACGGCTCCTCGCGGACCCCACCGCGGGCGAGCGCGAGATCCTCGGCGCCTTCACCTACTCGCGCAACCCCACGGTGCTGCACCGCGATTCCACCGTCCTGCCCCGCGCGCGATCGGCCCGCGGCTCCTGGAACTACCGCATGCCGCACTGCTCCGCCCCCTCCGATCGGGTGCGGGTCAGCTACCACCTCAACCGGCTGTCGAGCCTGGAAGGCGTCGGAGACTACCTGGTCACCCTCAACGAGGACCCGCGGCACCCGATCCCCGAACACCTGGTGCTCTCTCGCACCGTGTACGAGCATCCCGTCTACACCGCACGCACCGTCGCCGCCCAGCGCCGCCTGCCCGAACTGGCCGGCGGGCGTACCGCGTTCGCCGGCGCGTACCACGGCTGGGGATTCCACGAGGACGGCTGCCGCTCCGGCATCGAGGCGGCCGGATCCCTGCTGGGAGTGAGCGCACCGTGAACATCCCGCCCGGCCCCTGGGGCGCCGTCCTCTACGACACCCGCATCACCCACGTGCGCACCACACCTCACCGAAACGCCTTCCACCACCGCGGATACCTGTGGCTGATCGACCCGGACCGACCTCCGGTCGTGCCCCGACCGCTGCGGCCCCTGGCGCGATTTCGGCCGAGCGACCACATCCAGGACGCCACCCGCCCGGAACTGACGATCCGTCAGGACCTGGCGCGCTACCTGGCCGAGCGAGGCGTGCGGCTCGGCACCGGCCGGGTGCTGATGCTCACCCAGGCGCGTTCCCTCGGATACGTCTTCAACCCGCTGACCGTGTACTGGTGCCGCGACGACCAGGGCCGTCCGCTGTGCACCGTCGCCGAGGTGCACAACACCCACGGTGGCCGGCACCGCTACCTCCTGCGCCCGGATCCCGCGGGTCGGGCCCGAACCGCCAAGGAGTTTCCCGTCTCGCCGTTCTTCCCCGTCGACGGGCACTACCGGTTGGTCCTGCCCGAGCCGGGCGCACACCTGGACCTGGCCGTCCACTTCGAGCACGCGGGCGTTCGGGCCTTCACCGCCACCGTCCACGGCACCGGTCGACCCGCGAGCCCCATCGCCCTGCTGCGTGCCGCGCTCACCCACCCTTTCGCCACCTGGGCCGTGAGCCTGCACATCCGCTACCGGGGCGTGCGTCTGTGGCTGCGCGGCCTTCCCGTCCATCCCCGACCCGGCTCCGATCCATCGGCCGTGAACCCCACGCCCCCCGAAGAGGTGCCCGACCCGTGACCACCCAGGCCTCGCCGACGCCTGTCGTCCACCCCGACCGTTGGCCCGACGTCGCCCGCGTACCGCACGCTCCGCTGCGCGCGGCCGTCGTCGAACGCCTCCTGGACCGCGTCGCCGCCCGCCGCGCCCTGCGCGTCGAAGGCCCCGACGGCCGCGTCCTGCGCCCGGCCCCGCCCGGTGCACCGGTTCTGCGTCTGCACCGTCCGCGCGCGTTCGCGCACCGCGTCGGCGAGAGCGGCCTGATCGGCTTCGGCGAGGCCTACCAGGCCGGCGACTGGGCCAGTCCCGACCTCGTCGCCCTCCTCACCGCGCTCGCCACCGACCCGCAGACCCTCGTACCGGGATTCGCGCAGCGGCTGAGGCGACTGCACGTTCGACGGCCGCCGCGCGAGGACCTGCCCACCGCCGCGAACGCCAGACGCAACATCCACCGCCACTACGACCTCTCCAACGAGCTGTTCGCCCTGTTCCTCGACCCGACGCTGACCTACTCCTCGGCGCTCTTCCCGACCGGGCCCGACGGCAGGCCGATGGCCGGCTTCGCGGGATTGCCGGCCGCGCAACACCGCAAGATCGACCGGTTGCTCGACCTCGCGCGCGTCGGCCGCGACACCCGGGTGCTGGAGATCGGCACCGGCTGGGGCGAACTCGCGATGCGCGCCGCGGCCCGCGGCGCCCGGGTGGTCAGCCTGACCCTCTCCGAAGAACAACTCGCCCTGGCCCGGCGACGGATCGCCGACGCCGGACAACAACACCGGGCCGAGGTCCGGCTCTGCGACTACCGCGAGGCCGAAGGCACCTACGACGCCGTGGTCAGCGTCGAGATGATCGAGGCCGTCGGCCGGCCGTTCTGGCCCGACTACTTCACCGCCCTCGACCGTCGACTGGCACCCGGCGGCCGGGTGGCCCTCCAGGCGATCACCATGCCGCATCAGCGCATGCTCGCCGCCGCGGATACCCAGACGTGGATCCTCAAGTACATCTTCCCGGGGGGCCTCATCCCGTCCGTGCGGGCGATCGTCGAGAGCGCCGCCCAGCACACCCGGCTGCGCGTGGTGAGCGTTCAGGCGTACGGCCCGCACTACGCCGAGACCCTGCGGTTGTGGCGCGAGCGCTTCGCCGCACACGCGCGCGACGTCGCCGCCCTCGGCTTCGACGAGGTCTTCCGCCGCACGTGGGAGCTGTACCTCGCCTACTCGGAGGCCGGATTCCGCAGCGGCTACCTGGACGTCCACCAACTCGTACTGACCCGCGAGGAATCGACGCCATGAACCCGGCGACGGTGCTCGGCGATGTGCCGACGCCTCGACCGGGCGAATCGTCCACGCCGTCCGGGCATCGAGTTCTCGCCACCCGTCGATATGAGGAGCCACCGTGAACGAGGCCGCCTTCTCCGCCAACCTCGTCATCACCGCCGCGGTCACCCTGGGCGTATTCCTCGCCGCGTTCGTCGTCGGTGCGCGCACCGGGCGACACCGCGGCGTGGATGTCGCCTGGGGGTTGGCGTTCGTCGCAGTGGCGGCCACCGGGTACGTCCTGTCCGCCGGGCACGGGGACCCGACGCGTCGAGGACTGGCCACCGTGTTGGTCGTGCTGTGGGGAAGTCGATTGTCCGCGCACATCGGGTGGCGGGCCAGGGGCGCACCGGAGGACCGCCGCTACGCCCGCATGCTCTCGCGGGCACCCGAGGGCCCGGCCCGTACCCGGTACGCGCTGCGGATGGTCTACCTGCTCCAGGCGAGCATCGTGTGGTTCGTTTCGCTGCCCGTCCAGGCGACGCAGTACGTTTCGTCCGCGCCCGGCGCGCTCGCCTGGGCGGGTGCGGCCCTGTGGGCGGTCGGCCTGTTCTTCGAGGGGGTGGGAGACCGGCAGCTCGCGCGGTTCAAGTCCGACCCGGCCAACCGGGATCGCGTCATGGACCGCGGCCTGTGGCGCTATACGCGCCATCCGAATTATTTCGGCGACGCGTGTGTGTGGTGGGGTCTGTTCCTGCTCGTCGCCGACACGGCCGTCGGTTGGGCTTTCGTCCTCAGTCCGCTGTTGATGACCTATCTGCTCGCTTTCGGCAGCGGGAAGCCGATGCTTGAGCGGCAAATGGCCGCCGAGCGACCCGGTTGGATCGAGTACGCCGACCGCACCAGCGGCTTCCTGCCGCTGCCGCCCCGTCGCGCTCCGGCCACCACGACACCCCGGAAGCCGCGGCGGTGATCCTCGACGGCCCGCTCCCACCGCATGCGCTCCGGCCGGTGGGCGGGCCCGGGCGGCGGTTGGTCCCGGGTGCCTTCGGGGCGGCTCGCCCCATGGCCTAGGCTTCGTTGTCGTATGACAATGGATGCTTTGAGGGGAGCACGTTCGTGGCTGAACAGGGCGACATCGGGGTTCGCCTCAGGGTTTTGGACCTGTTGATGTCGAACGAGACCGCGCTGACGGAGCGCTGGTCGGCGAAGGTGGCCGGGAGCCTGCGCGGACGTGTGTCCGGGGCCGAGGTCACCGGCGAGTTGCGGGAGCTGTTCTCGGCGCTGCTCGCCGGGCTCCAGGCCGGGACCCGGGACGACGAGTTGGAGGCTTCCGGGAGCGAGTCGTTCGGCGAGCTGCGAGCCCTGTTGTCGGAATTGTCCCGCAATCGGGCCCGGCAGGGCTTCACGCCGTCCGAGACCGCCATCGGCGTGTTCGGGCTGAAGGAAGTGGTCTTCGACCTCGTCGCGAACGAGCAGCCGTCGCTGGCGAACTACCAGACCGCGGAAAGGCTCGCGCGGCTGCTGGACGCGTTCGGCCTGTTCACGTTCGAGACGTACTCCAGGGCACGCGAGGAGGTCATCTCCGACCAGACGGAACAACTGCTGGAGTTGTCCACCCCGGTGGTGAAGCTGTGGGACGGAGTCGTGGCGGTGCCGTTGGTGGGCACCCTCGATTCGGCGCGCACCCAGGTGGTGATGGAGAAGCTGCTCCAGGCCCTGGTGGACACGGGCTCGGAACAGGCGATCATCGACATCACCGGCGTCCCGGCCGTCGACACCCAGGTCGCCCAGCACCTGTTGAAGACCGTCGTGGCCGCGCGCCTGATGGGCGCCGAGTGCACCATCTCCGGGATCAGCCCGCAGATCGCGCAGACCATCGTCGCACTGGGCATCGAGTTCGGGGACATCGCCACGAAGGCCTCGCTCGCCGACGCGCTGTCCCACGCCCTGCGCCGCAGCGGGGTGGAGGCGCCTCGTTCCTCGCCTGCCCGGAGGTCGTGATGGAACGTGTGCCGATCCTGAAGATCGGTGACGTCCTGTTGGTGTCGATCCAGGTCGACCTCCAGGACGAGAGCGTGCTCGCGTTGCAGGAGGACCTGTCCGAACGCATCGTGCGAACGGGTGCGCACGGCGTCGCCATCGACATCTCCGCCGTCGAGATCGTCGATTCCTTCATCGGCCGCATGTTCGCCACGATCGCGGCCGTCTCGCGCATGCTCGACGCGGAGACCGTGGTGGTGGGCATGCGGCCCGCGGTGGCGATCACGCTGGTGGAACTGGGGCTGTCGATGGGTGGGGTGCACACGGCGCTCGACCTGGAGAAGGGACTGGCATTGTTGGCACGTCGGCGGGCGAACCTGTTCGGCGACGCCTCGATCGACGTGTCCGGCGGATGACCACGCCGAGCGCCGGCCCCACGGACGGGGATGCCGAGGCCCAGATCCAACCGATCAGCGGCAATGACGACGTGGTGCGCACCCGTCAGGCGGTGCGGGAGTCGGCGCAGCGCATCGGCCTGTCCCTGGTCGATCAGACCAAACTGGTCACGGCGGCCAGCGAACTCGCCCGCAACACACTCATCCACGGCGGCGGGGGCACGGCCTACCTGTGGGTCGTGGAAAAGGGTCGGCGGCGCGGGGTGCGGGTGCGGTTCGTCGACGAGGGCCCGGGCATCCCGGACCTCGACCAGGCCCTGACGGACGGCTGGACCAGTGGCGACGGCATGGGTCTGGGACTGAGCGGGGCACGTCGACTCGTCGACGACTTCGACATCGACACCGAGGTCGGGGGCGGCACGCGCGTGCAGATCGTGAAGTGGTCGCGATGACCACCGGTACGAACGGACCCGCGGACCGCGAGAAAAGCAGGTCGCCAAGGCCCGCACGAGCGACGGACGTGTCCTGGTTTCGCCACGGCGATCCGAGCATGCCGGCCGCGGTGCGGCGCGCCGCGGCCGCGCTCGCGCATCGTCTGGGCTTCGACGCCGTGCGTTCCGAGGAGATCGGGATCGTGGTTTTGGAGGCCGCCACGAACCTGCACCGGCATGCGGACGACGGCGCGGTGCTGCTGCGGTCGGTGTATTCGGGCGCGCGCGTCGCGATCGAGGTGGTGGCCGTCGACAGTGGCCCCGGGATCTCCGACGTCGCGTGGGCGAGCACGGACGGCAACTCGAGCCGCGGCACTCTCGGTATCGGCCTGGGCGGCATCCTGCGCATGGCGGACGACGCCGACCTGTTCTCGCTCCCCGGTCGTGGAGTCACGTTGGCCCTGCGCTTTCGGAGCCGGACGGCGGATGACGCGGCATGGGACGAGGTGGCCGGACTGACCCGGCCGATCAGCGGCGAGACGGTGTGTGGCGACGCGTACGCCGTGCGTGTCGACGAGGGAACGACCACCGTCATGTTGTGCGACGGCCTGGGGCACGGCGCGATGGCCGCACGCGCCTCCGACGCCGCGGTGCAGGCTTTCGAGGCCGCTCCCCCAGGAGGGCCCGACGCCTACGCCGATCACCTGCATCGGGCGATGAGCGGCACCCGCGGCGGCGCGCTCTCCATCGCACAACTCGACGCGGCCGGCGGCGTCGTACGCTTTTGCGGCATCGGCAACGTCTCCGGCACGATCCTGAGTGACGGGCCCCGCCGGGGCATGGTCTCCCTGCCCGGCATCGCCGGCCAGCACGCGCGCACCCGGCGCGTGTTCGAGTACGACCTGCCCGACGGAGCGATGGTCGTGCTGCACTCCGACGGACTGACCGAACGCGGACGCGCCGCCGACGCTCCCGGTCTGACGTCGCACACACCGCTCGTGGTCGCGGCGACGCTGCTGCGCGACGCGGGCACTCGCGCCGACGACGCGTGTGTCGTGGCGGTCAGGGCGCCCCGAAGGACCGGTTGATCGTGGACGACCGACACTCGCGATGGCAGGCCACGATCACGCCCCTGACCAGGTGCCCCCTGCGCGACGCACATGACGTCTTCGTCGTGCGGCAACTCGCGCGCAACGTTGCCGAGGCCGTCGGTCTCGGCCGCCAGGACCGCGTGCGGGTGGCCACCGCCCTGAGTGAGATCGGCCGGGAAATCATCGACGTCGTCGGCCCGGCCGTCGTCGAGTTCGGCGTCGAACTCGACGGTGTCGGACCCTCTCTCGTGGTGGAGATCGCCTGGGATACACCGGGGCCGGAAGGCGCGGGCGTCATGCCGCCCACGGTCGGCGCCGCGGAACGCCTGGTGGAAGACGTCGAGCGGCTCGAGGGCCGCATCGTGGTCCGCAAACGGCTGGTGGATTTCCGACCCGGCGACGTGGAACCGGCCAGAGCGGCCGTGGCCGCCTCGAGTCCGCGCAGCGCGCTGGAAGAACTCCGCTCCCAGAATCAGGAACTGCTCAGCGCGCTCGACGACCTCCAGGCCCGCCAAGACGACCTGCTGCGCCTCAATGAAGAACTCCAGGAAACCAATCAGGGTGTCCTGGCGTTGTACGCGGAACTGTCCCAGGAACTCGCGGACACCAACACCGGCGTGGTCGCGCTCTACGCCGAACTGGAGGAGAAGACCCGGCAGTTGCACGTGATCGCCGAGACCCGCACCCGGTTCTGGGCCAATGTCAGCCACGAACTGCGCACGCCGGTCAACTCCGTCATCGGCCTCGCCCGGCTGCTCCTGGATCCCGCCGCCGACCCGCTCACCGAGGAGCAGCACCGCCAGACGACTCTGATCGAGTCGTCCGGCGCCACGCTGTCGACCCTGGTCAACGAACTCCTCGACATCGCCAAGGCCGAGTCGGGACGCATGGAACCGCACCTGGTCCCGGTCGATCTCGTCGAACTGCTCACCCACATACACGGCGTGATGCACCCGGTTGCGGCCCCCGACGTCACGTTCCGTCTGGACGTCGGCGATCCACCGCCCACGGTGGTCACCGACGAGGTCGTCCTCACCCGGGTCCTGCGCAATCTGCTGTCCAACGCGCTGAAGTTCACCGAACACGGCGAGGTCGTGCTGATCGCGGGCCACGATCCGCTCGCCCAGCAGCTGGTGCTGACCGTCCGCGACACCGGCATCGGCATCACGGCCGAGCATCTCGCGCAGGTCTTCGAGGAGTTCTACCAGATTCCCGGACCCTTGCAGGCGCGGTCGGCCGGCACCGGCCTCGGGTTGCCCTACGCCCGTAGCCTCACCCGCCTGCTCGGAGGCACGCTCACCCTGGAGAGCACCCCGGACGTCGGAACCACCGCCACCGTCCGGCTTCCCCTGCCCACCGCGACCTCCGCGCCCTCGGGGGAGCACACGCCGCGGGTCGACCACGCACTCGTGATCGACGACGATCCCGCCTTCCGGGAGGTGTTTCGCGCGCTTGCTCGGCCGCTCGTCACCCGACTGGTCGAGGCGGGCGACGGAACCCTCGGTCTCGCCCTTGCCGCCGAGGACCCGCCCGACGTGATCTTCCTCGACCTCCACATGCCCGATCCCGACGGATTCGAGGTCATGCGACGGCTCGCGGCGCACCCCACACTCTCGCGCGTACCGGTCGTGGTGGTGACCTCGCTCGCGCGATCGATGCTGCTCGAACGATTCGCGGCGGTGTACAGCCTCCCCAAAACCGGCCTGACCACCGACGACATCGCCCACGCCCTCGAGGTGTCGCGAACCGACCACGCCGACGGAGGCACCCCGTGATGCGACCCCCCGCGATCGCCGCGGATCACCGTGCCGCGCCCCAGGCCGCCGCCACCGTCTTGGTCGTCGACGACACCGAGACCAAGCGCTACATCCTCGGCAGCTGGCTCCGGCGGGCCGGGCACCGCGTGGTCGAGGCCGCGACCGGCGCGGAGGCATTGGACCTGGCCTTCGCCGCCGCCGACGAGGGCGACGCGCTGGACGCGGCCATCGTCGACGTACGCCTGCCGGACGCCAGCGGCTTCGAGGTGTGCGAACGCCTGAAGTCCGACGCCCGTACCGCCTCCGTGCCGGTGGTCCACGTCTCCGCGTCCGCCATCACGGTGGGTGAGCGCGCCCAGGGTCTGTACCGGGGCGCGGACGCCTACCTCGTCGACCCCATCGATCCCGACGTACTGCTGGCCACCCTCGAGTCCGCGCTGCGCTACTCGCGTGCGCGCCGTCGTGCCGAGCACACCGCGGCGGTGTTGTCCGAACTCGCCCGCGCGACCATGCTCGTGAACGCCGCCTCCACCCTCGAGGAACTCGGCGACGCCATCGTGACGGGCGCCTCCCTGATCAGCCGAGGGCCGGCGGCCTCCTATGTCCAGGGCGAGGGCGGCATCACCCGCCGCACCCTGATCAGCGAATTCGGCCTCGATCCCCAACAGGGAACCGTTCCACCGACGCTGTTCGACGCTCTCTCGCGTCTCACGAATCTCCACGAGGGCACGGGCTCGAAATCCGTCGTGATCAGTGCCGAGAACTGGCTGCGGACGCTCCCGGACAGCCTCGCGCAAGGCAACGTCCGTCTGGCGATATGCCGGACCAAGGCCAGCCGTCCGCCCACCGCCCTCGCCGTTCCCGCGACCGCCGCCCGCGACCCCGAGGAGGAGCGGGCGCTGCGCGAACTCGCGCGCACCGGAGCCCTCGCCGTCGAGGCGTTCCGCTCCCACGCCCAGGAGCACGCGCTCGCCCTGTCGCTGCAACGCACCTTTCTGCCGTCCCGGTTGCCCTCGTCCGACTCGGTGGACATCGTGGTGCGCTACCGTCCCGCGTCCGACGAGACCGAGATCGGCGGCGACTTCTACGAGGCCGTCCCGATCGGCGACCGCCTGCTCGTCGCCATCGGCGACGTCGCCGGACACTCCCTGCACGCGGCGACCATCATGGGCGAACTACGCCACGGGCTGAGGGCCTACGCGAGCGAGGGGCACGAACCGCACACGATCCTCGAACGCCTCAACGCGATGTTGATGCGCTACCACCCGTACGAGACCGCGACGGTGTGCGTGTTGATGCTCGACCCCCGCACCGGGACGATCGACATCGCCAACGCCGGCCACCTGCCCCCGCTGATCGTGACCGCGGACGGTGATACGCACTACCTCACGGTCGCCGGCGCACTGCTCGGACTGGAAGTGCCCAGACCCGAGACCGTACGCCACGAACTGCCCGCGAAGGCGACCATCCTCCTGTACACCGACGGCCTCGTCGAGGAACGCACCAGCGACTTGGACGCGGGCATGGCGCGCCTGCGCACCGAGACACTCGGGGACGAGTCCTTTCGCACCGACCTGAACGCCCTCGCCGACCATCTCCTGTCCGCCCTCGAAGGAGACGAACGCGACGACATCGCCCTTCTCCTGCTGCGCAGGACCGGGTAGCCGTCCCGCAGGCGGCGGTCGGCGGCCCCGCACACCCGGTTTCATCCTTTCGGGCGACCAGCCGTAACTCCCCTCCGGTCCCGAGTCGTTGCATGATCGCGGTATCCGCCGCAGCCACATCCATCTGCGAGGTCGACCCATGAACCGCACACGACTTCTGGGCCTGGGGCTGGTCGGTCTCGCGGCCGTGCCGACATTCCTCGGGGCCGGCGCCGCGAGTCCGGCCGCATCCGCCGCGCGCGCACTGCCGGTGCCCGTGGTGCAGACCTGTACCGGGTTCCAGACCGAGGCCTTCACTCCGGGGTTGAATTCGACGCTGCGTCAGGTCGCGGGGGAGGGCAGCGGCGAGTTGACGTCCTGCCTGCCGTTCGGTGGCGCGCTGCCCGCCTCGGGCCGCGTCACGTCCACCATGTCGGGGCTGATGAGCTGCGACGGGGGCACCCGCACGCGCACGACGACCATCACCTGGGACGACGGCGGCACCAGCACGCTCGAGGAAACCGGCGGCGTCGAAACCCCGGTCGGCGGGGGGCGGTCGGCGATCTTCAAGGGCAAGGTCCGCTCCGGACGTTTCGCCGGCGACACGACGGTCACCACTCGGACGCTGTCACCGTTGCCCAAGCCGCAGTGCGCGACCGAAGCGGGCCTCACCGAGGCCGGCGGCCCGCTCGTGGTGGAACTCACCCACCTCTCCTGATCCGCCGACGGGCTCGCCTCTACAAGGTCGAACAAGACGCACCGACACGGCGGCCCGCGCGATGAAACGCGGTCGGCGACGGGGTCGTTCGACACGCCGGCCGCCGAACGAACCGACGCGGCCGACGTGCCCAACGCGAAACGGCGCGCGGTGTCCCCCTGCCGCGCCGTCGCGAAGGACGTGACGGCGTCGGGAGCGGCACAGCTACGTTGCGAGGGCCGACATGCGGACGGTCGACCGGCCCCGAAGGCAGCGACGGCTACGGCAGTCGGGTGCCGATGCGGAGGATGACATCGCCCGAGCCGTCCGGGGACGGGTGTGTCGACCAGACCCGTTCGGAGATCGTGGTGCCGCGGGTGGTGGTGTACTCGGCCACCCACAGGGTCGCCCGCTCGTCCGGGTCGATCAGCACCTGTGCGGTGGTTCGCGAACCGTCGGCGAACACCAGGTCACCCGGTGTCCTGCCGGCCCGGTGCGGGTCCGTCGACCCGGGAGTGTGCACGCGCACCAACGCGCCGGGATACAGATGTGAGCCGGCGGCCCGCAGGACCGGCCGCTCCGTCGTCTCGCTCATCCGTGTCGTTCCTTCCCTCGGCTGCCCGCACCGCGCGCCGCGGCAGTCGCGTCCCTGCCGTTCCGTAGTGGACGGGTGGGCGGTGGGCGGTGGGCGGACCCGATGGTCGCCCATGATTGCTCGCCCATCCAATGTCATCCGGTGCGGGAGCGCCCCCGGTGGTGGGCCCTTCGGGTCCACTCGAGGCCAAGGGCCGGTGAAGCGTCACGGAGGAGACCGACCGTGCCGGGCCCCTCCCCCGCCGCCGGCCCGCACGTGCGTGGGGCCGGTACCGATGGGTGTCGGTGCCGGCCCCGGGTCGCTCGTGTGCGTCGTCAGTCCTTGAGGGCGTCCTTGACGTGTTCGCCGGCCTGCTTGAGGTCGCCCTTGACCTGGTCCGCACGGCCTTCGGCTTCGAGCCGCTCGTTGCCGACCGCGCGTCCGGCGGTCTCCTTGGCCTTGCCCTTGACCTTGTCGGCCATGTTGTCGGCCTTGTTCGCGGCGCTCATGCGTACTCCTCCGGATCGACGATGACGTCCCACGCCTGCCCCGGCCCTCCCGATTCACACCCCGGTCGAGACGCCGGAACACGACCCCCACCCGGCGGCTTGAATCGAATGATCGAATCCCCAGAATTCGATACGCACGGGAAATGAGAGGTGCCGTGCCACTCCGGTTGCCCAGGGGAATTCGGGCCGATGATTTCCGGTCATTATGCGCGAACAATGCATTGGACCCGGGAAATTGGTGAGGAGCGCCATTGTCAACCGTCAACGAATAATCGGGTGGGCGTAGGTCTCCGGGCTTCCTCCGAGTGTCGCGGCGCATACTGTCGGACCTCGGCGAAACTCCCGGTGCCACTCCCCCACCCTTGGGGAGACAACGATGCGCATCGCCGTCATCGGAGCGGGCATCGCCGGACTGACCGCGGCCTGGCTGCTGGACGAGGAGCATCAGGTCACCGTGTACGAGGCCGCCGATCGCATCGGTGGCAACATCCGTACCGCCACGTTCGGCGGTGCCGGGGACAGCCCGGTAGCGGTGGATCTCGGTGCCCAACTGCTGTCCCCGACGGCATACCCGTGCCACACGGCGCTGCGCCGGGCCCTGGGGCTGAGCGTCGACCACACTCTGGACGTCCCGTTGACCACGACGCTCTCGCGGGCGGGTCGGGCAACGCCGACGCTGGTCACCCCCGACTCCTCGGCCGCGGCGACCGAGGGCCGTACACCGCTGTCGGGGGGCTCGGCCGCACGCACGTTCACGGAACTGCTCACCGCGACGGCACGACTGGAGGCCGAGAACGGGCCGGTCACCACGACGGTGGGCGACCTCGCCGGCGCACGGGAGTTGCCGGTCGACGAGGTGCGGGACACCTTCCTGGCCTGGTGCGCGTCCCTCGTCGGCTGCACCGTGGACCAGGCCGCCGAGATACCCGCACGAGCGGTGGCCGGTTGGATCACGGGCGCGGCGCCCGAGCACCCGGACGCCGCCCCGGTCTGGCACCTGCTGGCGACAGGGCTGGGGGAACTCGTCTCCCGTATCGCCGACTCCCTCGGCAGCGACGTCCGCGTCGGCGCACCCGTACGCGCCATCGACGTCGAGGACGGGCACCCGTGCCTGCTGGACGAGGCCGGCATGAGCGCATACGACGCGGTCGTCGTCGCGACCTCGGCTCCCCGGGCTCTGGACCTCGTCGGGGGTTGTTCCGATCTGAAGCCCTCGGCGGAGCTGCTGGCGGCGTTCGACTACGTCCCCACCACGGTGGCCCTGCACCGGGATCCGGCGCACATGCCCGCAGACCGGGCGTATTGGTCCACCACATGCGTCACCACCGACGATCGGTGGGCCGAGAGCACCATCCGACTGGGGCCGATTCTGGGCACCGACGTGTTCAAGAGCTGGATCACCCACCGCGCCGAGCCCGAGGACATCATCGCCCGCGCGGACTTTCGCCAACTGCGCCCCACCGTCGCCGGGGCACGGGCCGCCCAATCGCTCGCGGGTCATCAGGGCCGACAGGGCGTGTACTTCGCGGGCAGCCACCTCGGGGACGCCGACAGCCAGGAGAGCGCGGTGCGCTCGGCGATCCGGGTGGTGCGTCCGCTTGTCACCCGCGGCGATCGATTGTCCGTGGTCGCCGCCGACCCCTCCCGGCACTGACCGCCGCCCCGATTCGCCAGGCAACGACCGGCGCCGCCGAGGCGCCGTGGTGGCCAAGCGAGCAGTCCGCCGGGCGCGGTGACAACGAAACGCGAAGCGGGTTCACGGTTTCCGATCTACGGAATATTCGTTGAATCGATATTCGGGGCGGCCTCGGATTTCCGCCGACTCGTGAATTCGCACTCGGCGCCGTGATCCGGCGCGGACGGCCGACGCTTTCCTCGGGCCCGTCGAGACATGTATTTCCATGAGCCTTTTCCATTTTCGGCAGGAGATTCCATGGTCACCTCACATCAACCCCCGTGTCCCGAGCACGCCCGTCTCCGAAACCGCCCGCGCACGGACTACCCGCGCGATGCCGGCATCCCGGCGCTCTTCGCGGAGCAGGTCACCGCGCGCCCCGACGCGCCCGCCGTCGAATGGGTCGGCGGAGGCTGGAGCTACGGCGAGCTGGGAGAGCGGGTTCGCCGCGGCGCCACGGGCCTACGGGCGCGCGGCGTAGCCGAGGGGGACCACATCGCAGTGCTGATCGGTCGCTCCGCGGACGCGGTGGCCGCGACCCTCGCGATCCTGTACGCGGGTGCCGTGTACCTGCCCATCGATCCCTCCTACCCCGCCGACCGCATCGCACGAATCCTCACCGACGCCGACGTCCGCACGGCGGTGTCCGCACCCGGCGCGGACGTCGAGGTACCCGACGGCGTGGACGTCGTGGGCACGGACGAGTTGTTCGCCGCCCCGGACCGGGCCGACGAGCAATGGTGGCGTGGGCGCGCCGCGGGAGAGGCGGCGTACGTCATCCACACCTCCGGTTCCACCGGCGCGCCCAAGGGTGTGGTGTGTCCCCATCGCGGCCAGACGAGGCTGGCCCGCGACACCGGCGACCTTCGTGTCCTGCCCGAGGACCGATGGCTCGCGACCACGAATCCGACCTTCGACATCTCCTGCCTCGAAATGTTCGCGACCCTGCTCAACGGTGCCTGCCTGGTCGTCGCCCGCGACGAAGACCTGTTGGATTCCAAGGCGTTGGAGAGCGTGCTGCGCGAAGCGCGGATCAGCGTGACGTGGCTGAGTGCCGGACTGTTCCACCAACACGCCCACGTCGCGCCGGAGATGTTCGCGAGCCTGCGCTGTCTGATCGTGGGCGGCGACACGGTCGGGCCGCGCGCCGTGCGGGCCGTGCTGCGCCACGGGCGGCCGGGAATGCTCCTCAACGGCTACGGGCCCACCGAGAATTCCTCGCTGTCCACGACCCACCGGGTCGACGAGTTGTCCGCGCGGGCGGAGAACGTACCCATCGGGATCAACGTCGCGGGCTCGACGTCGTACGTGGTCCGTGACGACGGGACCATCGCCGACCCCGGCGGGACCGGCGAGTTGTGGGTGGGCGGCGACGGCGTCGCGCTGGGCTATCTCAACGACCCGGAGAAGACGGCGGAGCGCTTCGTCGAGGACCCGTGGACGCCCCCCGAGGTGCGCTCGCGCCTGTACCGCACCGGCGACATGGCACGGTGGCGCGAGGACGGCGCGCTCGAGTACCTGGGGCGCCGCGACCGCCAGGTCAAGCTGCGCGGCTACCGGGTGGAACCGGACGAGGTCGAGGCGGTGTTGTCGGCCCACGCACGTGTGCGGCAGGCCGCCGTGGGCGTCGTGGGCGAGGGCGCCGGCGAGGTGTTGGTGGCCGCGGTCGTGGCACATTCCGACCGGGAGCGGCGGCGCCTCGCGCGGCGCCTGCACGAGCACGTGCGCGACCGGCTCCCCACCTACATGGTCCCCGCCCGCATCGCCGTGGTCGACCGTTTGCCCTTGACCACCAGCGGCAAGGTCGACCGAGGCGAACTCGCCGAGTTGTCGGCACCGGAATCGGCGCCGGGCACCGGCGACGAGGAACCGCGCGGCGAATGGGAACAGGCCGTCGCCCGGGTGTGGCGCGACGTCCTGGACGCCGACGCGGTGAGCCGCGACGACACGTTCTTCGCGCTGGGTGGCACATCCCTGCGTGCCACGCGGATCACCGCCGCTCTTCGCGAACGGCTGCACATAGACGCCGGATACGGCCGCACGATGATCCGTGACCTGGTCGGCGACCCGTCGCTGGCCGACTTCGCCGCCGCGGTGCACGCGTTGCACGAGGGACGTGCGCACGACGACACGCCCGTGGACTTCGCCGCGGAGGCCCGACTCGCTCCCGAAGTGCGCTTCGACGCGCCCGCGTCCACGCGTCCGCGAAGCCCTCGGCAGGTGTTCCTCACCGGAGCGACCGGTTTCCTGGGCGTACACCTCGTCGAGCGGCTCCTGGGCGCGGGGGTGGAGCGGGTGCACTGCCTGATCCGCGCGGACGACGCGCACGAGGCCCTCGACCGCCTGGCCGCCCGGATGCGGCGGCACGGCGTGGACCCCGAACCGCTGACGGACCGCGTCGTCCCCGTGCCCGGCGAACTCGCCGAACCGCGCTTCGGCCTTTCCGACGACACCTGGAGCGGCCTGGCCCGCGGGATCGACCTGATCGTGCACTGCGGTTCGCGCGTCAACTTCGCCTACCCGTATGCGGCGTTGGCGCCGATCAACGTCGGGGGAACCCGTACCGTCCTGGAATTGGCCGGCGAGCACACCCTCAAACCGGTCCATCACATCTCCAGCATCGCGGTGATCGCGGGCTTCGGCACCGCCGGCATCGAACACGTCGACGAGGACACCCCGCTCGAACACGCCGACCGCATCTCCCTGGGCTACCCCGAGACCAAGTGGGTCGCCGAGAAACTGATCGTCGAGGCCGGCCGGCGCGGTCTCCCGGTGGCCATCCACCGGCCCTACGAGATCACCGGCACCCGTGATCGCGGCGTGTGGAACACCGACACGATGATGTGCGCCCTCTTCCGCACCATCGCCGAGACCGAACTCGCGCCGGACATGGGCCTGCCCCTGGATTTCGTGCCCGTGGACTACACCGCCGAGGCGATCGTGCACATCATCACCCACCAGGAACCCGACGGCCGCGTCTACCACCTCACCAACCCCCACGACGCCCGACTGCCGCTGCTGGTCGAGCGTTTGGTCGCCATGGGCTACCCGGTGCGCACCATGCCCTACGACGCCTGGAGCGGCATGCTCGCCGACCTCACCGCGCAACTGCCCGATCACCCCATGGCCCCGTATGTCGCCATGTTCGTCGAACCCGCCCATGACAGCGACGTCACGGTCAAGCAGATGTACACCGACGGCACCTTCCCCCGCTTCGGTCGTCACAACACCGAAGCGGCGCTCGCCGACAGCGGCCTGGTCTGCCCGCCCGTGGACGCGGAACTGCTGGACACCTACCTGCGCGAGTTCCGCCGCACCGGATATCTGGCACCGCCACCCGAAGGGCACTGACCGCAACCGCCCGAGCCCGACGCGCGAGATCGCGCGACCGGACCACCAGACACAACGAATCAGGAGATCCCCGATGACCCGCATCGACGCCGCACGACTCGTCGAGGAAGTCGAGAACCGGCGCCTCACCCACCCCGTCCCCAACGCCCTGCTCGCCACCGACACGGAGTTGACCACGGAACACCTGCGACGTCTGGTCGGCACCGAAGCCCAGTGCCACCGCACGGAGTTGGCGGCCTACGGCACGATGCTCTCCCGCTTCCCGCACCGCCCCGCCGCCGACCTGTACCTGCAACTGGCCCGCCTGGTCTACGACGCGTCCCCCAAACTGGACGAGTGTGCCCGGGCCCTGGGCCTGGACCCGGCCGAGCTGAGGTTCTGGCCGTCCGAGAGCGCGACGTACGCCTTCGACGGCGTCGTCTCCTGGGTGGCGGTCCAGGGATCGCAGGCGGCCACGGGAATGTCCTCGTACGCCGACCTGACCTGCTACTTCTCAGGGTGTGCCGAACTGGTCGCACGGGTGCGGGCAGTGGGCCTGAAGGTGCCGGACGAGTTCCTGTCCTACTACGAGGACGACAGCCCCGACGAATTGTGTCGCCTCGCGCTGGAGGTCGTCCAGGACGGTCTCGACCGAGGTGACGACCCCGACGAAGTCCTGCTGTGCGCCCGCCTGTTGGACGACAGCGTCGGCGACTTCTGGCGCGCCGCGGCCGCCGTGTGAGCACCACGGAGCGGTCCGGGGCCGGCGCGCCGTCTCGGCGCCCGGTCACCGACCGACGATGCGATCGACATGAGGAGACCCGGTGAGAATCGGTATCGCGGGGGCGGGTGTCGCCGGGCTGACCCTGGCCTGGCTGATCGACGGAACCCACGACAGCGTCGTACTCGAAGCCCGGCACGACCTCGGCGGGAACTTGCGTTCGCGGCGTCTCGCCGACGCGGGCGGCGCCGCGCGCACGATCGACCTGGGCGTGTACAGCGTGGCGTTGGAGGCGTTCACGCTCTTCGAGAGTCTGACGCGCAACCTCGGACTGGGCGAGGACGATTGGATCACCACAGCGGCGACCTACACCATCGCGGAGGCCGGACGGGAACTCCCGCTGTTCCGAGGCCCCCTGACCACGCCGGGCGACGACGGCGCGGCGGAGAGCGGCCCTTCGACCGCGGAAGCGCGGCGGGCGATCGCCATGCTCGTGCGCGAGGCGTCCGACTGGATCGCCCGAGACCTGGACTGGGCGACTCCGCTGCGCGACGTCGTGGAGCCGTGGCCGCTACCCGCGGCGGTGAAGGAGAACCTGGTCTACGCCCTGCCTTCCTCGCTCTGGGCCTGTGATCTGTCGCAGGCGTCGACGCTGTCCGCGCGGGCGACGGCGGCCGTGTTCGCAAGTGACGCGCCGGCCGGCACGACACCGACCACGCAGACCCTGCGCGAGGGCATGCAGGACGTGGCCCACCGACTGGCCGCCCGACTGAACACCGCGGACCTGCGCCCCGGCACCGCGCTGCGGCACATCCGCCGCGTGGGCGATCGACTGGCGATGATCGACTCTCGGGGCGACACGCACACCGTGGACGCGATCGTCCTGGCCGTTCCGGCCGACGCCGCCGCGGAGGCGCTGCGGGGCCTGCCGGGAGCGGACATGGCTCGCCGCGCGCTCTCCGCGTACCGGTACGCGGACATCGGTCACGGCGTGCACCTGGATCCGTGTTACCTCTGTCCCGACCCCCTGCATCGATCCACGACGAACATCACCGTCGACGGTGGCCGGGCACTGAGCACCGTCCGACGCCGATTCGACGACGGCGGCGAAGCCTTCGTCAGCCGACTCGACCACCGCGAAAGCCTGCCGCGTCGCCTCCTCGCCCGGGCCGGGTTTCGCACCCTGTTGCCGTTCCCGGCGACGTTCGCCGCCCAGGGCCGACTCCGCGAACTCCAGGGCCACGGCGGCCTGCACTTCGCCGGCCACGTCATGACGCGGGTCCCGACCCAGGAATCGGCCGTGGCCTCGGCCGTGGACGTGGCACGAGCCCTGGCCCCCGACAGCCCCCGCCTGGCAACACTCACCCCACCTCGGAAGGCGACACCATGACCACCCCCACACCCGCGTTCCAAAACCGCGAGGCCCACATCGGCGACCTCGTCATCCCGTGTATCGACATCTCCCGCGGCGTCACCACCGAACCGTCCGCGATACCCGGGCTGCGCGACCCGTCGGACGTCGTCGAGATCACCCGGGCCTACGCCGCCGGCAGCGCCCGGAAGGTGTTCCTCGACGTCTTCGACACGTGGGAGGGCATCGACTACCTCCCCGACGTGCTGCGCGGGATCAAGGAGGTCGGAATCGATCCGCTGGTCTCCGTCGAGCACGGTCGTCTCCCGTCCGTACGGCACATGGGAGACCTGCTGGCGGCCGGCGCGGACGTCGTGTCCGTCAGCACCGCGATGGTGGACGACCCGCAGACCGTGGAAGCGGCCGTGAGCGCATACGGCGGGGAACGACTCATGGGCGTCATCAACAGCAGGCGGACGCGTCCCGGCGATTGGGAGGCGTACGTCCGCGACGGCGAGCAGCCCTCCGGAGCCACCGCCGCGTCCATGGCGGGCCGATTCGCCGGCCTGCGGGTCGGAGCGATCCTGGCGAACAGCATCGACCGCGAGGGAACCGGACAGGGCTTCGATCTCGCCCTGACCCGTGCCGTGTCCGAGGCCTCCGGACTTCCGGTCATCGCCTCCGGAGGGTGCGGCACGCTCCAGCATCTGCGCGACGCCCTCCGCGACGGCCACGCCACCTACGTACTGGTCAACAAGATGGTCCACGACGGCAAACACTCCGTCGCCGAGATCCGGGACTTCCTCCTCGCCGACAGCCTCTACCGGCCGGGCCACTGATGCGTACCGTCGTCTTCCGAGAGCACGGGGAACCCGCCGACGTGCTGTGCGTGACCGACATCGAGCCGACCGACCCCCTCCCGGGTGAGGTCCGCGTACGCCTGACCGCGCGCCCCATCAACCCCTCGGACCTGCTGTGGATCCGCGGACGCTACGGCCGTGCGGCCCGCTTCGGGCCGCTCGCACCGGGCTCCCCGCCGGCCGCCCCGGTGGGTTTCGAGGGAGCGGGGGTCGTGGACAAGGCGGCTCCCGACGTGCACCTGCGGCCGGGCAGCCGCGTCGCGGTGTCCGCCGACGGAACCTGGCGGGAGTACCTCAACGTGCCCGTCGCGGACGTGATCGAGATCCCCGACCGTCTGCCGGACGACCTCGCCTGCCAGATGACCGTCAACCCGATGACCGCGAACCTGCTCCTGGACGACCTGGGTCTGGTCGCGGGTGACGTGCTCCTGCAGACCGCCGCCGCCTCCACGGTGGGTCGGATGATCACGGCGTTGGCGCGACGACGAGGCATCCGGTGCGTCGGTGTGATCCGCCGACGTCACCGCCGCCCGAGCCCGTCGGACGACGATGCGGTGGAAGTCCTCGCCGACCCCCCGGAGTCGGCCCGTGAGCAGATCGCGGACTTCGCCGGAGCCGGAGGTGTCACAGCCGCCCTCGACGCGGTCGGGGGCGCCACCGGCCGACTCGCGCTGGACTGCGTGCGCGACGGCGGACGGATGACCGTCTACGGCATGCTCTCGGGATCCGACATCGCGGTCCCACCCGACTCGCTGGTCTTCCACGGCGTCACCCTCGACGGTTTCTGGCTCCCCGAACGCCTGAAGGCCATGACGCCCGAGAAGGTCGGCGAACTCGTGCACACGGTGACCGACCAACTGACACACCATCACCTGGACGCGCCCGTCGCGGGCCGCCACGACCTCGCGGACGTCGGCAACGCCGCCCGAAACGCCGAAAGCCGCGCGGGCACGGGCAAGATCCTGCTCGTGGGCTGACCGCCGCCGGCGTGCACCGGCAACGGAACCCCCACACCCGCCGGGCGTCTTCCCCACGGTACGACCGCCACAACACCGACCGCGTGACCGCCCGAAGCGGCCTCACCTGTCCACCGGTCGACGGTCGCCTGATCGACCTCCACCTCCGACGCTTTTACCGACGACGACCGACCCCCACGACCTGACAACCACGAAAGGGGCACCACATCATGTCCGACGTGCGCGGCCGCACAGCGCGACGACTGGCCGACGAAGTCGCACACCGGCGCAAGACGGACCCCGTCGGCAACGCCCTGCTGGCACTCCCCCTCGAAGCGGACACCGTCGCGAATGCCCTGAGGCGCCTGGTCGCCGTCGAATTCCGGACCCACGCCGCCGAACTGGTCGCCTACGGCACCATGCTCTCCCACTTTCCCCGGCGCCCCGCCGCCGACCTGTACCTCACGCTGGGCCGCGTGGTGTGCAACGCCGGGCCCAGGCTCGAGGGCGTCGCCCGTTCCATGGGCATGGACGTGGCACGACTCCGGCGGTGGCCCGCCGAACGCGGGGCACACCCGTTCAACTGCGCGATGACGTGGGCGGCCATGGCGGGTGGCCAAGCGGCCGGAGCACTCGCCGCGCACTCCGACATGATCACCTACTACACCGACTGCTGCGCTCTGGTGGACCGTCTGCGCGCCATCGACGCCGACGCCACGGACGAATTCATCGCCTACTACGACGACCCGGTCGACGACGTGCTGTGCGCGCTCGCCCTGGACGTCGTACAGGACGGCCTCGACCACGGGGACGATCCGGAGGAGGCGATCCTCCACGCCCGCCGTGTCGAAGAGGCGATCGGAGAGGTGTGGCGGGCCGTCGCACATCCCGAACCGAACCGACCACTCGCCGGAACGCCGCTCGCCCTTCCGACACGCGCGGTCCCCTCATAGGCCCGAACGAGCAAGCCACGACGAATCGCCCGGGCACCCCAGTCACCACCGCCCCGCGCACCGACCCGCTTAGGGTCGGCCGCGGGTGATCGTCGACCGGGCGGCCGTCCGGGTCCGGGACCGGATCAGGCGTGTGGCCAGACATTGCACATGGGGGTCTTGAAGTCGGGCGTGTACTCACAGGTAACGGTGTCGATGCTGCGGATCTTCGTCCATACGCCACGTTCGTGGTAGGTCTGGCCGAGCCCGTAGAACCTCACGTGGTATCCGGTGTTGGGGAAGGAAAAGGCATCGACGTCCTTTTTGTCGAACGTCCATCCGCCCACCGCCGTCCTGGGCTTGAGCGGCTGCTGCGCACAGCTGACCACGCGACCCTTGTCCGAAAAGTTCCAGACGGCGCACAGATCGGGGCCGCCGTCGTCGAGCCGCAGGGTGTACGTCATCAACGTGCTCGTCTTGTTGACCGCCCGGCCGCACGGCGCGCCCGTGCAACCCGCCGCGTTGGCGGGCCCGCCCGTGAAGACCACGCCCGCGAACGCCGCCCCCGCGACCGCCACACTCGCGACGAACTTCTTTCGACGACTCATCCGTTCCTCCTCGTTCCGCACACCACGGCGGTGCGCTCCCCCCGACTTCGTCCGCCGGCTTGGCAGCCACCATCGCTTCGGCCGGCCGCGGCCGGAAAGGCCGGCACCGTCCCATCCCGGGCCGCGGGACGCCCGAGGCACGCCGACCTGCGGTTTTCCTCCGGACTCGGGACGGCGTTCGGCCAACGCCCGGACGGTGCGGACGCATTCGCCGGCGGCGGAACGTGCCGTCCGCGCGCGGAATCCGGCGCGGGGTGACGAACAGCACGGTGTTGGCGTCGGCGGCGAGGGTGGCGTCGGTGCGGTCGTTGGCGGCAGGAGGCCGATGGCCTCGTGCGACGAACCCGGTCTCCGTACGGGCGACTCAACCACTACGCCCGGTCGGCCTCGCCGTGTGGTTTCGAAAGTCGACGACGCGGCCGTGTGCTCTTCTCCCGCACGCTACCCGGCGACAATCCCGACCCCACGCCATCGCGAAGCGAGACGACATCGTGCGATCCACCTCCTCCTCGGCCCGTGCCGCAGGGGTGGTCCGCCGTGTAGGGCCGCGCAGCCTCACATCCGGGATCTCAGCACGTCGACCTCACAGCCCGGTGCGAAGGGGTCGAAGCCGTGCTCGATCAGCCGGCGAACCGCCAGCAGGCTTCGCAACGACCACCATGCGTGGATTGCGTCGAGGTCGATGTCCGTGCCGTAGCCGGCGATGACGTCGTCGAGGTGCTCCTCGTGTCCGAGCGTGAAGGTGGCGAGGTCGTACAGGGCATCACCCCGGCCCGCCTCGGACCAGTCGATGATGCCCGTGACCTCGTCGCCGTCGACGAAGACGTGCGCGATCTGCAGGTCGCCGTGCGTGAACGCCGGAGTCCACGGCCGGAGTGCGGCCTCGGCGACCCGGCGGTTGCGGGCGACCAGGTCGGCGGGCAGCACGCCGTTCGTCACGAGCAACTCGCATTCGTCGTCGAGTTCGGCCTCCAGCGCGATGACGCTCCGGCCGGCGCGGCCCGGCCGGGACGGCGGCGGCGCGTCGTGCAGCTGCCGGATTGCGGCGCCCGCGGCGGCCCACGCCGTCGGCGACCCGGTCGACGGCCCTCCGAGGCGCCCGAGCGTCGTCCCCGGCAGTGCGGCGATCGCGAGCACGGGCGGCTTGCGCCACAGGACCCTCGGGGTGGGGACCGGCGCCAGGGCCATCGCCTCGACCTCGACGTCGATGCGAGCCTGATCGGCGTCCACCTTCAGGAACACGTCGCCGACGCGCAGGGTCGCCCGCTCGGAATGGGCGACGACGACTTCGACCTCATCCATGGCGGCCTGTGCGTCGGCGAACGGCGCCAACGTCTTGTGGTGTTCGGAGGGTCGCAGTGCTGCGACGGGAGTGTTGATCAGTTTGTGTCCGCTCGCAGCAACTGAAGCCGTAGCGCAAGAGGTCGGTCATACCGGTGTCGTCTTTCCTCGGCGAGTGGTGAGCACTTCGTCGATGAGCCGGGCGGTCTCGGCCGGCTTCGTCGTCGCGGTGGGTACGGTCAGATGCCAGGCCATGTCCTTGCGGGCTTCGAGGTCTTCGAGGGTTGCGTCCCAAGCGACCAGCCGCGCGTCGGTGTCCGAATCGCCGCGTTGTTTCGATCGGGATTCGGTGATCTCCCGAGGGCACCACAACAGCACCGTCGTCCAGTCGGCGACTCCGCTGCCGACCAGAGCGAGAATGCCCTCGATCTGGCCCAGATGCACCACCGGTACGCCTCGTGCACAGGCGTCGACAAGGCCCGGCCGGTCGACGACGTAGACGTTGTCGTATCGGCTGTTCTCGTAGACGACGCCACCCTCGGTCCGTAGCTTCGCCAACTGCGCCGCGGTGCCCATTCTGTAGCCCTCGGTCCTGCCCGAGCCGAACTTCAGCCGCCGGAACTGCGCGTAGCGTGAGTCGAGTGCGGCGAGCGCCGACGTGACGGTGTCCTTCCCCGAGGCCGGCGGCCCGTACAGGATGACGCCCTGAGTCATGCCTACATTGCTCCGATCGCGTGCCGGGCCTGGTCCGCGAGCGAGACCACCGTGCCCATCTCGTTGTCGACGACCATGTGCCGCACCGCATCGAGATCGGGAAGACGTCGACGCCTGCGGCGTTGCAGCGGTTTATGAGTCGCCGTGTCCGGGCGGTGTCGGTCATTTCGGCGATGAACGGCGCGGTGGATCGACCTCCTTCCCGCCCGCGTGGTGCGATGCGGGCGGGGCACGGTCGCCGGTCGCCGACGCCGAGCAACCGCGAACGCTGCCGGAACAACTCGCCCGGCACGGCGACATCGGTAAGGAGTACGGCAAGAAGTGGCGCCATACCGCGTCTTCGGACGCGCTGTTGCCGATTCGCCTCGCACGGCACGGCGGAGCCGGAAGAGCGATGGAACGACCGATCGGCCGGTCTCGGGCGCGGTCGCATGACCGCCGGCTACGTTCGCCGGCCGACTTGTACGGCCGTCCCGTACACGTAGAAGTGCCCCTTGGTCGCGATGTTCGTGCGTCCGCTGAGCGCACCCACGGACGAGGACGTCCGGTCGAGGACTTCGATGCGCAGACCCAGGATCATGTGGGCGCCGTTCGCCTCGGCGTTGGAGCCCAGCCGCTGCAGGGCGTCGCTGAGCTTGTTGTCCGAGGCCCAGGTGAGCCACGCCTTGGTGATGATCTTGTCGGCCACGGGCTGGTCGATCGTCAACATCGGGATACTCATCGAGCCATCCTGCAACCCGTGCCGTGCCTCGCGCCACATTCGGCTTGTGCGGGGAGGATCCGGAGGATTGCCTACCCGTGGCGCAGGGCCTTCTTGTCGATCTTGCCAAGGGCGGTGAGGGGCAGGGACGGGCGGATGCGGATGTGCTTGGGCGTCCAGATCCCACCTTTCGACTGCCTTACGTGGGCGGCGAGTTCCTCGGTCGAGGCGTCGCGGTCGGGGTGCAGGACGACGGCTGCGACGACTGCCTCGCCCCAGTGCGGGTCCGGTTCGCCGTAGACGGCGCAGTGGGCGACGGCCGGGTGGCCGGCCAGGACGTCCTCGACTTCACGGGGGTAGACGTTGAAGCCGCCGGTGATGATGACGTCTTTGAGGCGGTCGACGATGGTCAGGCGCCCGGACGAGTCCGTGCGCGCGATGTCGCCGGTGTGGAGCCATCCGTCGTGGAGCGCCGTTCGGGTCTGGTCGGGCTTGTTCCAGTAACCGTCCATGACCAGGGGCCCGCGTACGCAGACTTCGCCTGGTTCGCCGTCGGCGGTGGGGTTGCCGTCGTGGTCGAGCAGGGCGATCTCGACTCCCGGGACGGGGCGTCCGCAGGAGGCGAGGACGGCGGGGTCGTCGCTGCGGTGCTCGTCGGGGTCGAGGACGGTCAGGGCGTTGGGGGCTTCGGCTTGGCCGTAGTGCTGGCTGAGGATCGGGCCGAACAGGGCTCGTGCCTGGGTGAGGCGGTCGGGGGTGGTGGGGGCCGCGCCGTAGAGGATCCATTTCAGCCCGGACAGGTCGGCGGTGCGGGTGCGCGGGTGGTCGAGGAGTGTGTAGAGCATGGTGGGCACGAGGAAGGTGGTGTCGACGCCGTCGTGTTCGACGGCGTCGAGGACTCGGTCGGGGTCGAATCCGGGGTGGATGACGAAGGTCGCGCCTCGCAGCAGGCCGGGGGCGATGAGCAGGCCGGCGGCGTGCGACATGGGAGTGGTGATCAGGAAGGTGGTCCGCTCGGGCCAGGACCAGGTGGTGCCGGCCCAGGCGTTCGCGGTCAGTGAGCGGTCGCCGAGGACGACGCCCTTGGGTTCGCCGGTGGTGCCCCCGGTGTAGAAGAGGTAGCAGGCCGGTCCGCGCGGATCCCGTGTGGTGGGGGTGATGTGCGCGGCCTGGTCGGCGAGTTCGTTCAGCGTGACGACAGTGGTCGTGGTGCGGGCCGTCGCGGCGCGTTCGGCGAACCGGGTCTCGTCGACGATGAGCAGGTCGGCGCCGCTGTCGCGGAGGACGTACGCGTCGTTGTCGCTGGTGCCGAGAGGATGCAGCGCGGTGAAGCGGATTCCCGCGAGGCAGGCGGCGGCCATGGTGGTGAACGCCTCGGGTCGGGGACCGGTGAGCAGGGCCACCGCGCGGTCGGGGGTGGTTCGCAGTCGACCGAGCGCGGCGGCGACCCGCTCGATGCGTTCGGCGGTCTCGCGGTAGGTGAGGGTGTGTGGCCGGCCCTCCGCGGTCCAGCGGAAGGCCGGACGGTCGGGGTGGCGGCGCAAGGCTGAGAGGATCAGTCGGGCGTAGCCGCTGTCGCGGTGTGCGGCGTCGGGCGTCGGGGGTGTGTTCACCGGGTGCCTCCCAGGATGGTGACGGCCGCGACGGCCTCCTCGATGCCGTACAGCCCACCGCCGTTCTCCGCGGCGGCGATCCGCGCGCCTGGGACCTGCCGGGTTCCGGCTTCGCCGCGCAGTTGGGTGACGAGTTCGAAGATCTGCGCGAGGCCGGTGGCGGACACCGGGTGTCCGCGTGACTCCAGGCCGCCGGAGGGGTTGACGGGTAGGCGTGCGCCCAGCGCGCCGGCGCCGGACAGCGACCAGGGGCCACCGTCGCCGACCGCGCAGAAACCGAGGTTCTCGATCTGCTGGATCTCACCGAAGGCGGTCGCGTCGTGTACTTCGGCGACGTCGACGTCGTCGGGCCCGATGCCCGCCTGTTCGTAGGCGGCAAGTGCCGCTCGGCGGCCGATGTGGAGGTCGACCCGGTCGGCGGGGCGGTCGCTGCCCGAGAGCAGGGCGCTCGCGAGTACGCGAACCGCACGCGCGTAGCCGGGTCGGGTGCGGGCGGTGTCGGCACGCATGACCACTGCCGCCGCGGCGCCGTCGCTGACCGGTGAGCACATCGGGACGGTCAGCGGCGGGGCCACCTCGCGTGCGGCCAGGACCTGTTCGGCGGTGAAGGCCCTGCGGTAGTGCGCGCGGGGGTTGTGGACCGAGTGGGCGTGGTTCTTGGCGGCTACGGCGGCCAGTTGCTCGCGGGTGGTGCCGAAGTGCTCCATGTGGGCGCGGGCCAGCGAGGCGTAGACGTCCATGAACACGGAGCGGTCGCCCGGGGCACCGGGGGATGCCGGGGTCTCGGAGAGGGCGCGCAGGCCGGCGAGGGTCTCCGCACGGCGGCTCACGTCCAGGGCGCCGTCGAAGACGGTCAGGCCGCGCGCCGCGTCGGCGCACACCAGCTTGTCGACGCCCACGGCCAGAGCCGTGTCGGACATCCCCGCGCGTACGTGGGCGATGGCGAGCCACAACGCGCTGGCGCCGCCGGCGCAGGCGTTCTCGACGTTGACGACCGGGGCGTGGGTGAGTCCTGCGGGGCGCAGGGACACTTGGCCGGGGATCATGTGTTGGCCGTCGAGAGCCTTCTGGCTGACGGTGGCGTAGAAGATGGCGCCGATCTCGCGGGGGGCGATCCGGCCGTCGGCGAGGGCGCCGGTGACGGCCTGTCGGGCGAGGTCGGCGGCGGTGTGGTCGGTGTGGCGGCCGAAGGCGGTGCAGCCGACGCCGATGATCACGATGTCGTCGGTGGGCGCGGGGTTCACGTCGTCACCACCGTGTTGCGCAGCACGCCGATACCGGAGACCTCCAGCTCGACGGTGTCGCCGGGTTCGAGGAATCGGCCGTGCTCGACGCCGCAACCGGTGGGCACCGTGCCGGAGCACAGCACCTCGCCCGGGTACAGTCGGGTGCCGGTGGAGGCGAAGGCGATCATGTCGGCGAAGGTGTGGTCCATGTCGGCGCTGGTGCCTCGGCTGACCTCGGTGCCGTTGATCCGCGCCACCATCTTCAGGCGGTACGGGTCGGTGAGTTCGTCGGCGGTGACGATCCAGGGCCCGAGCACGTTCGCGTCGGTGAAGTCCTTGCACTTGCTCAGGCCCAGGCCGGTGGCCATCTCCTCGCGCTGGGTGTCGCGCGCGGTGAAGTCGTTGAAGACGGTGTAGCCGAATATGTGCGCGGCGGCGTCGTCGCGGGGGATGTCGATGCCACCTCGTCCGAGGACGCAGGCGAACTCCAGTTCGTAGTCGCGTACCTTCGAGTACGAGGGCCAGTGCACATCGGTCTCGTGGCCGGCGACCGCGAGCCGGTTGGCGATGTAGTACAGAGGACGTTCGAGCTGGACCCGCGGCAGCTCGACGGTGTGGGCGGGCACGCCCTCCATGCGGGCGCGGGCGTTGCGGAAGTGCTCCATGAAGCCGCCGAAGTCGCGGATCTGCGGCGGCGTGGGCAGGGGCGAGCGCCAGCGCACGTCGTCGAAGTCGACGACGGCCGCCTCGGGCGGATCGGCGAGGATGCGGTCGATGGCGTCCCGAGCGTGGTCGCCGCCCTCGATGACGTCCAGTACCGAACGCAGCGGGAGGGCGGCTTCCCTGGGCGGGACGTGGGCGGCGCGATCGAGCAGGACGAGCCGGCGTTCGCTCTCCAGCACGACGGCCGCGTGCTCGCTCGCGCGGTGGACGACGGTGGCAAGTTTCACAACGAGGCTCCTGGCGGAAGGGTTCGGGTCACACGAACGCGACGACGCGGGCGGGGGCCGCGCTGGCTCGCGCCAGCTTCAGCGGGAAGAACGCCACCCGGAACCCGGCCGGCGGCAACGCGGCCAGGTTGGCCAGTTGCTGGACGATGAAGACCTCGCGCTCGCGGCCGGCGCGATGCCCGTCCCACAGCACCGCGTTGTCGCCGCCCGTTCGGAAGGCCTGCGCCATGACCGGGAAGGGCAGGTCCCAGCCGGCCGCGTCGGAGCCGAGCACCTTCGCGCCCCGGTCGGCCAGGAACAGGGTGCCCTCGCGACTCATCCCCGGGTATTGGAAGAACTCCGGGTCACCGGGCCCGAATCGCTCCTGTCCGGTGCGCAACAGCACGGCGCCGCCCGGGGGGACGTCCACGCCGGTGTCCGCGATCGCGGCCTCCAGAGACGCGACCGGGATCACGGTGTTCGGCCGGCAGTGCTCGCGCAGATCGAGCACGATCGCCTCACACCACAGTTCGTCCAGGGCGATGTCGGTGATGGTACGAGCGGGGCGACCCTCGCAGGTCGAGCCGTAGTGCAACGGGGCGTCGACGTGTGTCCCCAGGTGCGAACTGAATCCGTCGAGCGTCTCCGAGCCCCACCCCTCCCCGTCCGGCAGGTCCTCGACGCGGCACGCCATGGCACGGGCGAATTCCTGCCGGCCGGCGCCGGTGGGATGCGCGTACGTGATGTCGGGAGCCACCACCCCCGCGAGCGTGCGCATTCCTTCCGGCAGGAGTTCCCGGTCGGCCGGGTCCAGGGTCCTGGTCAGATCGATCAACCGCATGGTCTGCATGGCGCGACCACCCACCTCTCATTGGACGTCCAACATATTATTGGACGCTCAACACAGCAAGTGGTTGTGGGCCGTGGGATCGGGTCGCGCCGAGGCTGCGAGGGTCGCGGACTCTAAGTGTTCGCGCCGCCACCCTCGCGGCCGACGGAGGGCAGGGCGGCGGAGTAGACGGCCTCCACGGCTCGGACGGCCCCGGCTCGGTCGACCGCGTCCGGGTCGAGGCGATGCTGGAGATTGATCCCCAGGCTGGTGCCGAGCAGCGCGACCGCCAAGGAGTCGGGATCCGGTCCGTCCGTCGACGAGGGGGCGACCTCCCGCAGGTAGTCCGCGTACAGCCGCCGCAGCGCGACGTACTGCGACGCGTACGCCCGTCCCACCGCCGAATCCCGAGTCACCGCCTCCAGCAGGAGGGTGCCGTAGATCCGCGCCTCGGGACGCGACATCAACGCGAAGTTCGCCGAGATCAACGCGGCCGCACCCGGCGACTCCTCGGCCAGACGCGCCCGCAGGAACTCCGTTCCCCGGCGGAAGGCGTCCTCCACCACCGCCACCAGCAGGCCGTCCTTCGAGCCGAAGTGCCAGGCCACGGAGCCTCGGCTGATCCCGGACAACGTCGCCACCGCCTGGATCGACATCGCCGTCGCACCGCCCTCCGCGACGAGTTCGAACGCCGCTTCCGTCAGGCGCCTGCGCGTCTCCTCGGAGATCTCCTGTTTACGCGTCGCCATGCCCCGACTCCCTCACTGTGCGAAACCGTCCGCGAGCCATCCGCCCGGACGCGCGTCCGCGAACCGGACGCACGGCCAACCCTACGAACCGCCGCGACGTCATCGTTCGCCCGTCCGATGGCCCTTGACTTTCCCGGTGGGAAAGTCGGATGCTTACTTTCCCACCAGGAAAGTGAGGTTCCATCATGACCGACACCGCTCCGGAGCAGGCCCGCGCCGCGCTGGACGCCGTCGACCGTGCCCGGCGCCACGTGGCCGACGAAGTCGGTCTGCCCCGCGGCTACTGGTGGGCGATGGCCGCCGCCTGGATCGTGCTGGGCGTGCTCGGCAGCGTATGGCCGTGGCTGGGCGCAACCGCGGCTGCGGTCTTCGGCTCCGGTCACGCGATCGTCGCGACGCGCCTGCTCGGCGGACGCCGACGCACCGGCCGGGTGCAGGTCAGCGCGGCCGTCGCCGGGCACCGCACCCCACTGGTGGTGGTCGGCATGCTGGTCGTGCTCGTCGGCGCCACCATCGCCGCCGCGCTTGCACTGGACGCCGACGGCGCGGAGCACGCCGCCATCTGGGCCGCAGTGCCGATCGCCGCCGTCATCGGGTTCGGCGGACCGGACATCCTGAGCGTTCTGCGCCGGTGGGCGCGGGCATGACGGCGCCGCGGTTCGACGAACTGATCCACCCCAGCACCCGGTTGACGCTGGTGGCGACGCTGGCCGCCACCGACTGGGCGGAGTTCGCCTACCTCAAGGACCGACTGGGGCTCTCCGAATCCGCGCTGTCCAAACAACTCGCCACCCTCGAAGAGGCCGGATACGCAACCACCGAGCGCCGCGTCAGCAGCGGTCGCCGCAAGGTGCGCGCCCGCCTGACCGGCGCCGGCCGGAACGCCTTCGACGGGCACGTCGCGGCGCTCCAGGCCATCGTCGCCGGCGCCACAAAGCCCACCGACAGTCCCGCCACCCACTCCTGACACGGGCACGGCCGCGCCGGCGCACCACCCACCCGGCGCGGCAGGACCGGCGCCGTCAACGACCCCGCTCCCGGTGCCGCCGTCCACGCGTGGGCGATCTGCCTACCGATCGGATGAGTTCCCGGCCGACCCGTGACGGCGATCCTTGAAAGTGGCCGTGTCGCACACAAAGCGAAGTGTGCGTCAAGCCCCTCGGCGCCCTCGACGGGGCACGGGCGCCGGGGCCGGCTCGGCGTAGTCGA
>NZ_JBHTVA010000010.1:142725-202042 GCF_042793325.1 Embleya sp. NPDC056575
GCGGCCCGGCCCCCGCCACTGTCGTCGCGCCGTGCCCCCCGAACGGCCCTCCGGGGCCGCCCCGCCCCTCGGAGCCTTCGACGCGACACGAGCGCCGGGGCCGGCTCGGCTTCGTCGAACCGCCGCGACTCGGGGAGAGCGATGCCGAGGTGGCCGCGTGTCGGCGGACGAGCGACTTCGTCACCCGGAAGAAGTGCGCGCCCGGGGGACTTTCACGCCCCGCCGGCCGTCGGCTCGGGAGCCGGGTGCCTAGATCGAGCCGACGACCTTGCGCGGAGTGACCCGGACGACGACGCGTTGGGCGTCGTCGGCGGAGGCGGGGTTGAAGTCCGCGTAGTCCTTGCCCGTGTACTTGCGGGAGAGTTCGTCGATCAGTTCCGCGCCTCCCTCGGTGGTGAGCGTGGCCTCTCCACGCACCTCGGCATAGGTGTACGGCGCGTTGTGCGGGTTGATCATCACGGTGACGCGCGGGTCCCTGCGCAGGTTCCGCTCCTTCCTGCGGCCCACGGTCGTGGAGATCAGCAGGTCGTCACCGTCACGCTTGAGCCAGGTCACCGACAACTGCGGGCTGCCGTCGGGCTGGACCGTGGCCACCGTCGCGAAGACGGGACTGTCGTCGACGAGCCTCTTGAGATCGTCGGAGAGTGCGGTGGACATGGAAAGGGCCCCTTTCGGGTGGGCGTCTCGCACCCCACGGCACGGGATGCGACAACGGATGACGCCACGGGGTACAACGACCGTTCCCGACCCCGGTGCCGGGCCGTAGGACCCGTACCGGCGACGGTGACCGCGGTGGCGGTTGCGCACCGGTGAAATCGGACGGTCCTCGCCCGATGTCCCGGCCGCCGGGGACGACCCGCGGGACGGGGCCGGCGGGGGCGAACTCGCCGAGACGGTCGTGGTGGACATCGAACCGTGCTCGCCGGGCGTGGCGGCGCCACGGCCTCGTGGTCCGTCGTCCTGCCTCTCGCTCAGTCGGAGCGCGCCGCGAGGAAGCGGGTGAGCAGCAGGCGCAGGAACGGGGCCTGGTCACGGGGGGCGAAGTCCGGGTCGGTGGCCACCCGCGCGAACACGCCGTCGATCAACGCGGCGATCCACGTCGCGGCGGCCACCGGATCCAGGGTGTCGTCGATCTGCCCGGCCGCGGCGGCCCGGCGCAGCAGGTCCGCGACGCCGGCGCGGAGTCGGCGGTCGTTGTGGGCCAGGAGGCCGGCGATGTGCTCGTCGCGTTGGGCCTCGGCGGCGGTGTCGAGGGTCAGGCCGGCGAACGCGGGGTCGGCGGCGAGGCCGACGACGGTGTCGATCAGGCCGAGCAGCGCGGCGAGTGGGTCCTTCGCCTCCGCGAGTTCGGCGAGGTAGTCGGCGGTCTCGGCGCCCTCGTTCTCGATCAGCGCGACGATGATGGCGTGCTTGCTCGGGAAGTAGTGGAAGACGTTGCCCGGGCTCATCCCCGCGCGTGCGCAGATGTCGGCGGTGCGGGTGCCGTGGAACCCCTTCTCGCCGAAGCATGCCGCGGCGGCCTCCAGGATCTGGCGGCGTTTGGCTGCGTGCTTGACGGGATCGACTGTGCGCATGGGTGTTCACCTTATCGCGGCGCGGTCCGGCCCCCGCCGGACGCGACGCCGGGTGGGGCCTCGCGTTGTCGGCCGCCACGGTGGTGTGACCGGGTCCGGCTCGTGCTAATAATAGACCGACCACTCGATTAATTAAATCGAGGTCTTCCGTATTCCTCCGAGGAGGCATGTACATGACGGAGTCCCGACAACCACGATCACGACCCGAATCGGCGGTGACCCGACGCGGGTTCCTGCAAACGGTGGGGGCGGTGGGCGGCGCCGGGGCGGCGTTCGCCGCGATGGGCGCGATCGGTCTGGCGCCGACCGCGGCGAGCGCGGCGACGCCGCCGTTCCGGGCGCCGCGCGCGTCCGATTTCACCCTCACCGGGCGCAGCGCGGCGCGGGTGGCGGTGGTCGGCGCCGGGGTGGCCGGCCTGACCGCGGCCTACGAGTTGCGCAAGGCCGGATACGACGTCACGGTCCTGGAGGCCCGCCCTCGCATCGGCGGTCGGAACCTGACGCTGCGCCCCGGCGATCGGCTCACCGACCTGGACGGCAATACCCAGCAGGCGCGATTCGCGCCGGGCGAGTACTTCAACGCGGGTCCGGCGATGTTGCCGCAGTGGACGGTCAGCACCCGGTACTGTCGCGAACTGGGCGTGCCGCTCGAGGTGTTCGCGGTGTCCAACACGAGCACGTTCGTATACGACCCGCAGGCTTCCGGTCCGGTACGGATGTTGACCGCCCGGGCGGACGCGTACGGCATCGTCGCGGAGTTACTCGCGAAGGTGACCGATCAGGGTGTGCTCGATGCCCGGTTGTCCGCGGCCGACAAGGAACGGCTGTTGGAGTTCCTGCGGTCGATGGGCGGGCTCGGCGACCGGGCCGAGGGCTGGGCCTACCGGGCCGATCCCAGGCGTCGCGGGTTCGCGGTGAATCCGGGGGCGGCGGGAGCGCCGGGCGAGCCGCTGCCGCCGCCGGGTTCGCTCGACCGGGTGTTCGCCCGGCAGGTGACCGGACACCTGGCCCTTGACGCGGAGTTCGACATGGCGTCCACACTGCTCCAGCCCGTGGGAGGGATGGACCGGATAGCCGCGGCGCTGGCGGACGCGGTCGGCCGGTCGCGCATCCGGTGCGGCGTCGAGGTCACCGCGATCACCGACGGCCCGACCGGGACGCGGCTGACCTATCGCGGCGCCTCGGGCAGCGGCACTCCGAGCGGCGTACTGGACGCGGACCACTGCATCGTCACGACCCCTCCGCACGTGGCCGCGCGCATCGCGGGCCTGTCGTCGGAGGTGACGGAACTGCTGGGAAGGTTCATCCCGCAACGCCCCGGCAAGATCGGCCTCGAATACCGCAGTCGGTGGTGGGAGGACGACTTCGCGATCTACGGCGGGCTGACCTCGTACGGTGACGACGCGTCGTTGTGGTATCCCTCGCACGGCTACCACGGCGGACGGGGCACGATGGTCGCCTACTTCGACGACGCACGCCCGCTGGAGGCGCTGTCGCCGGCGCGTCGAGCCGCCCTGGCGGTGGCTCGCAACGAGCACGTGCACGGGGCCAAGGCCCGTACGGAGTTGGCGAGTTCGTTCTCGGTGTTGTGGGGGCGCGAGCCGTTCCTCGAGGCCGGGTGGGCGGCGGCCGATCCGTTGAACGCGGTGAACGATCCGGCGTATCGACCGCTCACCCGACCCACCGGACGGGTCCTGTTCGCCGGCGACTGGATCAGCAACACGCTGGGCTGGCAACACGGTTCGATGGTTTCGGCGCGCCAGGCGGTCGAGGCGGTGCACGCGCGGGCGATGGCGCGGTGAAGCCGCGCGGACCCGACTCCCGGTCCATCCGCAGGCCCGTCCGTCCACCCTGAGACGTAGTCCCGCCTCCCCCACTCGGTCGACGGCGGCGCCGAATCGTCTCGTTAAGTTAGACCGACCAGTCGATCTAATAAATGTCGATCAGGGCCCGCCCACCCCGGGCGGGCCCACCCACCCCGGGCGAACCGCGAACCCGAAGCAGGCCCGAGGCCGAGCCCGAGCCCGAACCCCGAGCCCGAACCCGACATCCCAACCGAAATCCCAACCGAAATCCCAACCGAGATTCCGAACCGAACTCCCCGGAGAACCACATGAGCACACCCCCCTACGCCGCCATCGCCACCGCCCTGCGGAAAACCTACGGCGAGGGCGAGACCGAGGTTCGCGCCCTCGACGACGTGTCCGTCGGCTTCCACCGGGCCCGATTCACCGCGATCATGGGCCCCTCCGGCTCCGGCAAGTCCACACTGATGCACTGCATGGCGGGCCTGGACCGGATCTCCGGCGGCTCGGTGCGCCTGGGCGACGTCGAACTCGCGTCCCTCGACGACACCGGCCTCACCCACCTGCGCCGCGACCGACTCGGCTTCGTCTTCCAGGCGTTCAACCTGCTCCCGACGCTGACCGCCCTGGAGAACATCACCCTGCCGCTCGACATCGCCGGCCGCCGCGCCGATCCCGCGTGGCTGGCCAAGGTCGTCGAGACCGTCGGCCTGGGCCACCGACTCGACCACCGGCCCGCGCAACTGTCCGGCGGCCAACAACAACGCGTCGCCTGCGCCCGCGCGCTCGCCGGGCGTCCCGAGATCGTCTTCGCCGACGAGCCCACCGGCAACCTCGACTCGCACTCCGGCACCGAGGTGCTGAACTTCCTGCGCGCGTCGGTCACCGAGACCGGCCAGACCGTCGTGATGGTCACCCACGACGCCGTCGCCGCCTCGTACGCCGACCGCGTCCTGTTTCTCGCCGACGGCCGGATCGTCGACGAGATGACCGATCCCACCGCCGACCGCGTGCTGGAGCGCATGCGCCGCTTCAACCACAAGCCGACCACACCCGGTGCGCCCGCCGCCGGCGCCTCCGCGTTCACCCACTGAACCCTCCCCACCCGGCCTCTTCGAAGGAAGCGACCTTGCTTCGCACTTCCCTGCGCAACCTCGTCGCCTACAAGGTGCGCCTCACCCTCACCGCACTCGCCGTCGTCTTCGGCGTCGCGTTCGTCTCGGCCGTCCTGGTCTTCGGCGACACGCTCAAGCAGGCCATGACCGACGCCGCACTGCGCGACCACCGCACCGTCTCGGTGGACGTACGGGGGACCAAGTACGCCGTCGACCACCTCCGGATCCCGCGCCTGGACGAGGCCCTCACCGCCAGACTCCGCGCGCTGCCCGGCGCCGCGTCGGTCACCGGACACGCCACCGGCTTCACCGCCGTGGTCGACCGCGACGGCCGCCTGGTCCGCAAGAAGTCCAACGCGGTCGGTGCCAACGCGCTGCCGGGCCCCGACGGCAAGGACCCCCGCTACACCCTGACCGCCGGCCGCCTGCCCACCAAGGCCGGCGAGGTGGCCCTCGACACCGCGACCGCGAAGGCCGCCGGATACGGGGTCGGCGACCGTATCCGCGTCGTCGCCCGCGGCCCGGTGCTCGACCGGACCGTGGTCGGCGTCTTCACCACCGACAGCGCCGCCGTACAGGCGGGCGGCTCGCTCACCCTCATGGACACCGCCACCGCACAGGAACTCTTCCTGGAACCCGGCGTCTACGGCGAGTTGCGCCTGTCCGCCCGACCCGGCACCTCGCAGGAGCAACTGCGCGCGGCCGCCGCTCCGTTGCTGCCCGACGGCGCCGAGGCCGTCACCGGCGACAAGCTGCGCCAAGACGACCGCGACAAGGTGAACAAGGACATCGCGTCGCTGCGCACCCTGCTCCTGGTGTTCGCCGGCATCGCACTGTTCGTGGGCAGCTTCATCATCGCCAACACCTTCGCCATGCTCGTCGCCCAACGCACCCGCGAACTCGCGCTGTTGCGCGCCATCGGCGCCACCCGCCGACAGGTGACCCGCTCGGTGATGGCCGAGGCCCTCGCCGTCGGCGTGGTCGCCGGGCTCGGCGGCTTCCTCGTCGGCATCGCCCTGGCCGTCGGCCTGCGCTCGATCCTCAACGGTGTCGGCGCCGAACTCGCGCCCGGGCCGACCGTCGTCTCCGGCACCACCGCGCTGTGGAGCCTGCTCGTCGGCGTCGGCGTCACCCTGCTCGCCGCCTGGCTGCCGGTACATCGCGCGGCCAAGATCCCGCCCGTCGCCGCGCTGCGCACGAACCTGCCGCCGGCCGCGTCCGGCCTGCGCCGACGCAACATCGCCGGCGTCCTGACCGTCGCCCTCGGCGGCCTCGTCCTCGTCGCCGGCATCAAGGGCTCGGCCCGAGGCAACGCGAAGGTGTTCACGGTGATGGGCGGCGCGGGCATAGTGCTGATCGGCGTCATCGTGTTCACCCCGCTCCTGGCCGGCCCCGTGATCCGCTGTTTCGGCGCCCTGCTGCGCCGCGTGCACCCCGTCGAGGGCCGGCTCGCCCACCAGAACGCGGCCCGTAACCCGCGCCGCACCGCCGCCACCGCGTCCGCCCTGATGATCGGCATGGTCCTGGTCACGTCCCTGACCGTGTTCGGCACCTCGCTCAAGCAACTCGTCGACCGCACCCTGTCCAAGGGCATCACCGCCGAATTCGCGCTGAGTTCGTCGGCGGAGGGGCAGACCCTGGCACCGGAGATCGCCGCGGCGGTCGCGAAGGTACCGGGCGTCACCGCCGTCAGCCCGGTCCGCGAGGCGCGGATGACGGCCGACGGCAAGGAGCTTCGAGTGACCGCCGTCGATCCGGCGAGCGCGTTCTCCGTACTGGCGACGAAGTTCGTCCAGGGCGGGCCGAAGTCACTGGCGACCGGATTGCTGGTCTCCAAGCAGACCGCCGACGAGCGCAAGTGGCGTGTGGGTACGCCCGTTTCGCTCACCTTCCCGGACGGACAGCGCACCCGCCTGCCGATCGACGGCATCTACGACGAGGCACCGCTGCTCGGCGCCCTCACCGTCTCACTCACCACCCTGACCCCGCACATCGACGTCGTCGGCGACGACTACGTCCTCGCGAAGGTCGCCCCGCAACACCGGGCCGGCATGCGGGACGCGCTCCGCAAGGCCGTCGGCAACAGTCCGGCGGTGAACGTGCAGACCTCGAAGGAGGTCCGCAAGGACTTCAACAAGCTCTTCGACATCATGCTCAACATCGTCTACGGCCTGCTGTCCATGGCGATCGTCATCGCGGTGCTCGGCGTGGTCAACACCCTGGCCATGTCCGTGTTCGAACGCACCCGTGAGATCGGCATGATGCGCGCGATCGGCCTCGACCGACGCCGCACCCGGCGCGTCATCCGCCTGGAATCCCTGATCATCTCCGTGTTCGGCGGCCTGCTCGGCGTCGTCCTTGGCCTGATCGCGGGCATCGGCGCCGTCAAGGGCATGGCCCGCTCCACCAAGGATCTGACCGTGGTGATCCCCTGGGACCGGGTGCTGATCTTCCTGCTGCTCGCCGCCGTGGTCGGCGTGCTCGCGGCGGCCTGGCCCGCGCGCCGCGCCGCGAACCTGGACGTGTTGACGGCGCTGCGCACGGACTAGGCCGCACCGTCGTCCAACTCGACGTCGACCGGCCGATGGGCGAAGGCGGCGGCATCCACCGCGCCACGAAGGGGCGCCGGTGTCGCCTGGCGCGATGTGCTCAGCTCGGCGCGGCGCGCCCGTCGCCGGTGTCCGCGCGCAGGATCAGGCCGACGGCGCCGACGATCCGGCCGTCGCCGTCGCCGTCCCCGGTCACGTCCTCCTGGACGATGTCGATCGCGGTGAACGTACCCCGTTCCAGTGGGGTGCCCAGGATGCCCGCGAGCCGCAGTTCCCGGCTTTCCCCGGCCTCCAGTTCCAACACCCGGGGTCCTTCCTCGCCGTCCACCACCAAGCGCAGGTCGTCGGCGACTACGGGGCGGGCATCCAGGGTTCGGGCGAGCGTGCGCAGCACGACCGCCCCCGTCGGCCGGGCGCTGACCACGTACCGGGCGGTCCGCGCCCCGGGGTTGCCCGCCGACCAGGCGAAGTCGAAGGGGAACGGGGCCTGCCCCGGGGGCACGGGCGCGGTGACGAGGTTGAGCTGGGCCCAGTGCGGGTCGTGGACCGGGTCCGGGCCGGCGCCGGCCGGCAGTGGCGTGTTCACCGCGGTCGCGCGGGCCAGCAGGCATACGTGCGGCCCCGCGTCGGCCGGGATGGAGTTGGTCATCGGCACGGTCGTGGCCCGGCCGCCGTGCGAGGGCACCGCGACGACGGCCTGTCCGAACCAGCGCAGGTCGGTGAAGCCACTGGTCGCGGTGGACCACCATACGATGACGCTCACCGCCGCGGCGCTGGTGCCCACGCCGAAGTTGGCCACCTCCACCGCGACCCGGAACGGCTCCGCGGGCCGGAATACGCCGGGGGCGGGGGTACCGGTGACGTGGATGGACGGGCACGCGTACGACACCGCGGGCGCGGGCACGGGGCGATCCGTCTTGGGGTCGCCGCGGTCGCCCGGGAAGTAGGGGATGACCAGGTAGGTGCTGGGCGGCGCCGGGACGTCGCGATGGGGGTCGGGTTCGGGCATGGCCGCGCCTCCTGTGTCAGAGTTCGCCGTAGCCGAGGTCGACGACGGGTATCGGGTCCTCCAGCACCGATCGGCCGTCCGGCACCGTCCAGCAGCGGTGTCCGAAGCCCCGGTCCGCGTCGAGGTCGAGGTTGACGCTGTCGTGCTCCCCCCGGGCGATCTGCCACAGCAGCGCCAGCGCGATCCCGGGCCCGGTGCGGAAGGCCGCCCCCGGCGTGGGGTCGACGAACACCGAGGGGTCGGCTCCGGTCGGGTACGGGGACGGTTGCTCCTGCGGGTTCTCGACGGGTGCCGTGGGATCCAGGAAGTAGCCGGTCTCGGGCGCGGCGACCGGCCGCAGCGGCCAGGCGGGCCGGGCGGGCAGAGAGACGAATTGGCCGTACAGGGGCGAGGCCATGGCCAGGTCGTCGGGCGGCACCAGACCGACGAGCGCGAGGTAGTCGAGGGCCTGGTCGAACGCCTGCCACAGGACGAGTTGCACCTCGAAGAGGTGTTGCGCGAAGTGCGGGCCACCGTCGGTGGTGGCCAACACGGCAAGTTGCTCCTGCGTGACCGCCGGCGGGGGTTCGCCGTTGTCGCCGCCCTTCGGCTTTCCGGTCACCGCGTCCCACACGTCCTCGATGCCCTTGCCACAGTCGCCCTTGGTGGCCAGACCGACGAGGCAGGCGATGCCCAGGACCAGAGAGGTGACGATGAGGGCGCCGAGGAAGGCCAGGCAACCACCGTCCCCGGACTTGTCGGTGCCGGTCTGGTCGCTCCCGTCGGTCCCGGTGACGCCGGTGCCCGTGCCGGAGCCGGTACCGGAGCCGTCGTCACCGGATCGCGGCCAGGACTTGCCGGTGTCGGGGGTCGGCGCGCCGCCCGCGGCACCGGCCGCGATCCGTATCGCGATCTCGGGTAGGGGCGGGGTCGGGAGCGCGGGGCGGCGGATGGTGTCGTAGGCGGCCAGTTGGTCCCTCACGCGCCGGATTCCGAGCGCCGGGTCGGGCGGCGACGGGGTGCGGTCCGGGTCGTAGGCGTGTGCGAGCGCCTCGCCCAGCAGTCGGATCGCCGCCGAGTCGGCGTCGAACCCGGCCAGGCGGGTGGCGAGTTGCCCAGGTGTCGGCAGCGCGTAGTGCCGAGCGCACCACGAGCCGATCGCGTTTCGGGCCAGCCGGTCGCGGAAGCGGTGGTTGCGACGCGGCCCGCCGACCGCCCGGCCCTGGTAGGCCGATCCGGCGGCGTTGCCCCCGTAGGCGGCCAGGACACCGAACGCGCAGGCCACTTCGCCGGGTTCGCGCGCGGCGTCGAACATGGTCCGGACGTACGCGTCGCCGCGGCGGGCGAGGAACACATCGCCCCAGTTCCACGCCGTCAACGGCAGGTCGTCCTGTCGGGGGTGCGGCGGGATGTGTTTCAGCGGACGCAGGTCCTCGCGCAGGGCGAGGGCGCGGGCCGTGAGATCCCGGGCCTCCGGGATCCCGGCCGCGAGGAGGGCGGTGGCGGCGTTGAACTCGTCGACCGCGCCCGGTACTTCGGGTGCGGTCAGAGCCTGCTCGACGGCGTCGCGGACCTGTCCGACCGCCGTGTACAGGTCCAGGCCGCGCGTCCACAACGCCGCGGCTCGGGCCAGGAGATCGGATTCGGTGCCGTCGGACGCCGCCTGGACGATGACGTGGTCCACGAACGTGCCGAGCAGCGCCGCGTCCTCCTCCGTGCCGACCGCCGCGAGCACGTCCGCGAGAGCGTCGCGGTCCGGTCCGGCCGGTGCGGTCGCGACGGCGCCGGCGGCGTCCGCCCGCAGTCGTTCGAGGACGGCCAGGTGGGCGTGGTAGTCGATCAACGAACACCCCTCCCTCGACGAATACCCGCCCGACACGGATCGGGCGGCGATTCGGGTGCAAGCCGAGCATGCCACGCGATCACGATGTCCCGCTGGATATGCCGCATTTCGGCAGGATCGGGCTCCCCGGCGGATGTCGATCGTGTCGCGGTTGAGGGAGCGGGGCCGGCGAGCGGGCACGAGCCGCGCGAGGCGGAAGCGCGCATCACACCGAAGACACCGCCGGACTGCGGGCACCGTGGGCGCCGCGATCGACCGACGGGCTCCGCCGGCCCGTGAACGACGACACGTCGTTCACGGTGTCGCTCTCCGTTTCGCGAGGGAAGCTCCTTTATGCTCGCTTCGCCACATACATCCCTTGATCACCGGAGGACGGGACGGCGGAGAACAATCGCCGGCGGCTCATCAGGACACTGACGTTCTGGTTGCGTCCGGCATTCATGTTGCGTGTCGTCAACCGGTTCCAAAAGATCGCGGGTTTCGACCGCTCGATGGCTTTGGCCTCCGGCGCACTGACCGCGGTGCTCCCGCTCACGGTGATGAGCGGCACGGTCTTCGGCAGTGAGACCGCGGATCGCATCGTCAATCGCTACGGACTGACCGATGGAGGCGCGGACGCCGTACGGTCGGTGTTCACCGCCGACGCCACGACCACCGGCCTCGGCGTCTTCGGAACGGTGTTCCTGGCGATCTCGGCGCTGAGCTTCTCCCGAACCGTGCAGCGATTGTTCGAACAGACCTGGGAACTGAAGCCGCTCGGTGTTCGCAACACACGCTACGGTCTGGGGTGGATCTGCGTGCTCGGCTTCTACACCGCGGCCGTCGGATGGCTCTACGTGGTCCTGGGTGGGACGCCCCTGGGACTGGCGGCCGCCGTGTGCGAGGTACCGCTGACCACGGCGTTCCTCGTCTGGAGTGGCTGGATCATCTCCGCGAAGCGGCTCGCCCCGGCAACCCTGCTTCCGTTCGCCCTCTCCGCGGGCGTCCTGACCGCGGCCTACTCGGTGGCCGCCACCGTCTACCTGCCGCGCTTGTTCGACGCCTACGCCGCCCGTCACGGTGCGGCCGGCGCGGTCTTCGGCATGGCCACCCTCCTCTTCGGCGCCATGCTCGTTCTCGTCGTCTCGGCGGCGCTGGGGCGGGAGGTACGAGACGAACTCGTCCGCATCCGCCAGGGCCTGCGCCCGTCACAGGACGAGGTCCGGCACCAATGGGACGACCTCGTCGAGCAGATGCGGTCACGCTGGCGCACCGTGCGCGGACATCATCATCCGGAGCGCTCCCCGTGACGATCACACGCACCGCCGGCGCGCAATTGCCGATGTGCGGCGGGTACTTCGCGGTCTCGCCGCCGCAACCCCTCGGATGACCTCGGGTGCGGCACAGCGCCGGATTCCGGTGACGGCAGCGCGCGGGCCGGGCCGCGCCCCGGCCCGCGCACCGAACTCGGCGTCCGGCCTACCGCAACCCGCGTCGAGGTCGGCGTGGCCTGCCTCGTCACCCCACGGACACGTGAAACGCCTTGTCAGGACCTTTGGTGGCACGTCACGCCGGTGCGGCGGATGCTGAAAGGGAACACCGACGTGTTGGAGGCGAGGATCATGGCGGCCACGAAGCGATGGACCGTGGATATCTTCCTCAGCGAGAATACCGAGGACGATGTGGCGGACAATGTGACGGTGCGTACGCACGCGGAGGCACGGTTGCGCACCGAGGACACCTCCGGACTGCGGGGCAGAGGCGATGCCCGCAAGAGTCCCGCCGACCCGAACATCCCGGAAATCGGCGACGAGTTGGCAGCGGCACGAGCCCTGTCGGACCTCGCCCACAGACTGCTGCACAACGCCGCACGGGACCTGGAGGCAGTGGCCGGGAAGTCCACGGCACGGCCGCCTGCGGCACCGTGGGTCGACCCCGCACGCTGAGGATCGGACCGCCCACCGTGCATCGGTCGGTTCCCCGGCGTCCGCCGCGCGTCCCCGTCGTCCGCAGCCCCCGAGGCGGGTGTCCGCGACGGCGGTGGGCGGTGTCAGAAGCGGGCTGCGGCGACGGTTTGGACAAGCTTCGCTTCGCTGCGCCGTGGCGGTTCGTGGGTGGCGTGGAAAAGTGCCATCGCCTCCAGCGTCCCGGTCCAGGGCCGGCACGTCGCCCCGGGCCAGTCCGGTTCCCAGCCCGGCCGCAGGCCGCGGATGCCCCAGCCGTCGGGGCGCCGGGAGGGGAGGAAGCCGGTGCCGTGGTGGTGGATCGCCTGGGTGTAGACGTAGCGGGCCGCGGCCAGGGCGTCTTCGGCCGTGGCGGCGTTTCCGGTGAGTACGTGGATGCCGCGCGCGTCGGTCCTGGGATCGCGGATGGGGACCTCGACCTCGTAGACGGGGCGCGTTTCGTAAACAGGGCGGTTCATGACGATTCCTTGAGACGCGGTGCGAGGGTGTCGGTGACGGATCCCGATCGAGCCGCCAGGCGTCCTTGTACCGTATAGATACCGTATTGGTACCGTACAAGTACGTTAGCATATGTGGACAAGAAGCGCACAAGGTGGCGCCCTGCCGTCGGCGCCGTGGGATCCGTCACCGGACGTGGGTGACGGACGCGGGGGTCATGCCGGTGCCAGGGCGGGCAGACGTCTGGGCAGTGCGACGCTGAGGGCGAGGGCGATCAGCCCGACCGCCGCGCTGATCACGAAGGTGGTCGTGTAGGCGTCCCAGGTCGGTATCGGCGTGCCGGGAACGGGGTCGGAGGCGAGCACGCTGGCGCCGATCTGGCCGCCGAGGGTGGCTCCGACGCTGCGCAGGACGAACGCGGTGCCGGCCACGCTCGCGGTGCGTTCGGCGGGGACGACGCTGACCACGATGTTCATCGACTGGGTCGTGCTGAAGCCGATGCCGGTGCCGCAGACGGTGCCGGCCAGGTAGAGGGCCGCGGAGTTCCCGTGGGCGAGGAGCAGCAGAAGGCTGGAGCCGACGATGAGCGCGGTGCTCAGCGTCATCACGCCGCGGGTGCCGAGGAGACGCTCCATGCGAGGGGTGAGCGGAGAGCTCACCAGGGCGAACACCCCCAGGGGCAGGAGCAGCAGACCGACGGCGGCGGTGTCGGCTCCGAGTCCGTATCCGGTGCTCGTGGGCAGGCTGGCCAGGCTGGGTACCACGACGTACAGCGCGAACGTGCCGAACCCGACGACGAAGGCCACCACGCAGGTCAGGACGACCGGCCGGTTCCGGAGTCCGCGCAGGTCGATCAGGGGGTGCGTCGTGCGCAGTTCGGCGGGTACGAACACCGCGAGCAGTACGGCTGCGATCACGACGCGGACGAGGAACGGCTCGGAGGTCCATCCGTGTTCGGGTGCGACCGTCAGGCCCAGCAGCAGGGCGACCAGCCCGCCCCCCAGGAGGACGGCGCCGAGCCAGTCGATCGATCCGCTGCCCGCGGGTGGGCATTCGGGCACGATCCGACAGACGGCGACGAGCACGACGGACATGATGGTCAGCGGGATCCAGAACAGCCAGGTGAACGACAGCGCGCCGATGATCCAGCCGGATGCCAGGAGGCCGAAGGCGGCGGCCAGTGCCGTGGCGCCGACTATCAGCCCGATGGCGGGCTTGATCCGGTGCGCGGGTTGGGTGTCGTTGAGCAGGCCGATGGCAAGGGGTTGGAGTCCGGCACCCACGCCCTGGATCATCTGGCCCGCGATCAATTGCCCCACCGAGTCCGCGGTCGCGGACACGACGATGCCGGCGAGCACGATGGCGACGACGCCGATCAGGACCCGGCGCTTGTCGGCGATGTCGCAGAGGCGGCCGATGATCGGGGTGGCGACGGCGCCGACGAGCAGCAGGCCGGTGAAGGCCCAGGTGATCGCCTGGGGCGAGGCGTCGAGATCTTCCCGGATCCGCGGCAGTGCCGGGATCAGCATCGACTCCAGGGTGGTGTAGACGGAGAGCACCACGGTGAGGACGACGGGCGTCGCGCCCGCTCTTGCCGTGCGCGTGGATCTGGCTTCGGCGTTCATGACGATTCTCCTGGTCGCGGGAATCACGGCGGCTGGTCGGTGTCGGGGTGTGGGGAATGCCGCTCGTTGTGGCAGGCGTTCGGCCCTGTCATCGGTCGGGCACGTCCGGACTCGGACGGGGTGTCCGGGGACGGCTCGATGCTCGGGCCGGGGATGGTGTGAGCGGGCTCCCTGCCGGGCGGGCGGCTCCGCGGGGGGGTTTATCCGAGCAGTTCGACGAGGTGTTCGGCACCGGCGGGGAAGGGCTGCATCGTGTATCCCTGCGGTGGTTGCGTCCCGAGCAGGTGTCGGACGAGGTGATCCCACATCCGGCGCGTGACGTAGTGGTCGCGGCCCATGAAGCTGTGTTCGACGCCGGGGACGATGAGCAGGTCGAAGTCCTTGTCGGCGTCGATGAGGGCGTCGACGAGGTTGAGGGTCTGGTAGGGCAGGACGTTGTCGTCGAGCTCGCCGTGGACGAGCAGCAGCTTCCCGGTCAGATGGGCGGCGAGGTTCGGATTGGCGACGTCGGCCCATTGCTCCGCGGTGCCTTCGCCGAGGTAGGTGTCGGCCCACAGCGCCAGGTAGTGACGGATGTCGTGGTTGCCGCACAGGGCGACGCCGACCTTGTAGAGGTCGGGATAGGTGAGCATCGCCCTGACGGTGGCGAAGCCGCCGCCGGACACTCCGGCGATGCCGACCCGGTCGAGGTCGATCCAGGAGTGACGGCGGGCCAGTTGGTGGATCGCGGCGACGTGGTCCTCGAGGAAGCCGGCGTTGCCGAGGTTGCCGTAGGAGGCGTCGTGGAAGGCCTTGCTGCGGCCGGGGGTGCCGCGTCCATCCATGGTGACGACGGCGAAACCCAGGGCGGCGAGCGCCTCCGGCGACACGAAGTGGGGGTTGGAGAAACCCGCGGTGGCACGCATGACCTGAGGGCCGGGGTAGGCCGAATCGACCAGCGGATATCGCCGCGAAGGATCGAAACCGTGGGGGCGCCAGAGTGTGCCGTGGATGTCGGTGACCCCATCGGCGGCCTTGGCGCTGAACCGCTCCGGTGGCGTCCAACCCGCGGCGACCAGCAACGCGGTGTCCGGTCGCTCGAGTTCGACCACCGCCGCGCCGGCGGCATCGCGCACGACGGTTCTCGGCGGTGTGTCCACGGCGGAGGCCGTGTCGAGGAACCAGGCGCCGGACGGGGCGACGACGACCTCGTGATCGAACGCGTCGTCGCTGTGATTGACGAATCCGGTGCCGTCGAGTCGGACGGTGCACAGCTGGCGGGCGTAGGGTTCACCGGGCACCAGCCCGGACGCGAGGAACAGGACGGTGCGGTTGTCCTCGTCGACGTGGAGGATGTTGCGGACCGCCCACGCCCCCGTCGTGATTTGGGTCGGCTCGTCGGTCGACGCGGAGCCGGCCGACGGCGGGGGTGCGGGGTAGAGGTACAGATGTCCCCAGCCGTCGCGCTGGGAGTACCACAGGACCTCACCGGTGCTCAGCACTCGGACCATCGGTCGGTCGAGGATCGGTTGTGCGGGTTCCACTCGGGTGGTGCCGTGTTCGGCCACGAGGAGGTCGACGGCGCCGGTGTCGGGATCGAGGCGGTACAGCCCGAGCGAGCGGGCGTGGCGGGGCTGTCGCAGGAAGTACAGGGCCGCGCCGTCGGGGGACCACCAGACCCAGCCGCGCGCGAACGGGGACAGGTGGCCGATGTACGAGGGACCGGTCGCTTCCCACACCGCCCAGCGGCGCGTCACGTCCAGCACGACGAAGCGGGCGCCGGCGTGGTGTTCGTCCTGGGGCATGGCGTAGCGGAACGAGTGCGCCACCGGCGGCCCGCCGTCGCGGGGGGTCGACTCGACCAACACCTGTTCGCGCAGGTGCCGTTGGTCGATCCGGTGGGTGACCAGCCGGCGCGAGTCGGGCGACCAGGCCAGCATCGGGGGCGCGGTGACGCCCGCGTTGCGAAGCATGGTCCGCGACAGTGCCACGTCGAGGTTCGATCCGTAGTCGAAGTACTCTTCGCCGTCGTCGGTGAGAGCGAACTCCTCGGTGTGGTCGGCGGAACGCACCCAGATGTCGTGGTCGCGCACGAACGCGACCCATGTGCCGTCGGGTGAAGGCCGCTCATGGATGGCGGCCTGGTCGGGCGCGTCGATCCGGACGCACCGGTCGTCGTCGGGTACGTACCGCCATCGGGTGTCGAACGCGGTGAATTCGACGGTGTCGCCGCTGCGGCTGATCGAGGTGAACGGAAGATGTGCTCCCTCCACCGCCGTGCCGGAGGCCGACGACAGGGCGGCGGCCAGCCGGTCGTGATCGAACGCCGCCCCACGATCGCCGGCGGCGGGGTCGACCAGTACGAATCGGCGACCCTGTGCGGTGTCGACGCGGTACCAGAACCTGTCGGTGCCGTCCTCCCGGTGCGGGCGGATCTTCGCGCCCGGAACCAGGCGCGCCGCGTTGTGCGGCAGCAGTTGTTCGGCGCGGCGGTAGTCGGCGGTCGTGAGTGTGGTCACGATGCACCCCTTTTCAGGCAGTTCGTTGTGATGAAAGCCCAGGGAGACTTCGCCGGATCCGCCTACCGGGGCGGAATCTGCCGAAGGATGAGATCGAGCCCGTGCTCGAAGAGTTCCTCCTGGGTGAAGGCGGGAAGTCCCAGCCCCAAGGCGTGCAGCGTCGGATAGTCCTCGGCGGAGAGGGCCTGCATGCTCCGCTGTGCCTTCGACCACGCGTCCGGGTCCTCGTCCGACGGCTTGCGCGTCGGATACAGGGTGGCGGCGCCGATCGTGAAGCGGATCAGGGTGGCGACCATTCCCACCGCGTCGCGTACGCCCATGCCGTGGGCCAGCAGGACGGCGTAGAGCGTCTCGCTGATCCGTAGGTCGCTGGGGCCGGAGGCGTCGACGGCGAGATGGATACGGGCGACTTCGGCGTGTTCGACGAGCAGTCGGAAGTACGACCGCAGCAGCGTGTGGATGCCCTCGATGCCCTCCTCCACCGCCGGGACCCGCACTGCCGCGATCGCGTTGTCGTATACCGCGGCGAGGACCTCGTCCTTGCTGCGGAAGTGGGTGTACAGCGACATCGGGCGCACGTGGAGTTCGTCGGCGATGCGCCGCATCGTGATCGCCTCGATGCCGTCCGAGTCCATGATCGCCGTCGCGGCGGCGACCACCCGTGCCCGGTCGAGGGATCCGCGTGGCGCGCGTTTGCGCGGAGCGGTGGGTTTCGAAGGGCTGTCGTCCATGGTGTCGCTCCCGAGGTTTGCCCCGCCGACCCCTTGAGGCCGCTAGCCGTACGAGTACCGTACATGTACGGTAGCAAATGTCAACGCGAAACGCCGAGAGGCGAAGACGGCGATCGTCCGACCTCCGGTCGGGCCACGGGCGACGACGAACGCCCCGTGTCGCCGAGTACCGCCCCCTTGCCATCGAAATGCCTGGGGAGATCCGGCCGCGTGGACACCACGTGAAGGGAAAATTCATTGTTGGAAGAGTGGAGCGCCTCCATGCAGTACGAGAGGGTTCTGGAGCACCTGCGTGCGTTGCACGGGCCCGGGTTCGGCCGGCCCTCGAGCCTTCGGGAACCGCACGTGACGCGCGACGGCGCCCGCACGGTGGTGACCGCGGACGTCCTGCACAAACTCGCGGGAGCGCCGCGAACCGCCCTCTTCACCGCGGAGGACGGCCGATTCCGGCAGGTGTCGGCGCCCGGTGCCTCGGCGCGGTCGGGGCGGTTCTCCCCCGACGGGCGCACGCTGGCGTTCCTGTCGGACCGCGCGAACAAGGGCGTGTACCAGTTGCACCTGTGGGCGGAGGATCGACTGGGCGAGGCGCGGGCGGCGCCCGCTGTGCCGGGCACGGTGGAATACCTCCACTGGTCGCCGGACGGTCGACGCATCCTGCTGGGCGTCGCCGGTCTCGGCGCCGAACTCTCCGGCGGACAGGGATCGGGCACCAACCGCGGGGGCATCGACGACGCGCCGCCGTGGTTCCCGCGCGTGGACGCCGGCGTCGCCGACGAGGCCTGGCGCAGCCTGTGGCTGTACACGCCAGCGACCGACGTACTCGAACGCCTCTCCCCCGAGGGCCTGAACTGCTGGGAAGCCGGATGGTGCGGGCCCGGTCGTGTCGCGGCGATCACGTCCGAGGCGCCTTGGGAAGACGCCTGGTACGGCGCGGTCCTGAGCCTGATCGACCTGGACGGCGCGGTACACGAGGTGTTGGACAGCAACGTTCAACTCGGGCTGCCGACCGGCTCGCCGAACGGGAGTCGGGTGGCGGTGGCGGAGGCGGTGTGCAGCGACCGCTGGCTGGTCGCCGGCGACCTCCTCCTGATCGACGCCGCCTCCGGTGCGGTGCGGCGGATCGACACGCGCGGCACCGACGTGACCCGCCTCGAGTGGATCGACGACAAGCGGCTCGGCTACCTCGGGCAGCGCCGGTTGGATTCGGTGGCCGGCATCGTCCGGGTCGACGACGGCAGCGTCCGCGAGGTCCTCGTCACCGCGAACGCCTGCGGTGGCAGTACCTTCCACACCGACGGCGCGTTCACCGACGACGGCCGCGTGTGCACGATCCAGGAGTCCTACCGGCTTCCGCAACAACTGGTGCTGTCCGGAAGCGACGGTGAGCGGGTCCTCGCGTCCACCGCCCATCCGGGCACCGACTACCTGCGGTCGGTGGCCGGCACCGCGGAACCGGTGACCTGGAACGCCCCCGACGGCACGGAGATCGACGGCATCCTGTGCAGGCCCGCGGGAGAAGGGCCCTTCCCGCTGGTCGTGAACATCCACGGCGGACCGATCTGGCAGTTCCGCGACATGTGGTCGATGAAGTACCCGTGGGTGCCGCTGCTGGTGTCGCGGGGATACGCGGTGCTCAATCCCAACCCGCGCGGCAGCAGCGGCCGCGGACAGGCCTTCGCGAACCTGGTCGTGGGCGACATGGGCGGCGACGACACCCGGGACTACCTGTCCGGGATCGACGCGCTCGTCGAACGCGGCGTCGTCGACGGGACCAGGGTCGGCCTGATCGGCGCGAGTTACGGAGGCTACATGTCGTCGTGGCTCGTCACCCAGGACACGCGGTTCGCGGCGGCCGTGCCCATCTCCCCGGTGACCGACTGGTACAGCCAGGGCTTCACGAGCAACATCGCCGCGTGGGGCAACCGGTTCCTCGACGCCGACCCGGCACAGCCCGGATCCCGCGTGCACACGCGCAGCCCGGTCCTGCACGCCGGCAAGGCCCGCACACCGTGTCTGAACATCGCCGGCGCCCTGGACAACTGCACCCCGCCGACACAGGCGCAGGAGTTCCACCACGCGCTTCGCGCGCACGGCGTGCCCTCGACGCTGGTGATCTACCCGCAGGAGGGGCACGGGGTGCGGGCCTACCCCGCGCAGATCGACTTCATGGCCCGCATGCTGGACTGGTTCGAGCGCTACATGCCCGGCGAACACGCTCTCGGGACGCACCGGAACGAGGAGCGGACGAGTGTCTGACTACTGGATCGTGGGAGCGCGGATCGTCGACGGCACGGGCAGGGATCCGGTCCACGGACCGGCGATCCACGTCGAGGGTGACCGCATCACGGCGCTGGGCAGGCCGCCCGCGGGTGCGCGGGCACTCGACGCCCGGGGGCTGACGATCACGCCGGGGCTGATCGACGCGCACGTCCACCTGGGCCTGTCCAGTGACATCAACCCCAGCCTGCGGTGGGAGCTTTCGGTCGCCGAGCTGGCGGCGGACATGTTCGACAACTGCGGCCGAACCCTGGACGCCGGCTTCACCACGGTACGAGACACCGGAGGCATCGACGCCGGGCTGGCACGGGCGGTGGCGGGCGGAAAGGTACGCGGGCCGCGGATCCTGCAGTGCGGGCCGGTCCAGTGCCAGACCGGCGGCCACGGACACTTCGCCGCCGAGTGGGAGCCGACGGCGAACTGGTACGACCACGACATCCCCGGGTTGCGGTCGCTGTCGCTCCTGTCCGACGGGCCCGAACAGATGCGCGGGAACGTGCGCGAGACGTTTCGCCGCGGCGCCGACTTCCTCAAGTTGTGCGTGACCGGCGGGGTCATGTCGACACACGACAGGATCGGCGACACCCAATTCACCACCGAGGAGATCGCGGTCGCGGTGGCCGAGGCGAACGCTCGCGGCAGTTACGTCACCGTCCACGCGCACAACAACGCGGGCATCCGCAACGCGGTCCACGCCGGTGTCGCCTGCGTGGAACACGGTTCCGAGATAGACGAGGAGACGGCCGGCCTGATGGCGGCGAAGGGCGTGGCCCTGGTGCCGACACTGGCGACGATGCACGCACTGGTCCAGGACGCCACACGGGCCGGCCTGCCGGCGGGAATCGCCGACCGGGTCGGCCCCGTTCTGCGGGGTCAGATCGACGGGCTGCTGGCCGCCCGGGCCGCCGGCGTCAGGACCGGCCTGGGCTCCGACCTCATCGGCGCCGACCAACGCGGCCGCGGCCACGAGTTGACCCTGCGCTCGGACATCGAGAGCCCGATGCTCGCACTGCAGGCGGCGACCCGCGTCAACGCCGAGATCCTGCGCATCGCCGACCGGGTGGGGACCGTCGAGGTCGGCAAGCTCGCCGACCTCACCGGGTGGGCGAGCGACCCCCTGGACAACCCCTCGGTGTTCGGCGAACCCGACAACGTCGCGCTGGTGATCCAGGGCGGCCGCATCGTCAAGGAGGCCCGCTGATGGCCGCGCTCACCTACGCCGCGCCGTCGGGCCCCTACCCCGTGGGAGTCCGGGACGGCGAGGTCCTGGACACGACACATCCGGTCCTGCGGCCCCAGGACGCGGGCGGGCGCCGCCTCATGGTTCGCGTCTGGTACCCCGCGCCGACGGACGGCCGGACCTTCCGCCCCTACCTCGTGGACGACGAGGCGCAGTCGCTGCGGTGGCTCACCGAGGCGACGGGCACACCCGGGGAGTGGGTGGACCGACTGGCCGACGTGAGGACCCACAGCGTCGCGGGAGCGAAACCGGCGGGCCGCGGGTTCCCCACACTCGTGTACTCGCACGGCGCCGTCGGTTGGGTGTCCCAGAACACCCCGCTGATGGAACACCTCGCGAGCCACGGGTACATCGTGTGGAGCGTCGCGCACCCGGGAGAGGCGTGCGGCGTGCGCTATCCCGACGGCGACACGGTCGGATACGACAAAGCGTTCAACGAATCGTTCCTCGGCACGGTCGCGGACCCCCACTACCTGGACAAGATCACCGGTGACGTCGCGACGCGCTTCGAGCTGACGCCGGGCTTCCTGGACGAGCACACCATGGGCCCGTGGTCGCAGCGCTGGGTCGACGACATGCGCGCGGTGATCGACGCGCTCGAGGCGGGTACGGTCGCCGGCGCCGCCGCCGACCTCGCCGAAGCCGGCGACACGTCCCGGATGGGCGTGTTCGGCATGTCCTTCGGCGCCGCGGCGGCCGCCTCGACCGCTCAGCAGGACCACCGGGTGAAGGCGGTGGTCAACCTCGACGGCGGGCAATTCCTGTCGGACCTGCTCGACACCGACATCCGCGTGCCGTTGCTCCACCTCGCGACCGACATGCGCGTGCAACTGGAGTCCATGGGCTTCCCACCCGTCACCGCGATCGACGCCAACGAGTTCTTCTTCGAGCCCCTTCGCACCGCCGGCACGAGAGGTGACGTACACCGACTGCGCATGACCGACGTGACCCACCTCGAACTGACGGACCTCGTGCTCATCCCGGCCCGGGACCGCGCGGCCGTACTGCCCGGTGGCGGAAAGGTCGAACCGCAACACACGATCGACCTCGTGAACGCCTTCGTCCGCGCACACTTCGACGCGGCACTGCTCGGCGTCGACAACCGCTTCCCGCAACCGCAACTCGCCGAGTTCCCCGAGGTCACGCCCATCGACCTCACCCCCGTCCGGGCGTGGGCACTCGCGCACACGAACCCCCCGACACACCCGGGGACTTAGGCCCTGTCGATTCCCCGCCGTCCGAAACCATCGAACTCATGTGAATGGAGGGTGACTTCGTGGGCATCCGAGATCGGTCCGTGAGATCGCGTCGCGGCCTCGTACCGGCGGTGTCGCGGTGATCCCTCCCTACGTCGACGCGATCCAGCAACTGGTCGACTCGCTCGCCGCGCGGATCCGCCATTCGGTCGCCGTGGACGACCGGCGCGGGAGCCTCGTCGTGTCCAGCCGTCACTACGGTGACGAGGACAGGCTCCGTATCGACGTGGTGCTGTCCCGGCATCTGCCGGCCCGCGTCGCCGAATACCTCGACGGCTTCGGCATCTCCACCTCCGACAAGCCCCTGTCGATTCCCGGCAGTCCGGCTCTCGGCCTCGAGTCCCGACGGTGCTATCCGATCCGTGATCGCGGGCGACTGCTCGGCTATCTGTGGCTGATCGACGAAGGCGCGGAGCGCTTCGACGAGGTGGTCGGCGCGTGCGTGGTCCGGCTGTCGGCGCGGATGCGGGAGCGGATGCTCCAGGTGGCCGAGGAGGAGCGGCGACGCCGGGGCTTGGTGGTCGACCTCCTGTGCGGGGGCAAGGTCTCCGCTCGCGCCGCGAGGGCCCTGGTCGACCAGGGCCTCGTCGACGCCCGGGACGAGATCGTGGTCATCGCCACCGATGCGACCACCGACCCCGAGGAGGTCGCGGCCGTGATCATGGAGTCCACCGGTCGGGCCGGCCGTGACGGACCCGCCGTCCGCCCGCTCACGGCCGCGCCGGGCGATCGTGGTGCGGTCCTGGTGACCGGCCGAAACGAGGTGGAACGCACGGCGGCACGGCTGGCCGCGGCGATCCGCAAGGGTGTGCGGCAGCGGGACACCGAGGGTGATGGCGTCTTCGTCGGTCTGAGTACCGCCGGCTCGCTCGATCAGGCGCCGGACCTATGGCGTCAAGCCGTGCTGGCGGCGTTCGCCGCTGCCGAGTTGCCGGAGTTGGCACCGGTTTCCTCCTGGCGGGATACCGGTGTGTACGGTCCGCTCATGCTCGCGGCGGTGGCGTCTCCCGAGTCGGTCGTGGCGCCCTGGATCGCCGACCTCGATACCTCGTTGGCCCACACCGCCGAGGTGTTCCTGGATGCCGCCGGGGACACCGCGACGGCATCGGAGCGGCTGATGATCCACCGGACGACGCTGTACTACCGGCTGGCTCGGATCGAGAACGGAACCGGATGGAACCCGAGGAACGGCCGTGACCGGTTGACCTTGCACCTGGGACTGAAGATGCGGCGCCTCCTCGACAGCGGCATCCCGGCTTTGCTGCGGGGAGAGGAACAGCGCCGGGGAGGTTCCTGATCCGTGCCGATGCCGGCGGGGGCCCGGCGGTTGGAGGCTGTACGCACCCCGGCCGGTGGCCGCCGGGTGAGGATCGAACCCGAAGGAAACCCACACATGACCCTCTCCACCGACCGCGAGCGTGTCGCAAGCCGGCTGCGGATCGGCTCGGAACTGCTCTACCTGTCCCGGCAGGACGTCGAACACCTGCACCTGACGCGGGACGCCATCCTGGAGCTGACCCGCCAGGCCCTGGTCGAGCACGGCCTCCGCCGCTACGAGATGCCGGCCAAGGTCGGCGTCCATCCGTACGACGACGTCTTCTACCACGCCATGCCGGCCTACCTGCCGGGGCCGGGGATCGTGGGCATGAAGTGGATCGAGTGCTACCCGGGCAACCCACGCACGTTCGATCTCCCCCAGACCACCGGGCTGCTCGTCCTCAACGACGTGGACAGCGGCGTGCCGCTGGCCGTCATGGACTCGGCGTGGCTGACCGCGATGCGCACCCCGGCGGTGACGGTCCTGGCCGCCGCGGCGCTGCACCCGGACGCCACCACGTTCGCCATGTTCGGCTGCGGCGTGCAGGGCATCGAGCATGTCCGCTACGCGGCCCTGGCGATGCCCCGGTTGGAGACCGTCCACGTCTACGACACCAACGAGGCGGCGGCGGACGCGCTGATCGCGAAGTTGCGGCCGGATCTGGACCTGCGGATCGTCAAGGGTGAATCACCCGAAGCGGTCACCAAGAGCGCACAGGTGCTGAGCTCGGCCACGGTCATCCTGCGTCAGCCGCTCGCGGTGGTGAAGGACGAGTGGGTGTCCGCCGGTCAGACGATCCTGCCCTGTGACCTGAACACCTTCTGGGATCCACGCACCGCCCACCGCGCCGACAAGTACATCGTCGACAGCATCGAGGAACACGAACTGTTCGCGTCGACGGGGTACTTCCCCGACGGCCTGCCCGAGGTCGCCGCCGAGATCGGCGAGGTGCTGGCCGGTGTGAAGCCCGGGCGGGAGCACTCCGACGAGATCATCGTCGACAGCAACATCGGCATGGCCGTCTGCGACATCGCGGTCGGTCACGCGATCATGCACCGCGCGCTCGAGCACGGCGTCGGCGTGCGACTGCCCCTGTGATCCGCAGTCGCGGGACAGGCAAGGCGGCGCCGGTCGCACCGAGAGGTGTCGCAAGGGCCGTCCCGGGCACCGTCGTAAGGCCAGGGAGGAAATACGGATGAGTACGGACGTCGTGGTGATCGGCGCGGGGGTGATGGGTTCCTCGATCGCTCTCGAACTCGCCAGAGCGGGGCGGCGGGTCACCGTGGTGGACAAGGCCGGCGGCGTCGGCCTGGGTTCCACCAGTGCCTCCAGTGCCGTCGTGCGGTTCAACTTCTCCACGCACGCCGGAGTGGCCGCGTCGTGGGAGGCGCACTTCTGCTGGCGGGCGTGGGAGGAGCATCTGGGTTGCGTGGTCCCGGACCCGGTACGTTTCGTGCGCTGCGGGCTGGCCCTGCTGGACGTGGACGCCGCGCCGCGCGGGGCCTACCTGCCGCTGTTCGACGCGGTCGGGGTGCCGTACGAGGAGTGGGACGCGAGGACCCTGGCGGCCAGGATCCCGGGTCTGGACACCGGTCGCCACTGGCCGCCGAAACGACTGGACGACGACGCTTTCTGGGCGGCGGCCGACGGCACACTCGGCGCGGTCCACACCCCCGACGCGGGGTATGTCGGCGATCCGCAACTGGCGGCGCTGAACCTGGCCGCCGCGGCGGAGCGACACGGCGCCGAGTTCCGGTTCCGGCGCATCGTGACCGCGGTCGAGTCGGTCGGCGGGCGGGTGACCGCCGTGGGGCTCGACGACGGGTCCCGGCTGGCCTGTGCCACGGTGGTCAACGCGGCCGGCCCCTGGTCCGGGCGGATCAACGATCTGGCCGGGGTGGGCTCGGACTTCACCATCGGAGTCCGCCCCCTGCGACAGGAGGTCGACCACCTTCGGGCGCCCGGCTTCGGCCAGGAGGAGTCGGTCGGGATTGCCGTGGCCGACATGGACCTGGGGGTGTACATCCGCGGCGAGGTGGGCGGCGGGCTCCTGATCGGCGGGACCGAGCCCGAGTGCGACCCGCTCGAGTGGGTCGACGACCCGGACGCGGTGAACCCCAACCCGACGCGGGCCGTGTTCGAGGCGCAGGTGACGCGGGCGGCCCGGCGGCTGAGCGGGTTGACCGTGCCGAATCGGGCGCGCGGGGTGGTCGGGGTGTACGACGTCGCCGACGACTGGACGCCGATCTACGACCGGACCGAGCTGGACGGTTACTACGTGGCCATGGGCACCAGCGGCAACCAGTTCAAGAACGCCCCGCTGGTGGGCCGAATGATGGCCGCCCTGATCGAGGCGGTGGACAACGGGGCGGACCACGACACGGATCCGGTGTGCTTCGTCGGCCCGCACACCGGCGAGCGCATCGACCTGGGCGCGTTCTCCCGACGACGCGGCATCAACACCGCGAACTCCGGAACCGTACTCGGCTGAGCCGGAACAGACCGCCACACCGCACCTCGCCCTCCTCGCACCCATACCCGCACCCGGGGCCGGCCGGACTACGGATCCGGTTCGCGGAAGAACTCCGCGAGTACTTCGGCCTCTCCCCCGAGGACCTCAACGTCGACCTCGGGCCGTTGGGACCGCTCCTGCCTCGCGACTGACGACGGTTTCGGACCGAACGTGTGGCCGGGATCCGGTCGGCCGCACCCTGGCCCACCAGGGCGGTGAAGTCCGCCTGAGCGGGACGATGGCGCCGGGCTGTTCCGAAGGACCAGTGCCGCGCAGGCGGCCGAAGGCCGGGTGTCGCTCTCGGCGATCCGGCTTGTTCGGACGGCGCCCGCGTGCGGGTAGCGTCGCAGGATGACTCCATTGCGCATGGTCGCCCCGGCCGTGGCAGCCGCCGTGTTCCTCCTGGCAGGCTGCTCCGACCACGACGGGCCGCACGCCCCGGACCCGAACGAGACGCCCCTGTACCGATCCAACATCTACTACTACGACGGCCCCTCCCCCGGGTTCGCGTCGAACTCCCCGACGCCGCGATGACAACGGCAATCCCGCGAACCGGCGCCGACCCGGCCTTCGGCAGGAGACACGCGCCGCCGCCGGGCCGTGGCCGCCAAACGGCCAGGCGCCTGCGGCGGTCAACCCGTCGGCGGAACATGCCGGCGGACGGTCCCGGAAGCGGCGTCCACGGCGACGATCTCGGTCGCCACCGTGCCACTCGCGTCGCGCTTGTCGGCCGTTGTGACGAAGGTGTCCGCGTCGCCGAAACCCAGCGTGGAAATCGTGCCGAACGGCTGCGCCAAAGGCAGTCCGCGGGTCCTGCCGCCGTCGGGCCGCACGAAGACGAGGCCATCGGGCTTCGTCTCGTACGCGAACGTCTCCGCTTTCAGGGCCGAATTCGCGCCGGGCAGGTCGATCCGGCCACGGACGGCTGGGCCCGGAAGTGGGCTTCAGGTCACGCCGGCGCATTTCACGAGGTGGGAAGCAGCGCGATTCCCGCCACACGCCCTGGTCGACCGGCTGTCGCTCATCGGTCGCCGGCGGTCCAGGGCAGTGCCGGGCGGCATGTGGCCGGGTCGGGTTCGGCGCGGCCCTTGTAGTTGAGAACCCGGCCGTCGGGGGTGCGGACACATTCCGACGACCCCGGTTTCGGGATGTCGCGGTCGGAGTCCCACACCAGCTTGCCCGCCGCGTCGTAGCCGCGGATCCGGGGAATTCGCCCGGCCTGGAACGCATCGGCGGCCTCGCGTGTGTACGCGACGGTCTCCGTCGCGTACCAGACGCCGCCCGACATGGTCGCCGCACGCTCGCCGGTGCCCCGGTCCATGGTGATCCGCGCCACGGGGGCGTTGTAGCGGCCTGCGGCGTAATCGGTCCAGCCGGCACCGGACTTGGTCCCGCCGCTGTTGTCCACCTCGATGGTCCCCGTGAGCAGTTCGAAATCCGACTGGACCCACTGAACCACGGGCGAAGTCGAACCCGAACACTGCAACGCATGGCGTCCGGCCGGGTCGACCGCGACGGCGTAGATGTGCCCGGGCTCGGCGGCCTGGGGGCTGCGCACCGTGAAGTACGGGCGGTATCCACTCTCGGCGGTGGCGGCGGGTCGGGAGAGGGCACACGCGGCGACGAATCGGGCGGCCTCGGCGTCGGACACCGCGATCTCGGCCGGTACCGGCACCTGCCCGAGCGGCAACCGGCGACCCACGACGGAGGGCGCGGAGCCGGTCGCAGAGGGCAGCGCCGACGGCGAGCCGGCCGGTCCCGGGACCCGGGTGGCCCGGTCGTCGCCGGAGATCCCGAGCAGGGCGCCGGTGACCAGGCCCGCGACCGTCGCCGCGGCGGCCAGTGGCAGCAGTACCCGGCGCGGCGGTATCAGCCGATCCTGAATTCGCCGTCGGATCGCGGGCGGTTGCGGTGATCGGGAGTCGGTGAGGGGGAGGAGGGCGAGCAGTTCGGCGCGGCGGGCCGCGCTGTGCGGCAGCTCCCGCTCGGCCGGGATCGTGTTCGACGACTTCACGATGTCTCCTCGGCGATGGCGTGGGTGTTGCGGGAGGACGGTGCGTGTTCACGCAGGTCGTCGCCGAGTCGGCGGCGCGCCCGATGCAGACGGGACTTGATGGTGCCCACGGCCACGCCCAGTGCGGTGGCGGCGGCTTGTTGGTCCAGTCCGCTCCACACACACAGTTCGATCACCTCGCGTTCGTGCGCGGGCAGGCGGGCGACGGATCCACGCAACGCGACGAGGGCGCGTTCCTCGTCGACGCGATCGGCGACGTCCTGGGCATGGTCGGGGACCGGTGACGGCGTGGGAAGGCGCTCCTTGAGCGCCTGATAGCGACGACGAGCCCGCCCGCCGTTGGCGGCGATGTTGCGGGCGATGCCCAGCAGCCACGGCAGCGCGCTGTCCCGGTCCAGGGTGACGGCGCTTCGATGACGCCATGCCTGCAGGAAGACGACAGACGTCAGGTCCTCTGCCTCGACCCACGAAGCGGTACGGCGGGACAGGTGGTTGAAGATCGCACGGGAGTGTCGGTCGAAGATGACCCCGAACGCCTCGGGATCACCTGCGCACGCCCTCTCCCACAACTCGCGGTCGGATATCGCGGTGATGGTCACACCCTGTCTTGTCCGACGGGCCACCCCGGGTTCCCGAGGATCGACGTCGAGGATGCGCCGGAAACGACAGAGATCCGCTCCCGTGTTCAGCCGATGTCGTGCGGCTCCTCCTCGCCGCCGGTGGTGGTGGTGTCGACGTCCTTGTCCGGGATGCCCGCCGGGCTGTTCTTCACGGAGGGCTCGGCAACTGCGGGCGGCTCCGCGGACGTTGTGACAAAAACGATCCGAACCCCGTCCATCGAGGTGGCTGAGCCGGCGGGGCGGGGGCCGGGGGCCGGGGTCGGCGACGCGAGGCCCCTGCCGGGCGCGACGGGAGGGGTGGTCGGTGGGCGGTGTCCGGGTGGGGGCGGCGGGGGCGCCTTCGGGTCGGGTGCCGAAGCGGTGGGTGGCGCTTCGGCGGGCGGGGGCCGGCGGGCCGGCGCGGTATGGGCGGGCGCGTCCTCGGCGGTGGGCGGGAACGGGAACGGCGGCGGGGGTGGTTCCGCCGGTGCGGGTGGTACGACGCCGAGGGCGGTCCAGGTGTCGCGGACCTCGTCCAGGAAGGCGCGGTGGTCGGTGCCGTGTGCGTACGCGGCCGCGTGCAGGGCTTCGAGGGCGGCCCGCAGGGAGTCCGGGTCGGCGGCGCCGAGCAACGCCGGTAGGGCGCACGCCTGTTGGAGCGCGTTGTGGGTGGTGCCGTCCGGGAGGGTGATCGTGGTGTGTGGCACGTTCGGGTCCTGGAGCAGGCGCCGCCACAGTTCGGCCGGGTCGTGGAACGGCGCGGGCAGCGGCGTGCCCGCGTCGAGTGCCGCCAGGGCGGGTGCGATCCAGTCGATGTCGGCGAGTCCCGCCACGGTGTAGGCGCGATGTGCCGCCCAGCGGGCTATCGCGCGTTGTGTCCCGTCGTCGACGCGCGCGATCGCGTGGACCAGGTGCACGTCGAGCATGCGCATCCCGTGTACGTTTCCGCGCAGCTGCCGCAGCCGCTCGGTCGGCAACCGGCCCGCCCACTGGCGCAGTTCGTACTCCCGGACACGCTCCGCCCTCTCGCGGGCCTGTTCCTCGCGGGCCGCGCGCGCCGCCGCGGCCCGCTCGTCGGGCGTCGGCGGTGGTGGCCGGTCCCGGGCGATCCTGTGCCAGTAGGCCGCCTGGTCGCCGGTCTGCCTGATCACGCGGTCCGGTTCCGCGGGCGCCGGCCAGAACTGCAGGAGGTAGTGATCGACCGGCGGTTCGCCGGCGAACACCACTCCGTGGGCGTTGGCCTCGTCCATCCCCGCCGCGCAGTAGCGTACGCGGTGGTCGACCGGGTCGAGTTCGAACTCGCACGCAATGTCGCCCTCCCACTGCTCCAGCCGCACGGTGCGCGTCTGCGGGGTGAACGATGCCTCGACCACGTCCTCCCACCGCCCGTCCACCTCGGGCGGGCCGTCGTGGACCTCGATGGTCAGCCCCACAATGCCGGTGTGCATGCCGGTGGTCAGGAACAGATACCCCTCCACCGCGGCACCGCACAGACCGTTGACCTGCCCCGCCCGGTGGTCGTCCTCGATCGCCGACCACTGCGCGCGACTGTCGACGTACATCTGCATGTACGCCACGTGCACAGAACCCTCGAACACCGTCCGCACGAGCACTCCCCCGAAACGTCATCGGCCGCGTGTCCTCGACCCGGGCCTCCGAGCGTCATGCTGCCGCATGGCACGGACAACACGAGCGTCGGCGGACGCCCGGCTCGAAGGTCTGCCGGGAACGTCTCCCCATGCCCGACGAGTTCGCGCTACGGGGGTTTGCGGTGCAGCTCATCGCCGCCGAGCGCGGTCGGTCCGCCCCAGGGTGTGGTGCTCGGTCCCGTGGGTCCCTGCCATGGATGACCTTGAGCGGGGCACACTCACCTCCGGGAATTTGCACCACACCGCCCCCGCCGGCAGGCGAGACCCGTTCGCCGTCCGGGCTCGATCCCGATGTCCCGGGTCGACGGGGGCGGGTTCCCTCCGCGATGCGTCGCGGTTGTTGTTGTCGTCGTTACGGCACGAAGGAGTGCCGGTGGCCCGGGGAGTGATCCGGTGAGCGAACGAATTGGACTGGCCGAGGTGTTGGCGGCGGCGGAGGGTGCCGCGCCGGTGCGGTCCCTCGATGTCGTGGCACGCAACCTGCGCGAGCGTTTCGACGCGCGATACGTGTCCTTCCTGTTCGTCGACGTCGTCGGACGAAGGCTGCTCCGGGTCAACGAGGCCCCCGATACCGACCACGAGCACCACACCGAAGAGGTCCCCCTCGCCGGCCGCAGCGTCTACGACGAGGTCCTGCGCGCCCAGAAACCGGTCGTGACGCTCCAGGGTGAGCAGGGGCACCGGGTACTCGCCCCCGTCACCAACCGCGGCGACACCATCGGTGTCCTGGAGCTGTTCCTCACCCACGTCACCGAGGACGTGCCGGCCCGGGTCGAGGAGGCCGCACACGCGCTGGCGTACATCATCGTCACCGATCGCCGCTTCACCGACCTCTATCACTGGGGCAACCGCACCACCACCGTCAGCCTGGCCGCGGAGATCCAACGCCAACTGCTGCCCTCCGCCCCCACCTGCGAGGCCCCCGAGTTCACCCTCGCCGGCGCCCTGGTCCCCGCCTCCGACATCGCCGGCGACACCTACGACTACTCCGTCGACCACGACACCCTGCACCTGTCGGTCACCGACGCCATGGGGCACGACGTCGACGCCTCCCTCATGGCCACCCTCCTCGTCAACGCCTCCCGAGGCGCCCGCCGGGCCGGAGTCGATCTCGTCGAGCAGGCCCGCCAGACCCACCAGGCCCTCCTCGACCACGGCCGACAGTCCTTCGCCACCGGCCAACTCCTGCGCATCGCCCTCGACGGAAGCGGCGTCCGACTCGTCAACGCCGGCCATCCCTGGCCCCTGCGACTGCGCGACGGAACGGTCGAGACACTGCGCTTGGCGGTGAACCTGCCCTTCGGCGTCGTCGGGCAGGGCGCGTACCGCGTGCAGGAACTCGACCTGCGCCCCGGCGACCGCCTGCTGCTCCATACCGACGGTATGCAGGAACGCCGCGCGCATACCGTCGACCTGTCCGGTCTTCTCCGCAAAACCGCCGCCGAGCACCCGCGCGAGGTCGTCGGCACGCTGGTCGCCGCCGTCGCCGATGCCTACGACGGCAGAGCGCCCAAGGACGACGCCACGGTCCTGTGCCTGGACTGGCACGGCCCCCGACCGGGCCCCGGCCCCCGCCCCGCGAGCCGGCATCCGGACTCGTCCCGAACCTCGTACGGTCGAAGCTGACCATCGAGGGCGCCGCGCGGGCGGTTCGCGCGGCGCCCCGGTCGACCCCGCCCGGACATGCACGGGCCACACGTTCCGCCGGGGTTCAGTCGGCGAGTTCGGCGGGGGTCGGTTCGCGGTCGTGTTCGGTGGTGAACGCGTCGCGGAAGAAGCGCTTGATCTCGCCGGAGATGGTGGGGACGGCGAAGGTGGGGAACTCGACATCGTAGGAGGGGGCGGTCGCGGCGGTGAAACGCGGCGTTCGCGGCATCGAGTGCCGATCCACTCGATCGGGTGACGCTTGAGGCGCCGGGGGCCGGGCAGGTGTGCGGGCACGACGGTACCGATTTCGGGGAGAGGTTGGTCGATGGTGTACGAACGGGCAGGTCACGGGCTCTGGAATGGATTCGCGGACTCCTGCTCCGACTCCGCGCTCGTTGATCGTCCGGACAAGGACGTGGGCGAGTCGTTCCGTATCCGTGCGCGTGGGCCGGGGTCGCACTGCGGCACCGTCCACCATCGGCCCACGTCCCGGTGAGAAGGATCATGCCCGGGCGTCGTCGAACCCTCGTCCGCCGGCGCGTGCCGCGACGGACCGGGGCCTGTGCCCAGGCCCGCCAAGCCGTACGAGCCACCCTCGCCGACTGGGGTTGGAACGAGGATCGTGTGGCTGCCGCCGTCCTCGTCCTGTCGGAGATGTTGACCAACGCACAGCTGCACACCGACGGGGAAGTGGTCCTGGCCGTGCGCCGGACCGCGCGCGGGGTGCGGTTGTCCGTCACCGACGCCGATCCCCGGCCGCCGACCCGACGCGACACCGGCCCCGAACACCAGGGTGGGTTCGGCCTGCACATCCTCGACACCATCACCACCGACTGGGGCGTTCGCAAACACCGGCGCGGCAAGACCGTCTGGGCCGACCTGGTCGTCCCCCACCCCGACGTGCGCCCGCACCCGCGACCGGTGCGCGCCGGACTCGGGGCCGCCACGATCCGGGCGGCGCTCGGCTCGATGCGTCGGGCGGGTCCGGCGGTGGCCCGCCGAGCGGCCATGCCGCGTCGATCGGGGGCATGGGTACGGCGGCGCGGCGACTCCTCGGCGCGCGGGTGGGTATCGGCGGCGACGCGGCGGATCAACGCGGCCCGCACAACCTTCTCGGCCTCGCCGTGGCCGCCGGTCGGCAAGTAGGCCGTCCGCACGGGCCTCGCCCGGCACACCTGGACGAACTCACGGAACCGCACCGCCTCTTCGGCTCTCAAAGAGCACCTTCCGACATCCCGCGAGTACCGTCGAGCGCCGCCCACGGGAACGTCCGAGGATGCGCCCACACATCGGCGAGGGCGGACAAGTCCCCGCCCCGCGGTATTCGGGTCGTCGAACACGTCCACGGCCTCGGACACCGCGACCTCGTCGCGAACGTGGCACGTTCGTCCGTAGGCTTCGGCGGTGTTCGCCTACCTTCTCGCCGCGCTGTTCCTCCTGTTCTGCCTCGTCGGAGTCGTCCGCGACCGACGCCGCTTCGGCAACGCCGTCTTCCTCGGCCTGTCCGTCGTCGCCCTCGTCGTCGGGCTGCTCGGCGAACTGCATCGTCTGCCCGAGCGCTTCGCCGACGTGGTGACGCTCCTGCTCCTGTTCCTACCGGCCCTGGGCCTGCTCCTGCTGGCCGGCGCGCTGCTGTCCAACGGCGTAACGATGGTGCGACGGGAGGGAGTTCGTCCCGCGAACCTGCTCTCGTTTCTCGCCGGGCTGACCATCGTCGGCGTGATCGTCCTGCTCGTGACCGCCCTGTTCATCCGCTCGCGCACCCTGATCGTGATCGCCGGCACCGTGGTGCTGGTGGTCGGCTACGTGTCCTTCCTTCTGCTGTGCTTCCTCGGCTACGCCTTCCTCTACGAGCGGTTGCGGGTGCGCCGATCGGTGGACTTCGTGGTCGTACTCGGCTCCGGCCTGATCGGCGGCAGGACGGTCCCGCCCCTGCTGGCCGCCCGACTCGATCGCTCGCGAAGGCTCTACGACGCCCAGATCGCGCGTGGGAACCGGCCCATGCTCATCACGTCGGGTGGCCAAGGCCCGGACGAGGATCTGCCGGAGTCGCACGCGATGGCCGACTATCTCATCGCCCGAGGCGTACCCGCGGAGCGAATCGTGCGCGAGGACCTTTCGCGGAACACCGAGGAGAACCTGCGCTTCAGCAAGACGATCATGACGAAGATCGATCCCGACTACCGGTGCGTGATCATCACCAACAACTTCCACGTCTTCCGTGCCGCGCTGACCGCCCGACGTACCGGGGTCCGCGGCCAGGTGGTCGGCGCGCCGACGGCGAAGTACTTCCAACCCAGCGCGACAATCCGCGAGTTCGTCGCGGTGTTCCTGACCTACAAGGTCGTCAACCTCGGCGTGTGCCTGCTCATCGCGGTCTCCGGGGTCGCCGCGTGGCTGTGGCGCTGACCGATGCCCGAACACGGACGGCGGGCCCGGCGACGCGCACCGCGACGACGAGGACCACGCGTCCGTCGTCGGCGAACAGCCACCCCCACCGCCGGCGCTCGAACGGATGTCAGCGGAACTGGCTTGTGATGGTCGGATCGGTGATCAGATCGTCACGGGCCAGGAGCACTGCCTTGCTCAGGATGATCGACAGGGTTCGGTCGCCTTCATAGGGCAGGAACGCGCCGAAGGGGACGGCGGTCCCGTCGTTCTTCGGCACGATGCACAGGTACCGATTTCCCGGGCACATCAGCACGTTCCCCGACCCCAGATGGATCGCGTATGCGCGCCGGATGCCGGTGACGCGCAAATACCTGCCGTCGAGTTCGCACCGCGGTGCGATCGCGAGCCTGGGCAGCAGCCGGGCGAGCACGTCTCGTCGGGCGACGGCGCTGTCGGTGAGTTCGCCGAAGCTGTAGGACGACCAGTAGTAGCGGTAGCGCCCGTCCGGCCCGCCGTCCGCCCACGTCGGGTCGTTACCGATGCCGGCGACCCCGACGAACAGGTCGATGTCGCGCATCACTTCACTGAACACGAGGGGCGGGATCGTCTCCAGTGGCAGCGGCGCCACGTCGTCCTCCGCGTGCCTGCCCAGCCGGCGGTAGGGACCCCCGCTCGCGTGCGCGGTGGCGACCGGCGCGTCGATCCGGTGGAACCGGACCTGGTCGGTGGCGATGTGCAGATGGCTGCCCGAGCCCGTGATCTCGTGGTCGCCGACGGCGCCGATCAGGAATTCGGCGCGCAGGCCCCACTCCGGCAGGCTCCGGATGGCCGGCGGGTACTCGTCGTCGACCGACAACCGCAGTTTGTTCGTCCAGCCCCGGGTGGCCGCCAGGGCGTGGAACAGGTGCTGCCGCAGGACGTGCGCGGCGTACCGGTTGGAGTAGGTCCCCGTGCGCTCCTCGGCGGCGGTAAGCGGGTAGACCTCGCGGTGGGCCTGCCGGAACGGCTGGGTGATCAGGTGGCGTTCGAGCCAGTCACGAGCTGCGCGGACTTCGTCGTGGGGGATGTCGATCGGGTGCCACAAACCGACGGCGGCACCGGCCGCGGGCTCGATCGCCGTGTCGTCGAGCGTACGCAGCGCGCCGTCGGCATACCCACATGTGCGGCCGTCGACGGTCCACAGCAGGCGCCGCGCGAGGGTTCCCACGAGGGGGTGATCCAGGAACTGTGCACGCCACCGGTCGAAGCGCCAGGAGCGCCGGGCGAGGAAGAGGCGGTCGAGGCGGTCGGACTGCGCGGCGAGCATCTTGGCGATGTCCTTGGCGTCCGCCTTCAGCTCACCGAGTGCGACACCATGGTCGCGGCGCACGTCGGCGGGCGGCGCTTTGACCACCCGTCCGGCGGCGTTGCGCCAGGCGATGGTCACCGTCCGGCCGGACACGGTCAGTTCCGCGGTGGCCTCGCCGAACCGCTCGACGCGTCGGCCCACTTCGGTAAGCCCGTATCCGGGGACGGCGAGTTCCTCGACCTCGGCCCGGCTCAGACCGAGGTCCGCCGCGCGAGTGTCGAGTGCCGCGCCGACCGCCTTCAGGGTGCCCCGGTAGGTCAATTTCACGGAGAGCCGGGCCAGTTCCCCGACGGCAGCCGCGCCACCGAGCCGGGAGAGCGCGAGGACCGCCGCGTTGGCCACCTTCGGGCAGATCGGTCCGACTCCGGGAACCTTGCGGAGCGCGGTCTCGGCCAGCGTGCCCAATGCCCGCACGGTCTCGGGCGACTCCGGGGTGAACGCCGGCAGCCACACGAGACCGCGCAGGGCTACCGTGTTGTACGGGTCGTATTCGGCGCCGACGTCCCGTCCATGAGGGCTCGCCAACACGAGGGTGCGCGGGCGCCCGACCTGCGCCAACCACCGCAGGATGGCCGCAGTGGCCGCGTCCACACCGACCTCGGCCAGCACGTCCCGACCGGTCCGCTCCCACTTCTTGGCGGGCTTGGCCGCGTCGGCGGTGCGGGCACGCGCGAGCAGCCGCTCCCACGCCTCGCCGCCGGCCGCGGCGTCGGCCATCGCCAAGTCGGCCCACGCCTCGCCCGGACTGAGTACGGGGCCGTCCACACGCGCCAGCAGCCGGGCAAGTTCGTCGCTGTACAGGTACGGGACCTCCGCCATCCGCCGCAGCACTGCGATCAAGCCGCCTGTCGGCGGACGCCCGGCGGCGAGGTGGGCCCGGACGGCCGGGAGGAGTTGACCGTCGTATCCGGAATGCCATTGGCGTGAGGCTTCGGCGAGCACGGTGGGGAGGAGTGCCTCGGGTGCGTCCAGATCGAACCTTCCGGCGAGGAACAGCGCCAGATCGGCGATGCGCCGCCGGCCCGCCATGCTTCTCCCGGGTGCGTCCGCCGATAGCTCGACCAGGGCATCGATGAGTCGGGGACGATCGACCGCCGGCAGGTCGTCGAGGGCGGCGACCACGTCGTCAGGCCCGAACTGTCGGCCATCGCCCACCTGTTCGGCTATCCGCGCGAGGTCGCCGGACAATCCGTCGGTGTCGCCCGCCGCGATGCGCGCGCGTATCTCGGCCGTCCGTGCCGGTTGCATCCGCATCAGCCACCGACCAGGGCGACGAGCTCGAGGAAGACGACTTCGATATCGGCGCGCAGGTCGAGCGGTTCATCGAGGTCCTCGATCCGACGGTCGTCGACGAACACGATCAAGCCGTTGCGGGCGAACGCGCCGATGGCGAGCGCGTACTGCTTTTCGAGGTCGAGGTCGAGATCGCGGCTCGCGGGCCGACCCGGTCGACGAAACCCGGCCCGATTGCCCGCGGAGTCCGCCTCGTACCGCGCCGGCTCCCGGAACACCCGGTGCCGGATGATCTCGCGCAGGCTCAGCCGTTCCTCGTCCACGGACAACTCACCCGCGGCGAAGCGCCGACCGGCCGTCGTCTCGTCCCACAGCAGCACCTTCGTCATGGCCGTCACCCTAGGACGTCACCACGACACGCGCCCGCACCGCATCGAACCGCTCCATCCGGCGCCCGACCCGCCATGGAGACCGCTCGCAATGCCGCCGCGTGTTCCCGCCATCACGAACCCGGGGGCGCGGCGCTCGGGAGGGCCGTCGGCCGGATGACGGCCGACGGCCCGTCCCGGAGCGCGCGACGGTATTCGTCCGGCCCCGGACCGCGTGGTGCTACCTGAACATACGATCGCCGGCGTTCGCCATGCGATGGGTGCCGCTGTGTGCGTTCACCCAGTCACGAACCATCTTCACGGCGTTGCCGCACTGCCAGTTGTCGTCGTAGTCGCGCACCCCCGTGTAAGCCCCGTAACCCGCGATGATGCCGTCCACGCGTGCGTCACCCAGGAGCTTGTCGACGTACCACGGATCGTTGTAGGTGGTCGTCCAGGACAGGGTGGCCGCGAGGCGTCCGGCCGCGCGGTCCGCCGCGCCCTTCTTCAATTCGGCGCACGTGTTCCAGGTGGCCTCGGTGCAGTTGCCGAACCCATTGGAGATGTCGCTGTCGCCGTAGTCCATCACCCGCCGGCCGGCCGGGAATCCGGAACCGGATCGGGCGAACGCGTTTTGGACCTGGTCGCGGGTCCCGGTCGTGGTGATGCCCTCCAGTGGGCCGAGCCTGCCCTCCAGGCTCTTCCAGCCCCTGCCGCCGACGTCCGGGGTGTTGCCGCCGTGGTACTCGTAGAAGCCGTAGAGCACCTGGATCCCGGCATTGGTCAACCGCTGCGCCTTGTCCCGCAGTCCGGCCACGCTGCACGTGCGGTTCGGCGCCTCCCCGCAGTAGTTCGGGTCCTTGATGTCCAGCCACACCAGCGCCAGTCGGCGCCCGCGATTGGCGTTGGACAAAATCCGGTCGATCATCGAGTCGAAACTGGGGCCCAACCGATTCTCACCGGCCGACGAACAGTCGTGCCAGGCACGCCACTCGTTCGGATTCCACCAGGCGCAGACATCGATCTCGATGGCGTTCGCACCGTGGTTGATCGCGGCGTCGACGCCGTCGAGTGTGTCGACGCGATGCGCGATGTCATAGATCGCCTGACGCTGGTCGGCCGCTGCCGCCGGAGTCGCGAGTGCGGTGGTGGCGAGGAGCCCGCACAGGGCGGCCATCAGCGCCAGTAACGTCCGTGGGCGGGTGACACGCCACAGGTGAGGGGTCAAGAAACTACTCCTTCGTATCGGCTTGCCCAGGCGCGCAACCATTGGTCGTCGACATTCACGTCGGCGTCGCGCGCGCGGGGCACGCCGGATCGGCTGCCGTGGGTTGCGGCGAAAAGCGCTCGCTCGATGAGCCGATCGGGGTCCCAATCGTGATCACCGCAACCTCGTGGGCAGTTGACGAGTCGGCTGCCGGCGCCGGGTTCTCGACGCGAGCATCCACAAAGGTCACGCCGCGGTCACGCTTCAGGTTGCATCGGGATTACGTACCGGCCGCGGTGTCGTTCCCGACGGGAGCCGCGGCCCATGGATCCGGCCGGCCGCGCCCGCAGTGCCGGCGTCGCGGGGCGGTGGCGCGCCGGGTCAGAGAATCGGAAGGATGAAGCCCAGGTAGTCGTCGACGTACCTCACCGGCCGTGTCTCGTCCGAGCCGCTCCATTCGATGAGTGCCGTGTCGACGGCTGTGGCGACGAGTGCGGCCAGGCAGGACAGTTCACCTTCGGTGTAGGCCGTTCTCGAGGCGGCGGCGATGAAGGCGCCGACGACTCGGGCGAGGGGGTCTCGTCCGTAGGCTCGTTTCACCTGAAGGCCGGGGTTGTCCCGTACGAGCCGAAGCCGTGTTCGGAGAACGCCCAGTTCGCTCTCGGGAAGGGTCAGGGCCGCCTCGATGGCCGCCTTGAGCCTTGCCGAGACCGAACCCTGCTGCGGAAGCTGTTCGAGCTGTGCGGAAAGCCGCCATGAAATGTCGTCGAGTCCCTCCCAGACGATCTGTTGTTTTGTGGGGTAGAAGCGGGCCAGGCTGGACCTGCTGATCCCTACGGCGGCGGCGATCTGCGCTGTGCTGACCTCCTCGAACCCGAGTTCCTCGAGAAGGGCCAGTGCGGCGTCCCTCACATGGAAGCGGTCGATGTGAGCCGGCCGCCCCCTGGTGGCGCTCTCGCTCAAGGTTCCCTCCGGGTTATAGAACAGCGTCTCATTAATCCTATCCCCTCACGGCGGCGACATGGCGGGTGGCGCAGGCGAGACCGGCGGGTCACCCGCCAACGCGTGTCGCAGCCCGGTGGTCCGAATGTGCTCGCGCGCGAATCCCCCACCCGGCTGCCGCTTGTGCCGACCTGCCGACTCTCGGGCAAGCCCACTCCGCCGTCCGGCTCGCCCGGTCTCGGCCCCGTCGACAGGCTCGCCCATGCCTCCCGAGACGCGGAGGCGGCCACGTCTTCCCCATTATCGGACAGCGTGCTAAAAATGCTTTCGCGAGGTCGCGAGATCGCGGCGAACACCACTCGCTCGTGGGGTCCGGCACCCCACTCCCCCAAGGCATCGAGAGCCGGGCCCCTCCGCGTCGTCGTCGGACGTGTCGCGCGCGGCAGGGCTCCCGGCCATGTGATCGCCGAACGCGACGTCACGCGCGTCCCCCGGCGACCGCGACCCCAGGAAAACACCGGCATGCGACGTCTCGACGAAGCACGCCCACGACCAGCGGAAAGGGACGGAGATGGACCACCTCGTCGCGCACCTCGCGCACGTCGAAATCCTCACACCCAGGCTCGAGGAGAGCGTCGTGTTCTTCCACGACCTCCTCGGCATGGAGGTTGTCCTCGAACACGGCGATTCGGTCTTCCTCAGGACGTGGGGCAACTACCTCCCCTACGACCTGATCCTCACGCGGAGCCCGACGACGGGCCTCGGCCACATCGGATGGCGGGCCAGGAGCGCCGAAGCCCTCGATCTCGCGGCACGGCGCCTCGGCGCGGACAACGCGGGCCTGGGCTGGCGGGAACCGGCACCCCGGCAGGGAAGGGCGTATCTCTTCGTCGGTCCCAACGGGCAGAAGCAGAAGCTCTTCTGGGAGACCGAGCGCTACCGGGCGCCTCGGCACCTGGCCTCGCCGCTGCCCACCCGCCCGCAGCGCAACCCCGCCCGCGGAGTCGCGGCCCGCCATCTCGACCACGTGAACTTCCCCTCCGCGGACGTGCTCGGGGACGCGCGGTGGTACGAGAGGAACCTCGGCGTCTTCCTCACCGAATGGACGGAGGTGCCCGACGGGGGGCCGGCCATCTTCGCGACCCTGTCCACCGGTTCGGCGTTTCAACTGGCCTTCCTGCGCGACGACTCCGGGTATCGGGGCCGGTTCCACCACTTCGCCCTGCAGGTCGACGAGCGCGCCGACGTCTTCCGTGCCGCCGAGATCTTCCGCGAGGCCGGAACTTCGATCGAATGGGGCCCGGGACGCCATGGGCACGGGGAATCCGTCTCGGTCTACGTGCGTGAACCCGGAGGAATGCGTCTGGAGGTGGTCTCCCCCGGCCTTCAGCGCATCGCCCCGGACCACGAGCCGGTCAAGTGGACCCCGGCCCAGGGATCCTCCGACTTCCACCTCAGCAGCCCGTTGCCCGAGGCGTTCCTCGAAGTCCTGCCGGCCGTCTCGACCACCGACCGACCAGCGTCCGCCATCGACGTGGCCGGACTCGGAAACCCCTGGGGCAACCCGTGAGATTCGCCGACGTCAACGCCCGCTCGACCCTCGTCACGGGCAGAGCCACCGGCATCGACCCGGCCCGTGCCGCCGGGGACGAGAGCCTCGTGGCCCCGTTCGGACCGGTCACGATCGCCGACGACACGGTCTACTGGGAGGCCGAGGTGGTCGTGGTGATCGGACGGGCCGCCCACCGGGTCCCCGAGTCCGAGGCGTGGGGCCATGTGGCCGGCATCACCGCCGGCCAGGACAGCTCCGACCGGTCGGTGCAAACCTGCACTGTCAACGGCGAGACCGTCCGGAGCGGATCCACCAAGGACCTCGTCTTCGGCTTCCCGAAGGCGGGGGTCGGGATCGGCCGCACATCTCCGCGTTTCCTGCACGACGGAGACGTCCTCGAAACCACCGTCGACGGGGTGGGGACCATGCGCCACGAGGCGCGTGCCCGGCCGCTCGGTCCGGCCGCAGCCGGGACGGCCACCCGGTCGGGGACCGAACGATGAGCGCGGCGTCGATCGACCTGGACGTCTGCATCGTCGGATACGGCCCGGTGGGCCAGACGCTGGCGGCGCTACTCGGGCGGAAGGGCTGGAAGGTCGGCGTGTACGAGCGCTGGGAACTGCCGTATCCGCTCCCCAGGGCCGGGCACGTCGACGACGAGATCGTACGCGTCCTCCAGTCGATCGGGGTCGCCGACCGGTTCGAGGCGCGGGCCGTCCCGGCGAGCGAGTACGACTGGATCGACGGCAACGGAGACCTCCTCTTCCGGATCGACTGGGGTAGGCCCACCACGTCGTCCTGGAGGTCCGACTACATCTTCTACCAGCCCGATCTCGAGGCCCTGCTCTCGCAGGCGGCAGAGGCCCACGAGAACGTCTCCGTCCACCGCGGCTGGGAAGCGGTCGGCCTCGAACAGCGCGAGGACCGGGTGGAGATGACCTTCCGCGGCGGGATACAGGACGGACCGGAGTGGGAGCCGAACGGCGCCACCACAACAGTCCGCGCCCGCTACGTCATCGGAGCCGACGGAGCCAACTCGTTCGTCCGCAAGGCGGCCGGCATCACCTGGGACGACTTCGGATTCTCCGAGACGCTCTCCATCGTGGACGTCCGACTCCACGAACCGGACCGGAGGATCGCGATGCCCGCGTCCGGTCAGATGTGCGACCCCGAGCGTCCCGTGACCCTCTTTCGCTGGCTGGCCCGCGAGCACGCCCGGTGGGAGTTCATGCTGATGCCGGGGGAAGACCCCGCCGAACTCGTCAGCGAGGCCGCCTGCTGGAACAAGCTCGAACGCTGGGGCGTGACCCCCGAGAACGCGACGCTGATCCGACGGACCCTCTACACCTTCCACTCCCTTGTCGCCCACGACTTCGTCAGCGGCCGCGCGATCCTGGCCGGCGACGCCGCGCACCTCATGCCACCGTTCCTGGGACAGGGAATGTGCTCGGGAATCCGCGACGCCGCCAACCTCGCCTGGAAACTGGACCTGGTCCTGAACGGCACCGCCTCGCACGACATCCTGGAGACCTACACGCGGGAACGACGCGACCACGTAAGCGAGATCACCCGGATCGCGATCTCGCTCGGCGCCATCCTGTGCGAAACCGACCCGCGGAAGGCGGCCGCGCGGGACGCCGGGATTCGCCGCGACGGACTGCCGCCCATACCCCCGCTGCCGGCCCTGACGACGGGCTTCCTCGGCAGCGCCGACGACGGCTCCGGTACTCGTGGCCGGCTCGGAGTACAAGGCCTGATCGTCCACGACGACAGGGTCAGGCGCTTCGACGACGTGGTGGGATCGGGGTGGACGCTGTTCTGCGCCGATCGTCGCCTTGCCGAGGATGCCCGCCGGATCTGTGACGCGGTGTCCGACGTCATCGGGATCGGCGTGGTCTACGTCTCCAAGGCCCCCGTGGAGTTCCCGGGCTCCTATGTCGACTTCGACGGTACGTACGACCGGTGGTTCGCCTCCTCGAACGCGCGGGCGATCCTCGTCCGCCCGGACTTCTACACCTACGGACAGGCGACGACCTCGGCAGAGGTCGTCGATCTCCTCCGCGAAATGATCAGTCGCTTGCGGAACCCCCTGGACAGCGCACCCGGTTCGCACTGACGGCCGGGCGGTTCCAGGGGCCGGGTCCGGCATCCCGCACCCGGCCGCGTCCCGGGACAGCGGTCGGCGGCACCGGGCCGCGTCGAGAATCCGACACCTGCCGCGTGCCGCGTGCGCCCGCACGATGTACCGCCTCCCTTGCCCGACCAAATCGGAGAATTTCTCTCCCCTTATGCTATCGTCTTGAAAGCGGAGAAAAACTCTCCGCTCAAGAGGCCCATCTCGTCGAAGGGAGCACGCCATGAACGGCGCGCTGACCGTCCGGACCGTAATCGACGGCACGGAGTACACGCAGGACGACATCCGCCGGTGGGAGCTGGACCGCGCCCGGAACGCGCTCGCCCTGCTCAAGGACCGGATCGGCGACGCGGCGATGCGGGAAATGCTCACCGAGGACCTCCGGGCGGCGGACGAGATCATGGCCCCGCTGCCGGACGCCTCGGGCGGCGTGTGGCGGTCCGCGGTGACCGAGATGGAGATCGGCGGGATCACCGCTGAGCAGTTCCTGACCTGGTGGCAGGGCCGGCTCGCGAGCGCCGACCGGACGGCGTTGCTCTCCGCCAATCCCGAGCACTACCTCGCCGACTCCGCCGACGGGGTGGTCGAGATCATCGAGACCATAGGCTCCGGGCCGCTGCGCTTCTTCCTCACCTTCCACGACGGTGTCGAGATCGAGGACGAGGGCCACGAAACCTACCCCGTGCGGATCGGCGGCACCGGACGGCTCACGGACGGCACCGAAATCTGCCGCGTCATGCACGAGTTCGGCGACGGTCCGCGCGGCCTGCGCATCCGCCTGACGATCCAGTTCCCCGCCGGCGCCCCCGAGCACGTCTTCACCGGCCATCAGTGGCACTTCGCCTGCGAATTCCGCAACTGGCTGGAGGCCGCGCACACGGCCCGCTGACGACGACCGAACGGACCGAGGCGATAAGCCGGTCCGGGGAATGGCGCCCGCCGACAGCGCCCGGACCACCCGCCCGGCTGATGATCGAGCCTGGCGGATGGCCTGTTCCGGGCTGGTCCCGGCGCGGTGCGCAGGCAAGCCGGGGGTGTCAGGTGGCGGCGAGGGCTTCGGTCGGGGGCAGCCGGGAGGCGCGTATGGCCGGGTAGAGGCCGGCGATGGCGCCGATGACGAGGGTGGCGCCGAGGCCGCCGACGGTGGCCCAGGCGGGGACCACCGCATCCCACTGGCGGGTGCCGGCGTACACCGTGGTCACGGCCGTGCCGAGGGTGACTCCGGCGAGTCCGCCGAGGGCGGACAACATGAGGGATTCGACGAGGAACTGGGCGCGGATCTGGCCGCGGGTGGCGCCGAGGGAGCGGCGCAGGCCGATCTCGCCGCGGCGTTCCAGGACGGTGATGACCATGGTGTTCGCGACGCCGACGCCGCCGACGAGCAGGGCGACGGCGCCGAGGCCGAGCAGCAGGCCGGTGAAGGCTTCGTCGGTGGCCTGCCGGGCAGCGAGCGCGTCGGAAGGGCGCGAGACCTTGACCTCGTTGGGGTTGCGCGGATTGGCGGTTCGGGCGAGCACGTCGCGGACGGCGGTCACCGCGGAATCGGCCGTGCGTGTGTAGACGGTGGTGGGGTGGCCGTCGAAGCCGAGGTACCCGGCTGCGGCGGGCCGTCCGACGAGGGCGGCGGAGTCGAGTTCCGGGGCGAGCGGCACCGGGTCGAGGATGCCGATCACGGTGAACCAGCGTCCGCCGAGGTATACGCGCATGTCGGGCCCGGCGCGGCCGATCCCGAGCCGGTCGGCGGCGGTGGCGCCGAGGACGGCGGCGGGGTAGCGCTCGGTGGCCGCGTTGAGCCACGTACCGCCGGCCATCCGGGCGCCGACCGTCTCGGGCAGCTTCAGGTCCGCGGCCTGCACGGACAGCCCGCCGCTTTCCGCCGCCGGGATGCGGTCGTTGCGGTACACCTTGGCGGTCTTGACGACGCCGGTGACCGCGGCCTGCCGAACCGGGCCGATGCGGGAGATCATCGCCGGCGCGTCGAGCGGCAGCGATGCCGCACCGCCGCTCAGCGCGCTGCCGGGGGCCACGGTGAGCAGGTTGGTGCCGAGTGCGGCGAGCCGGGCGTCGAGATCGGCGCGGCTGGACGTGGAGATCCCCGCGACCGCGGTCATCGCGGCGATGCCGATGGCGATGCCGAGCGCGGACAGGAAGACCCGCGTCGGCCGGGTGTGCAGCCCGACGGCGCCGACGGCGGCGACGTCGCGCGGGCGCAGCCGGGAGGGCGTGTACGTGGTGGTCATGTCAGGCCTCCTTGCCGGTGGAGGCGAGCGCTCCCTGGTGGGCCCGGTCGCCGGGTGGTTCGATCCGGCCGTCCCGCATGGCGACTTGCCGGGGCAGTGAGGCGGCGATGTCGCGGTCGTGGGTGATGACGAGGACGGTCGTGCCGGCGGCGTGGAGTTCGCGCAACAGGTCCATGACGCCGTGGCCGGAGGTGGTGTCGAGGTTGCCGGTGGGTTCGTCGGCGAGCAGTAGCACGGGGTCGCCGGCGACGGCGCGGGCGATGGCGACGCGTTGGCGTTGCCCGCCGGACAGTTCGTGCGGGAGGTGGTCCATGCGGTCGGCGAGGCCGACACGTTCGAGGGTGGCCTGGGCGCGACGGCGGCGTTCGCGGGGCGGGTGTCCGGCGTAGAGCAGCCCGTCGGCGACGTTTTCGCATGCGGTGCGGCCGGGAGCGAGGTGGAACTGTTGGAAGACGAAGCCGATGCGGTGCGCGCGGAGCGCGGACAGGCGGCGGTCGGACAGGGCGGCGACGTCGTGGCCGTCGATGCGGACGGTGCCGGCGGTGGGGCGGTCGAGGGTGCCGATGAGGTTGAGCATGGTGGATTTGCCGGAGCCGGACGGGCCGACGATGCCGGCGAGTTCGCCGTAGCCGACGGTCAGGTCGACGTCGGTGAGGGCGACGACACCGCCGGCGTATTCCCTGCCGACGCCGACGAGTTCGACGAGGGGTTCGGTCGGCCGGTTCACGAGGGCATCCCCACGACGGTGCCTTCGGCGATGCCCTGGCCGGACACTTCGACGCGTCCGCCGGCGAACATGCCCGTCTCGACCGGGACCAGGCGTGTCGCGGTCCCGTCGACGACCTGGACGCCGTAGCCGCCTTCGGCGAGCGCGAGGAGCGCGGCCACCGGCACGGTCAGCACGTTCTCGTGGCGCGAGGTGGTGAAGCCGACGTCGATCGAGGCCTGGTCGAGCTCGGCGACGGCGGTCGCGTCGTCCGGTGTGACGGTCGCCTTGAGCTTGGTGGTCGGGGTCGCCGGGGTTCCGCCGCTGTCCTTGCCCGGGTCGACGACGGTGGCGGTGGCGGTGATCCTGCCCGGGACGGTCTTGCCGTCGGGCAGCTTCAGTGTGACCGCGGTGCCGGTCTTGGCGAGGCTCGCGTACGCGATTTCCAGGTCGACGCCGACCACGCGGCGTGTGCCGGTGTACGTGAGCAGGGCCTGCCCCGGCTGGACGGCGTCGCCGAGGGCCGCCTTGTCGGTCTCCACGCGGAGTTCGCCGGGCGCGTAGTGCACGCGGCCGAGTTCGACGGTGCCGGTCTGCGTCAGCCCGTTCGCCTTCTGCCACTTCTTGACGGCGGCGGCCGTGGTTTCGGTGTACTTCTTGTCGACGGTGAATCCGCCGTAGCCGAGCGCGGCGAGGTTCTCCTCGAACTGCTGCACGTCGGGGCCCTCGGTGCCGACGGCGAGGTCGCGGTACGCGGGAAGCGTGCCGTACAGCAGCACGACGGGTGTGTTGTCGACCTTGTACAGCGGCTTGCCGCGCACCACCGTCGAGCCGGGTGCGGACACCGAGGTGAGCGTGCCGGTGACTTTGCCGCCGTTGAGGGTCGCGGTGTCGCCGTAGTCGAGCTTTCCGGATTTGGTCGTGGTGTCGACGAGGGTCTGCCGGGTGACGGTGCCGGTGGCGGGCGGGAGGCCGCCGCGGGACGGCTTGGGGTCGTCGTTCTTCGTGGGCAGGCCGATGCCGGTGGTGGCCGCGGCGGCGGCGCCCGCGGCGAGAACCGCGGTCACCGCGACGGCGATGCGGCCGGTGGGGCGCTTGCGGCGGGGCGTCATGCGTGGCCGCCCTCGTTGCCGCCGGCGTTGTGGGTGGTCTTGCCGGCTCCGCCGCCGGGCGGTTGCGGCATGTACTGCGTGCAGGCCTCGTCGGCGGCTTTGAACTTCGGGTCGTCGGGGCCGAGGCCGAGTTGGTCGTTGTTGATCTGCAGGCCGCCGTTGGGCGCGGGGTCGGGGAACTGCGGGAGGCCGTGCTCGCGCATGCACTTGGCGTACCGGCGGAGCTTCTCGGTGATCGCCGGGTCGACCTTCTGGTTCTCGCCGCCGTTGGGCATGAGGTCCTTGCACTTGCTCTGTGCGGCGTCGACGGCTTTCGGATCGGTGCCCTGCGGCAGGTCGAGCGAGACTCCGCCTTCGCCGTTGAACTGCGGGTCGGGGAAGGCGGGCACGCCGTTTTGGCGCATGCACTGGGCGTACTTGAGCATCGCGTCCTTCTCGTCGGCGGGCTTGGGCGTCTTGCTGCCCGCCGACCGCGTGGCGGTGGGGGTACCGGCGGAGGCGACCCGGTCTTCGTCGCCTCCGCCGCCCCCGCCGCACGCGGCGACGAGGGGGAAGAGCAGGGCGAGGAGGAGGCCGGTTTTCCCGCGTGTGCTCGTCATCGTCGGTCCTTCGGTCGTCCGGCCGCCCGGTCGGCGGCGTCGGAGGCCATTCGAGCCGAACGCGTGTCGCCCGGCCGTCACCGTTTGCGTTGACGCGGATGTGACACGCCGCCCGCCATGATGGGCGGATGCGCATCCTGGTGGTGGAAGACGAACCGCTGTTCGCGGACGCGGTCGCGGAATGGCTGCGCGGCGACGCGCACGCGGTGGACGTCGTCCACGACGGCGGCACGGCCCTGGAGAACCTGGAGGTGCACGACTACGACGTGGTCGTCCTCGACCGCGACCTACCCGTCGTGCACGGCGACGACGTCTGCCGCTCGATCGCCGCCGGCCCCGCCACCGCCCGCGTCCTGATGCTCACCGCGGCCGGCACCCTCGACGACCGGGTCGCCGGCCTCGCCCTGGGTGCGGACGACTACCTCGCCAAGCCCTTCGCGTTCCGCGAACTCGGCGCCCGCGTCGTCGCGCTCGGCCGCCGAGCCCGGCCGGCCGCTCCCCCGGTCCTGGCACGCGCCGGGATCCGGCTCGACCTGCACCGCCGCGAGGTCTACCGCGACGGCCGGTATGTCCCGCTGTCCCGCAAGGAATTCGCCGTCCTCGCCGAACTCCTGCGCGCCGACGGGGCCGCGGTCTCGGCCGAACTGCTCTTGGAGAAGGCATGGGACGAACACACCGACCCGTTCACCAACGTGGTGCGCATGACGATCCTGAAGCTGCGCCGGAAGCTCGGGGAACCGCAGGTGGTGGAGACGGAGCCGGGCGTCGGGTACCGGATCCGGTGATCCGCCGGCTCGCGGCCCGGCTCACTCCCGGGTGGGCGCGGCCGTCGCGGTGGGCGATCCGGGCGCGGCTGACGCTCGTCTGCGGAGTGCTGTTCTTCGTGGCGGGGGTCGTCGTGCTCGGCGCGACGTATCTGCTGGTGTCGCAGCAGTTGCCGACGGATTCGCAGGTGACGATGAGCGGGCCCCAGGCGCCGGGCGAGGCGGGCGCGCCCGTGTCGGACCCGGCGGCACCTCAGCGGCAGTTCACCCACGCGTCGAACGGCAGTACCCGCAGCGACGCGCTCAACGCGCTGCTGACCCAGGGCGGCATCGCCGTCGCCGCGGTCGGACTGGCCGCGACGCTGCTGGCGTGGCTGGTCGCCGGGCGCATGCTCCAGCCGTTGCAGCGGATGACCGACACCGCGCGCCGCATCGCGGAAGCCCCGGCGGCCGACCGCAACCTGCACGAACGCATCGCGCTGGCCGGCCCGGAGGACGAACTCAAGCGCCTCGCCGACACGTTCGACCTGATGCTGGAACGGCTCGACCATTCGTTCGACGGACAGCGGCGGTTCATCGCCAACGCGTCCCACGAACTGCGGACGCCGCTCGCGCTGAACCAGGCGCTGCTGGAGGTCGCGATCCACCGGCGGAACGCGTCCGACGACGTGCGGCACCTGGGCGAGACCCTGCTCGAGATCAACAGCCGACACGAGCGGCTCATCGACGGGTTGCTGCTCCTCGCCCGCTCGGAACACGACGTGGTGGAAAGGTCGTTCGTCGACTTGGCGGACATCGTCGAGCACGTGGCCTCACAGGTGCCGTCCGAGGGCTCCGTCAAGGTCGAAGCCACCGCCGAGGAGGCCGCGACGACGGGGAACCCCGTGCTCCTGGAGCGACTCGTGCAGAACCTCGTGGAGAACGGGATCCGGTACAACGTGTCCGACGGCTGGGTGCGGCTGAGCAGCCGCACCGCGCCCGACGGATGGGCGGTGGTCGAGGTCGCGAACACCGGCCCGGTCGTGCCGCGCTACGAAGTCCCGTCCCTGTTCGAACCGTTCCGCCGCCTCGGCGACGAGCGCCTGGCGCGCCGGACGAAGGGCGCCGGCCTCGGCCTCTCCATCGTCCGGGCGGTCGCGCGCGCCCACGGCGGCGAGGTCACCGCGGAGCCACGCGACGGCGGCGGACTCGTGGTCCGACTACGCCTGCCCGGCGCCTGACCTCCGGGGTCGATCGAGGCGATGTGCGTCATGGCGCCCCGGACCATGATGCGGAACCACGCGGCCCGCTTCACGGCAGGGCAAACCCCGGACAACGGGCCGGGGCGTGCGCCAGAATTTCCCACGGCTCGGCCCCGGGGCGACCGCCTCGGGAACTGTCGTTGGGTGGGGGACACTCATGTACATACCTTGGCCAAGACTGCACAGGGCAATCATTCCGACAATCTTCGTGTTACTGCTCGCGTTAACCGTCGCCGCACCGGGGACATCCCGGGCGGCCGCGAACGACCCGGCCCCGCCGGCCACCTGCCCGTGCACGTTGTGGGCGTCGACCGAACAGCCCTCCTCCGGTCCCGATCCGGACACCTCCGCCACCGAACTCGGCGTCAAGTTCCAGGCGGACCAAGCCGGTTACATCACCGGCGTACGTTTCTGGAAGGACGCCACCAACACCGGCACGCACACCGGGACCCTGTGGTCGGCGTCCGGCGATCGACTGGCCACCGCCACGTTCACCGACGAGTCCGAATCGGGCTGGCAGCAGGTCAACTTCGCCCAACCCGTCGCGGTCGACGCCGGCACCACCTACGTAGCGTCCTACCAGGCACCCAACGGCAGGTACAACGCCGACCAGGGCGGCCTGACCGCCGCGCACGTGCGCGGCCCGCTCACCGCGCCCGCGAGCGAGGCCGCCGGCGGCAACGGCGTGTACCTCTACGGCGCCGGATTCCCGAACTCGACCTGGAACGACACCAACTACTGGGTCGACCCGGTGTTCAACACCACCAACGCCCCCGGCCCCGCGCCGGCGGTCATCGAGATCTCCCCGACGCAGGGGGAGGTCTCCGTCCCGGTCGACACCAACATCACCGCCACGTTCGACCGGGAGGTGCAACCCTCCAGCATCCGGTGGGTGATCTGGCAGGGCGAGAGCGGCGGCCGGCCCGGCAGCACGACCTACAACGCCGCCTCCCGCACCACCACCTTCGATCTCACCTACCATCTGGCGCCCGCCAACACCTACTTCGTCGATCTGATGGGCGTGAAATCCCTCGACGGCACCCCGATGCCGACGAAGCGCTGGTCCTTCACGACGGCCGACAGCCCGCCACCGGTCTGCGACCCGTCCTGCACCATCTGGCCGGCGAGCGCGACGCCGGACGTGCTCGCGGACACCGACACCACCGGCATCGAAGTCGGTGTCAAATTCGGCGTCAACACGCGCGGGTTCGCCACCGGCCTGCGGTTCTACAAGGGCCCCGGCAACATCGGCCCGCACACCGGAACCATCTGGATGGGCGCGGGCTTTCCCATGGCCACCGCCACGTTCACCAACGAGTCCGAATCGGGCTGGCAGCAGGTGGCGTTCGACCAGCCTGTCCCGATCTACCCCAACGTCACCTACGTGGCCTCGTACTTCGCCCCTGCGGGCCGATACTCCTCCACCGAGGGCGGATTGACGGACGCGGTCGGAGGCGCGATCATCGCCCCCGCGTCCGGAAGCGTCGGCGGCAACGGCGTGTACAAGTCCGGCGCGGCCGGCTATCCGAGCAGCTCGCGAAACGGCACCAACTTCTGGGTGGACGTCGTCTTCACCACCAACGGCTAGACGGTTCCGTCAACACGATCGAATACCCATCGGCTCGCCGGCCGGGCCCGGCCGGCGAGCCACCCGGTCACAGTGGCGGCGCGGATCCGGCACCCGGCCGAGCCCCACACCGCCGCCCGTATCGGCGAACGCGTGCGCGCCCACGGGCAGGAGCGTGGCGGGAACACAGGGGGCGCGGCACCGGGTCCTCGGGGAAGGACGACCCGATGCCACGCCCTCGGCGGATCAGACACCGGCCGAGCCGGGCGCGTCCGACTCCCCACCCGCGGGGTATCGGCAACCGCTCGAGCACCGACAGGGCGGTTCCTGGGGAAAGGCGAGAAAGGGCGGTGAAGTACCGCGGTGGACACGGGAACCACCCACCATCCTGGTGCCGTCCGGGCCGACCCGGTACACGGTGACAACCAATCGTGAATTCTCCGCCGGCGAGGCGACAACATCGGGCACGGGTCTCCCCTTTCGACCGAAGAAGCCATTCCAGAGGTACCACCCACACGTCGACCGGGCACACGAACGACCCGCCATCACCCGAACGGCTCAGAACGCTCGTCGGTGGGCGACAACCCCAGGGCGAAGCCGACTTCGCATGGTAACCATTCGTGGTCGAAATCGCCCGCTCCGTTACCGAGTGCAACTTGCCCGTGATCGTTCGTTGACCACTGTGGAGCGGCCCACAGCCGCCCCGGATCGGGGATGGACGTTCACCGAGGCCTTCGCCGACGCGATCGGCAACCGTCTGCGACGCCCCATCTCCCGCCTTCACCCGCTCCGGACGAGATGGCACCGAACCCACGACGCGGACCGCTCGTTGGACAACGCGTGAGCGGCCCACACGCACAACCCGAACCCACGCCCACCCATGGCCGGCAGGACACCCCGGTGTTCGACGCCCTGTCGAACGAATGGATCGCGGCCGGACGCGAACTGCCCTGGGAGACCCCCGCCATACCGGCGAACAACGGCCCCGGACCCCACACCCTCCAACCCGGAACCGGCGGACCCGCCCCCGTCCCCGCCCCCCGCACCGGACACCCGTGAACACCCGCCCCGCAGTCGGCCGGCGCGTCCGCGCAGGCGGCCGGCACTGCGAAGTCACCTGAACGGACCCACACCGGCATGGGAGTTGCAGGTTGATGGTGGTTGAGCGTCGTCGGGCGGGTATGGGGCCGTGAGACCGGCGAGGGCAGTGTCCTCCTGCGACCTCCCGGCCCGAGGGTGATCGATCCCGTCTCGGGGTGCCGGCACCCCGAGACGGGATCGATCGCCCCGTGGTCCCTCTCGTTTGTTCCGCAGCGCTGAAGGGTGTTCGTCATGGGCCGAGGCTTGATTGTCGTGGACGTACAGAACGACTTTTGCGAGGGAGGCAGTGTTCCCGTCGCCGGCGGGGAGCGAATCGCCGCCGCGATCGCCGATCTGGTCGCGCAGAGCGCCGGATCCGATTATCACTACGTCGTCGCGACCCGGGACCACCACATCGACCCGGGATCCCACTTCTCCGAGAACCCGGACTTCAAGGACAGCTTCCCCGTCCACTGCGTGGCGGGCGACGAAGGAGGGGAGTTCCACCCCAATTTCGCCCCCGCCGTCAAGGGCGGCAAGGTGGATGCCGTCTTCTTCAAGGGTGCCCACAGCGCGTCCAAGAGCGGCTTCGAGGGCGCCGACGAGGAGGGCACGCCCCTGGCCGACTGGCTGCGCTCACGCGGGGTGGAGGACGTCGACATCGTGGGCATCGCCACGGACCACTGCGTACGCGCCACCGCGCTGGACGCCGTCAAGGCCGGCCTCCGGGCCCGGGTACGCCTCGACTACTCGGTCGGGGTCGCCCCGGACACCACGGCCGCGACGCTGGAGGACTTCCGCCGAGCGGGCGTCGCCGTGACCGGCGAGTCACCAGCCCCCCGATAGCACCCCGTCACCCGGCGCCCGCGCGGGTGTGGTTCAGCCCGGTGGGTCGCGGCGTCGGCCGGGGATGTGTCGTCGGGGTGGGCGGGTGAGGGTGATCTGGCGGACGAGCTGGTGCAGGCAGGCCGTGGTCGCCACCGCGGGCAGCACGGCGACGAGGACGCCCTGGACGGTCATCGGGGCATGCGTGAGGGACAGCGCCATCGACAGGCCCGCGAAGGCCGCGACCACGATCCACGAGTGCAGTGCCCGACGGCGGTGCAGGCTCGAGCGCAGGATCGACAACGAGGCCACCACCCACGGCCCCTGGACCAGGACGGGCCACCACCGGGCCGGGCCGGAGGTCGCGCCGACGGTGTGCTTCAGCGGCGCCAGGGTGATCAAGGCACCGAGCACACCGATCGCGGCGACCAACACGACGTTGACCACCACCAGGGACCGGCTGATCCGGTCCACCCGCCGTTCGCCGCCGGCCGGCCGAGCGGACGGAGCGGGCCGCCGGCGATGACCGGCCGGATCCCGGACCGGGGCCGGGAGTTCGACGGTGACGGGAACCTCTTCGACGGGGCTCCCCAGGAGCCGAGCCAAATCGGCCTCGAACCGTGGGTCTCCCACCACCGCGAAGGACGGGGAGAGCCCGTCGGGCAACAGGGCCGCGTTCGGTACCGGCCACTCCACCACGCCGGGCGACGACACGACGTTCGGCGGAATCTGCGTGCCGGACGGGGGATACGGGTCGTATCCATAACCTTCATACATGGGTCTGGCTCATTCAACGGATCGGACGTCGCACGGCACCACCACGAACCACGATGCCGAATACGCGTGTCGAGGGTCGGCGGACGATCGGTCCCGGTTCACGATCGCGGATCGTCCAGGACGTCGTCGAGACGGCGCGAATACTCCGCCGCGATCAACATCATCGTCAGGGCGAACTGCTCCATGTCGGCGGAACAGTGCCGAAGCGCGACGCGACAGCCCGCACGTTCGATGTACGCGTGCGGAGACCGTTTGCGGAACGTCGCCGCACGAGGGGTGAGCACCCAGTCCCCCATGGGAAAGGCCCGTTGGGCGAGGGTGGGGGACGCGAAGGCGGAGACGGAGGCTCTGGGATTCACGCCCGGCTAACGACACGCTCTCCCCGACGGCGCTGGTCCGAAACGGTGAACCACACACCCGGATTCGCGACTTTACCGATCACGCGTCGCACATTTTCGGACACCGGACCCGCAAGGCCCGCACCACCGGAAACCCGAACTCCCCGGAATTGCAGGGAAGCGTGACCCTTCACCCAAGAACCCTTTACCTACCTCACAGAAAACTCATGGGTTGGCAAAAGTTTCGGGGTGGACGGCAAACGCGAACACCCACCCCTGCGCAGACCCTCCACACCGGCGGTGCCGACGCGACGGCCGGCCCCGGGCGCCGGGACAAGCCCGGCGACGGGCGTGGGTTGCGGCCCGGTCGGGAGGGTGAGGCCCGGGTCGTGGGTGGAGCGTCCCGGTGTGCCGAGCCCCGGCGGTCGGTCGTCTCCCGGACGCGGCGGCTGATACGTCGGGATCGGACGCTTGTTGTAGTGGTCCGGCTCGTACACCACGACGTACAGCGCGACCGCCACGCTGCCCACAGAGCATCGTCCCCGGAATCAGCACGTCGTCGCGCCGGCCCCACGCCTCGCTGAAGGCGGGCATCCGCAGGGTCAGTTCGTTCTCGCACACGCCGTACGCGAACAGGTCGGGTCTGGCGAGGGGTTGCACGCCGGCGGGTCGTAGGTCGAAACGGGCATGCCGCCCCCCCTCCCCCTGGGCCCCCGATCACGTGCCTCATGCTGCCGGCGCGTGCCGACCGGGTCCGAGGCTCGGGCGGGGTTCACGGTCACGACCGGCGCCGGTCTCCGGCTGCGCGGGCGCTGCGCAAAGGTGACGGGGCAGGTGTCGGGCGGCCGGCCGTCGGGGGTTACAGGTTTGCCAGTAGGGCGGTGAGGGGGGTGGGGACTCGGGTGGGGGTGAGGGCCTTGGTCAGGAGGTGGGCGTAGCGGATTTTGCGGCCCTTTTTGGTGCCGAGGAAGCGGCGCATGCGTTGGGGTGGGAGTCGGTCTTGTTGGGCGGGTTGGCGTACGAAGGTCTGCCAGGCCCGGAGGTCGCCCTCGGTGTGGATGATCTCCTCGATCCGTGGCACGCCGAGGGCGCGGACCAGTTCGTCCTCGAGATCGGCGGTACATACGAACAGCCCGGCACGAGAGGCGTGTACCCGGTCGAAGCCGCGATCGTAGAAGGGCTTCTCGGCCTCGTCGCACAGTCCGACCAGGCGCAGGCCCAATCCAGGCGGTCCCAGGAGGGCGGCGTAGCGGCCGATGCTCATCGCGCCGCCCATCGCCAGGACGCACACCCCTTCGGAGGCCAGGTCACGCCCGCGGTCCGCGGCGAGCGTTTCGACGGCCGCGACGTCGCTCGGGCCTTCGAGCAGTAGCGCCGTCCGCACGTCCAGTTCCTCGGCCAACTCCCCCGCCGATTCGCCGGAGCCGCCCGCCGCCCAACCTGTGACCGCATCACGAAGGGCACCCATGTCCGCCATACGCGGATTCTGCCCCGCGCGGGCCGGTGCGGCACGCGGATTTCATCCGGCGCGCCCCGCGGCTCGGGGGTTTCGGGTGCTGTCTCGGCGGGCGGCGGCCACGCCGCGGCACCCGGCGAGAGTGTCATTCGCGGGCTTCCCGAGGAGCCCGCGCAGCCGGCTTCGCGGCTTGTTTCGCCGTGACCAGTACGCCGATCCCGTCCAGGATGCGGTCGAGGCCGAAGGTCACGTCGTCGTCGACGACGTCGTCGGTGTAGTCGTTGTCGTCCATCATGGACGCCAGGACCGCGTGACCGCGTTCGTGCAGCCGGGGCAGGAGGAACCCGGTCACGGTGTCCGACTGTGTCGGGGTCGCGGTGCTGTACCGCAGGTCGCGACGCATGCCGCCGATCTGCCGCGCGAAGCCGTCCAGCACGAACGCGCACCTCAGTGCCTCGACGGGGGTCAGCCCGGCGCCGGTCAGCGCCTTCAGGATCGCCTCGGTCCAGTCCACCAGGTTCGGCGTCACCGGCGCCCCGCGGACGGGGAGATCGCACAGCCAGGGGTGGACGTCGCACCGGTCGATCATCGCCCGCGTCCATACGTTCGCCGCGTCGCGCCAGTCTCCCGTCCCGGACGCCAGGTCCGGCGCCGTACCCCAGGCGGCCTCGGCGACCAGAACCAGCAACTCGTCCCGGGACCTCACATACCGGTACATCGCGTTTGCGGTCAGCCCGAGCCGCTGGGCGATCTTGGGCATCGACAGGGCGCCGAATCCGTCCGCGTCGGCCAGTTCGACGGCCGCGCCGACGATCTGCTCGATGCTCCGCGACGGCTTACGCCCGAGCTTGGTCGTCTTGACGGGCAGGCCCCACGCCAAGGCCAGCCCCGGCGGCAGCTCGGAGTCCTCCGTGATCGGCATCCGGTGGCCTCCTCCGCTCGACCGGAAATGTCTGTCGGGCCGACCCTACCTTGACTTCGTGTATGCCCCACACTTTAATTAGTGTGACCCCCACACAAATAATGGTCGTCAAAGGGAGCACGACATGAAACTCCTGTATCGACACCGCGCGCCGGGCCGGCGCACCCCACGGCTCGGCGGTGTCGGCGGTGTGGTGGTGCTGCTGGCCGCGACGTTGCTCTCGAGCCCGATCGCCGGCGCAGAGGCGGCCCACGCACTGCCACCGGATCGCGGCGACAACAGCCCCGCCGCCTCTACCGTGGTTCGGACCGATGCCGGCGCCGTCCGCGGCAGGGTCGATGCGACCGCCAGGGTGTTCCAGGGGATTCCGTACGCCGCGCCGCCGATGCGCGACCTGCGCTGGGCCTCGCCGCAACCGGCCGAGCCGTGGCAGGGAGTACGAGACGCCACCAGGCCCGGCAACCGCTGCGCCCAGGGCGGCGGAGTGATCGACGAGCCCAGCACGACGGAGGACTGCTTGTTCCTCAACGTCACCACGCCGCGCACCACCGGGAAACGCAAACTGCCGGTGATGGTGTGGATCCACGGCAACGGGTTCATCAACGGCACCGCCGCCCTGTACGGTGCGCAGCGGTTGGCCGCCGACGGCGACGTGATCGTGGTCAGCCCGAACTACCGGCTCGGGGTCTTCGGATTCCTGACCCACCCGGCACTCGACCACGGCAAGGCCCGAAACCTGTCCGGGAACTTCGGTCTCGAGGACCAGCAGGCCGCGCTGCGCTGGGTGCAGCGCAACGCCGCGGCATTCGGCGGTGACCCCGGCAACGTCACGATCTTCGGCGAGTCCGCGGGCGGGACCAGCGTCTGCGCCCAACTCGCCGCGCCGACCTCGGCGGGGCTGTTCCATCGGGCGATCGTGCAGAGCGCGCAGTGCACCGGTGAGAAATGGTCGCCGGGGCCCGCGACCTGGTTCCCGCTGCCCCGCGCCGACCGTCAGGCGCACGGTCTCGAGGTGGCGGCCGAGGTCGGCTGTACCGACCCGGTGACCGCGGCGGCCTGCCTGCGCGAGACATCCGTCGAAGAACTGGCCAAGTGGTCCGACGTCGGTGTCGGGTCGGGTCCCACCGTCGGTGGGGGTTTCCTGCCACTCAGCCCCGAGCACGCCTTCGCGACCGGTCGCTTCAATCGTGTCCCCGTCATGCAGGGAACCACTCGGGACGAACACCGCCTGTTCACCGCGGCGATCGAGGTCGCCACCGGAGAGGTCACCACCGCGGACAGCTATCGCGAGCAACTCGCCGCCTTGTTCAACCCGGCCGACCTGCGGCGAGTTCTGGCCCGGTATCCGGTCGCCGAATTCCACTCCCCCGGCGAGGCACTGTCCGCGGTCGTGACCGACTGGGCCTGGGGATGCACCGCCCAGGACCGGGACCGCGCACTCGCCGCACACACCGCGGTCTACGCCTACGAGTTCGCGGACGAGACCGCGCCGTGGTTCAGCGCCCTGCGCAGACCCGACTTCCCCACCGGCGCGTTCCACGGAGCCGAACTGCAGTACCTGTTCGACGACGAGCAACTCCCCGGCCCGCAGACGCCCGCCCAGCGACAGCTGTCCACGAGCATGATCGGCTACTGGACCCGATTCGCCGCCACCGGAAACCCCAACGGCGACGGACAACCCCGCTGGATGCCCTTCCGGGGCGACGGTTGGGTGCAATCACTCGCGACCACGGCGATCGACCGGACCGACCGCGACGCGCAACACCAGTGCGCCTTCTGGAAGACCATCGATTCGCGCCCCGAGCGCCCGTAAATCCGACGCGGTCCTGCTCACTTCCCACGATCTCGACGAAGTGGCCCGAGTACGCCGCCGGTTCGCGATGCCGCGGCGGCTCGGTCACGCGAGGAACGCCGGCAGCGGTGCCGGGCGCGGCAGGGCGGGTACGCGCACCGCGCGCCCGCGCCGCCGCGCACCACGGCGGTGACCGCGCTCGGGGCCGGAACGTGCGGGCGCGCGGGCCCGCCCACCATGCTGCTCAGCCGCCGCTCTGCATGGCTTCCTCGGCGCGCTTCGCCATCTCTTGTTCGGAGACGTCCTCGACGTGCGAAGCGACGTTCCAGTGGTGACCGAAGGGGTCCTCGAACCCGCCCGTCCGGTCGCCGTAGAACTCGTCCTTCACCGCCCGCAGTTCCCGGGCGCCCTTGGCGAGGGCATCGGCGAAGACCGCATCGACGTCCTCGACGTACACGTGAAGGGTCACCGGCGTGCCGCCCACGGCTTTGGGGCCGCGGAAGCCCATGTCCGGGAACTCGTCCGCGAGCATGACGATCGAGGTGCCCAGTTGTAGCTCGGCATGGCCGATCCTGCCGCCGGGCGCGGCCATTCTCATGCGCTCGGTGGCGCCGAGGACGGACACGTAGAAGTCGATCGCGGCCGCCGCTCCGTCGACGCAGAGGTAGGGCGTGACGCGCGGGTAATCCTCGGGCACAGGTTTGACGCTCACGGTCGCCGGCCTCTCCGGTCGGGGGCGATACGGCCGACGGTCGGGCACGACTGTCGATTCGGGCAAAGCGGCATGCCGGGCATATCGAACACGCGGGATCAGCGTGGCATGCGGCACGGCGCCACGCGCCAGGCACGCCGTAGGCCGAGTCGATACTCACCCGCATGGGCCCCGAGGCGCCCCCCCGTCCGGTCTGCCGCTCGCACCCATGGGCGGGGTCCGGGAGCCGCGGACCGACGAGCGGGGGGACTCCGGTAGCGCCGAATGGGGCACCGTGCTCGCGATGCCCGCGCGTCTCGGGGGGCGGGCGCGCCAGGCGGGATACGTTGCGCGGCGAGGCGTTGGGGCGAATATGTGCCGCACCGGCGAGGGCCCGGAGCGGACCCGCTC
>NZ_JBHTVA010000011.1:0-16345 GCF_042793325.1 Embleya sp. NPDC056575
GTCATGGACCCCATGATCGCCCATCACGCGCCGAGGCCCGCGACCTCGTGGTCGCGGGCCTCGGCGCGGATCGTCGCCGATCGCGGGTGTCGACTACTTCATCCGGGTGCCCGCGGAGCGCAGGTCGCGGCAGGCCTCGACGACCCGCTCGGCCATCCCGGTCTCGGCCGCCTTGCCGTACGAACGCGGGTCGTACAGCTTCTTGTTGCCGACCTCGCCGTCCACCTTCAGCACACCGTCGTAGTTGCGCAGCACGTGGTCGACGATCGGGCGGGTGAAGGCGTACTGGGTGTCGGTGTCGACGTTCATCTTGACCACGCCGTAGTCCAGCGCCTCGCGGATCTCCTCGAGCAGCGAGCCGGAGCCGCCGTGGAAGACCAGGTCGAACGGCTTCTCCCGGCCGTACTTCGCGCCGACCGCGTCCTGGAGGTCCTTGAGGATGCTCGGACGCAGCTTGACGTTGCCCGGCTTGTACACGCCGTGCACGTTGCCGAAGGTCGCGGCCAGCATGTAGCGGCCCTGCTCGCCCAGGCCGATCGCCTCGACGGTCTCCAGCGCGTCGGCCGCGGTGGTGTAGAGCTTGTCGTTGATCTCGTTGGCGACGCCGTCCTCCTCGCCGCCGACGACGCCGATCTCCAGCTCCATGACGATCCGCGCGGCGGCGCACTTGGCGATCAGCTCACGGGCGATCTCCAGGTTCTCCGCCAGCGGTACGGCCGAGCCGTCCCACATGTGCGACTGGAACAGCGGGTCCTGCCCCTTGGCCACACGCTCCGCGGAGATGTCGATCAGCGGGCGCATGAACCCGTCGAGCTTGTCCTTGGGGCAGTGGTCGGTGTGCAGCGCGATGTTCACCGAGTACTTCTCGGCGATCACCTTCGCGTACTCGGCGAACGCGACCGAACCCACCACCATGTCCTTGACGGTGGTGCCCGACAGGAACTCCGCGCCGCCGGTGGATACCTGGACGATGCCGTCGCTCTCCGCCTCGGCGAACCCGCGCAGCGCCGCGTTCAGGGTCTGGGACGAGGTCACGTTGATCGCCGGGTAGGCGAATCGACCGGCCTTGGCCCGGTCCAGCATCTCGGCGTAGACCTCGGGAGTTGCGATGGGCATGCGTGTGCTCCTTGTTGCTCGAGCCGGCGGTGATATGAGGGTTTCGGACACGGATGGCCGTATCCCCGCTTGCCGCCCATCCTGGCAGACCGACCTGATGGACACCGCATCCCGTCCGCCACGTTCGGCGGAGCGGACCGAGGATCCGACGGATCATCGAAGCGGTGCCACAGAGGCCACACCGGGCTCGGAAAAATCTTCCGCACGGACTTTCACTCGGGACGCAACCATCCCATCGGACAAGCTGCTTGGTAGGTGAAGCGGCAAGCGGAGAGCGGGGATCACGACCCACGGAACGCGTCTTCGTTTTCTTCCCACCACCTTCCCCAGGGGACACCCCTGTCATGCACAGGGACTTCGGCGGCGGGCGCAACCCGTGGCGGGGCGAGACGTCTACCGGACACGGGCCGTGCACATGGGGTGGGGGCGGCCCGATGACAGCGAAGGGGGCGGCGGGGCCGTGGCGCTGCTGAGCATGCCGGCATTCGGGGGCGGCGAGCGATCGCCGGAGTCCGCGTCCGAGGACGCGACGGCCGATGCCGAACCGCGCCGACCGCGGCTGCGCGTCCTGCGGGGCGGCCGGGAGGAACCGGCCGCCCGCCCGACCCTGACCCAGCTCTACCACGCCCAACGGCTGGGCATGGTCCGGCTCTCCATCCTGCTCGTGGACGACCTGGGCACCGCCGAGGACGTGGTCCAGGACGCCTTCACCGCGCTGTACCGCCGCTTCGGCGAGGACCTGGACGACGTCGACAACGCGATGGCCTACCTGCGCACGTCGGTGGTCAACCTCTCCCGCTCGGTGCTGCGCCGGCGCCGCACGGCCCGTGCCTACGTCCCCCCGCACGAGCCGGCCGCCGCCTCGCCCGAGGACGCCGTGGTGCTGTCCGAGGAACATCTGCGGGTGCTCGGCGCGGTGCAGCGCCTGGCCCCGCGACAGCGCGAGGTGCTCGTGCTGCGCTACTGGTCGGACATGACGGAGGCGCAGATCGCCGAAACGCTCGGACTCTCCCGTGGAGCGGTGAAGTCCACGGCGAGTCGTGCCATCGACGCCCTCGAAAAACTCATGAAGGACGAACAGTCGTGACCGAACACAATGCGCGCGACGAATCGGTGGAGGACCTGCTGCGCGCGGCGATGGCGGCCCGGGCGGACACCGTCACCGTGTGCCGGCTGCGACCGCCGTCACCGCCGCACCCCGACGGGGCCGCACCCTCCCGGTGGAAGACCATCGGGCTGCCGCTGGCCGCGGTGCTCCTGGCCGCGGCGGCCGTCGGCGGGGTGTCCCTGGTGGAGGCGCCCACCACGAACCGGAGCACGCCGCTCCAGTCCCGGGTGCGCACGCCGCCGCCCACCGCGTTCGTGGCCCCCTCCCCCGGCTCCCCCGGCTCCCCCGGCTCTCCCGGCATGACGTCGGCGCCGCCGACGGACATCGCCGCGGCCGACGTCCCGGAGGCGAACGGGACACCGGAGTCGAGCACGGCGGAGTCGGAGGACATCCGACCCGACCGCCGCCCGACGACCCGGCCGCCGTCGTCGAAGCCGGCGAGCACCGCTCCCGGTTCGTCCGCCAAGCCCGGATCCGACGACGTCTCGGCGGTGAGGTTCCGGACCCAGCCGTCGTGGCGGGTCGTGCGGAAGGACGCCCGGCACGAGTGTGTGCTCGCCGACCCCGCGTACACCGGTGACTGTCTGGGGCACGGCGCCTGGGTCAACGTCGAGCCCGTCCCGGACACCTCGGGGAGCTGGCCCTCGGCGGGGACCGTCGACAAGGACGACGGCGCACCGCCCCGGCCGTCGTGCATGCGTGACGGCGTCCCCATCACGCCTCCGGCGCGCGGGGAGTCGACCACGCGGCTGACCGCCAAGTCGACCGTGACGGTCGCCGGTCATCCCGCGAAGTACCGCTCCTGGACCGTGACATGCGCCGACGTGGGGTCGTACGACATCCGGCTGTGGTGGCTGGTCGACCAGGGCGTGTACATCCACACCATCGGGCTCCCGGCCGGCTCCGACATCGCCGACCGGGTGGTCGCTTCCCTCGATCTCTCCGGCTACAAACCGCCGACGAGCTGACCCGCGGTCGGCGGCCGGCGGGGGCCGGTCGCGGGTCGGCGATCCTCGGCGACCTTCTGCGCCGCCTTGCGGGCGGCGACCAGGATCGGGTCCCAGACCGGGGAGAACGGGGGCGCGTAGCCGAGGTCGAGGGAGGTGATCTCCTCGACCGTCATCCGGTGGGTGAGCGCGACGGCCGCGGTGTCGATGCGCTTGGCGGCGCCGTCGCGGCCGACGATCTGTACGCCCAGGAGCCGGCCGGTGACGCGCTCGGCGATCATCTTGACCCGCATCGACCGCGCGCCCGGGTAGTAGCCGGCCCGGCCGGTGGACTCGATGGTCGCGGTGACGAACTCGAAGCCGGCCGCCGCCGCGTCCTTCTCGCGCAGGCCGGTGCGGCCGATCTCCAGGTCGCACACCTTGCTGACGGCGGTGCCGACCACGCCGGGGAAGGTGGCGTAGTCGCCGCCGATGTTGGTGCCGATCACCCGGCCGTGTTTGTTCGCGTGGGTGCCGAGCGCGATGTGCCGGCGGCGGCCGGAGACGAGGTCGAGCACTTCGACGCAGTCGCCGCCGGCCCAGATGCCCTCGGCCCCGCCGTCGACGCCGACTCGCATTCGCAGGTCGGTGGTCAGCCCGCCGCTCGCGCCGAGCGGCAGGCCGGCCGCGCGGGCGAGTTCGGTGGCGGGACGCACGCCCAGGCCCAGGACCACGATGTCGGCGGGGAAACGGCCGTCGGCGGTCAGTACGGCGCTCGCCCGACCGTCGGTCACCTCGATCCCCACCACCTCGGTCTCGGTCACCACGTCGATGTCCATGCCCTCCATGGCCTCGTGCACCAGGGCGCCCATGTCGGGGTCCAGGGTGGACATCGGCTGCGCGGAGCGGTCCACGACGGTGACCGCCAGGCCCTTGCGGACCATCGCCTCGGCCATCTCGATGCCGATGTAGCCGCCGCCGATCACCACCGCCCGCCGGTGCTCGAGGGCCAACCACTCGATCAGCTCGCGGGCGTCCTCCAGGGTCTGCACGCCGTGCACGCCGGGCGCGTCGATCCCGGGCAGCGGCGGCCGGATCGGCACCGCGCCGGTGGCCAGGACCAAGTGGTCGAAGCCGATCCGGTCGGCCCTGCCGGTGGTCAGGTCGCGGATCTCCACCCTGCGGCGATCCAGGTCCAGACCCTCCGCCTCGACGCCCAGGCGCAGGTCGATCCCGCGCTTGCGGTGCTCGTCGGGCGTCCGTGCGATCAGCGCGTCGGGGCCGTCCACGTCCCCGGAGACCAGATACGGGATGCCGCACGCGGAGTACGAGGTGAACCGGCCCCGCTCGATCACCACGATCTCCAGGTCGTCCTCGCCGCGCCGCCGCCGGGCCTGCGAGGCCGCACTCATCCCGGCGGCGTCACCGCCGATCACCACCAGCCGCTCGTTGCCCACGTGCTACCCCTGACTCTGTGTGCGTACGTGTGTCCGCGCAGGTGCGGACGCCGCCGAAAACGGCCCTCGATCGCCGCCGGACGTCCCGACCCGGTAATGATGCGTGCCCCGGAGCGGGGACGGGTGACCACGCGGGCCACCCGCGCACTACCCTCACAAGGTGGAATTCCAAGCTGTCAACGTCCTCGACGCGACGTCCCTCATCTCGACGTTCGGACTCATCGGCATCCTCGCGATCATCTTCGCCGAGACGGGTCTGCTGGTCGGGTTCTTCTTCCCCGGCGACTCGATGCTGTTCCTGGCCGGCGTCGCCGCGTCCTCGTCGGCGGAGGAGATCGTCGGCACGTCCATCTCGCTGCCCTGGCTGCTCCTCGGGGCACCGCTGTGTGCGATCGCCGGTGCCCAGTTCGGCCATTTCCTGGGTGCCCGCTACGGCACGAAGATGTTCAGCAAACCGGACTCGAAGCTGTTCAAGGCCGAGTACGTGACCAAGGCCGAGCAGTACTTCGAGAAGTTCGGCCCGGCCAAGGCGGTGCTGCTCGCCCGGTTCATCCCGATCGTCCGCACCTTCCTGAACCCGGTCGCCGGTGTGCTGGAGATGCCCGCCCGGACATTCTTCCTCTGGAACGTCATCGGCGGCCTGGTGTGGACCGACGGCATCATCCTGCTCGGCTACAAGCTCGGTGACACGATCGGCAGCAGCATCGACAAATATCTTTTGCCGGGCGTTTTCGTCATCGTGCTCATCTCGGTGCTGCCGATCATCATCGAGGTCGTGCGCAGCAAGCGGGAGGCGAAGCGCGAAGCGGCTTCCTCGGGTAACTGAACACATACGCTCCGAAGCGGCGGTGCGCATTGGCGCGCCGCCGCTTTTTGTCCCCGAAGCACGTTCCGGGTACGACACCGGCAATTGACCGGAATGAAATACGCGGCCGTACAACCTTTTCGCTTCGCCGTGCGTCGGGCCGCCGGGCGGTCGGTGCAATGCGAAACACCCCGCCCCCGGACGGGGACCGGGAGCGGGGTGGCCTCGGAGGGTGCCGAAGGCGAAGGTGGCCGCCGGGTCGGACGGGGAACCGACCCGGCGGCCCGAGGGGAAAGGGCAGAGGTGTTCAACGCCCCGATCGGCGCAGGACGACTCGGCCGCGAGAGCGCGGCGAGCGCGTGCAGGGCGGCATACACGACGAATTCATACTTCCCCCCCCGGGAAGTCCGGTCGGCGGACGCGCCGACGTCGGAACTGGTTCGACAATATCCGAGACGGCGAAAAAAGCAATGGCCGTCCCATGAATGCGCAAGGCATCACACGGGACGGCCGACGGCAAAATGCGCGGGCGGGGGGCCGCTAATTCAGTTCGAGGTCTTCCAGGTGGTAGGCGACCCGATACTCGAGGCCGGCCTTTTCCACGGTGGGCGCGGCACCGCGCTCGACGATCACCGCGACCGCGACGACCTCGGCGCCGGCCTCGCGCAGCGCCTCGACGGCGGTCAGCACCGAGCCGCCCGTGGTGGAGGTGTCCTCGACCGCGAGCACCCGGCGGCCCCGTACGTCCGGGCCCTCGATCCGGCGCTGCAGGCCGTGCGCCTTGCCGGCCTTGCGCACCACGAACGCGTCCAGCCTGCGGCCCCGCGCGGCGGCGGCGTGCAGCATCGCCCCGGCCACCGGGTCGGCGCCCAGGGTCAGTCCGCCGACCGCGTCGAAGTCCAGGTCGGCGGTGAGGTCGAGCATGACCTTGCCGACCAGCGGCGCGGCCTCGCCGTCCAGGGTGATCCGGCGCAGGTCGACGTAGTAGTCCGCCTCCCGACCGGAGGACAGGACGACCCGGCCGTGCACGACGGCCTTGGTCTTGATCTGTTCGAGCAGCGCATCACGGTCGGAGGTCATGGCACGGGAGCCTATCGCCGCGACCCACCCGGCCCGTTCAGGCTCGGCCGACGCGCTCGCGGCGGGCCCGTACCCGGACCAGGCGCCAGAGCACGACCGCGCCCAGCGCCGGGACCAGCACCCGGATCGCCCGACGCGCCGCGCGGCCGCTGCCGTGTCCGACCTCGGACCACAGGTCCGCCTCGGAGCCGGCCTCGGCCGGACGCGGCGGCACGGGCCGGGTGCGCGGCGGCGGCGTCGAGAACGGCTCGGCGAGCGGGCGGACCGGCTCGAACGGCGTGTCGGCCGCCGTCTCGGGCGCGAGTTCGTCGGCCAGCGCGGCGGCGAACAGGTCGGCCGCACGGGCGAACGCGGCCTGCCGCGCGGCCTCGACCGGGCCGAACTCGCCCGGCTCGGCGGCGAACACGATCCGGGTCTCGCCGGCGTGCTCCGCGTCGTCGTCCTCGGCCGCGGCGAGGTCGTACAGCCGCACCGTGAACTCGGCGTCCAGGCGGGCGGCCGGCAACCCCTCGCCCCCGGCGGCGCCCGGCTCCTCGACCCCGACCACGGTCGCGATCAGCGCCAGCGGCTCGGCCGCGGCGGCGAGCCGGAGCAGGCCGCGGAAGGCGACGGTGTCGGCGTCGACCCGCACCCGCCAGCGGCCGGTCAGCACGACGCCCTCGGTACCGCCGCGGACCGGCTCCTCGGGCGTCAGGCCCGGGATGCACCGCCCCAGGCGTTCGGCGTCGTGGAAGGTCTCCCAGACAGATCGGACCGGGATCGGCACGACGACCTCGTACTGCATCCGTTCTCCCCCGTTCGTGGCGGCGGGCCGCCGTCCGGCGACGAGCCCGCGCACCGACCCGGACGGTCGGTGTGTACCGCCCACCCCATCACACCCGCCGGTGCCGCCCGGTCGGCGCGTCGGGGTCGATCACCCTCGGCATCGCGTCCGGGTCCGGGGCCGGCCGCGCCGGCTCCTCGGGCAACCACAGTCGGCGGGCCCTCGGGTAGGCCACGGGCGCCACGATCACCGCGAACAACACGACCGCGCCGGCCAGCGCGACGGCGGCCCCCAGCGGCCCCGAGCCGAGCGTGTGCGCGCACCAGCGGGCCAGGAGCCAGGAGCCGCCCGCGGCGCCCGAGGAGACCAGCGCCAAGCCCAGGTGGGTACGCGCCACCCGGACCGTGTCCAAGCCGCGCAGCCGCCGGCGCAACACCCGGGCCAGCCACACCAGGCCGATCACCTGCGCGACGCTGTATCCGGCGGCCATCCCGGTGACCGCCCACTCGGCGGGCAGCGTCCAGTAGGCGATCAGCGAGAACAGCGCGCCGGCCGCGGTCATCGCCGCGTTGGCCCAGAACGGCGTGCGGGCGTCCTGTACCGCGTACAGGCCGCGCTGGATCAGGTATTGCCCCGAGTAGGCGATCAGCCCGGGCGCGAACGCGGTCAACATCAGGCCCATCGCACGGGTGTCCGCCTCGGTGGTGATGCCGTGCTGGAAGACCACCGCGGTCACCTGCGGGCCGAGCGCGAGGAACAGGAACGACACCGGCACGATCACCAGGGCGTTCAGCCGCAGGCCCCGGGAGACCAACGCGCGGACCGTGGCGGGGTGTCCGTCGGCCGCCGCGCGGCTGATCCGGGGCATCAGCATGGTCACGATCGACACGGTGACCACACCGTGCGGCACGATCCAGAGCAACTGCGCGTTGGCGTAGGCGGTGTAGCCCACGCCGTGGCCGAGCCCGGACTTCACCGCCTTGTCGGACACCTCGACCGCGAGCCGGGTCACCAGCCAGTAGCCAAGCTGCGAGACGCCGACCATGGCGACCGCCCACCCGGCCATCCGCAGCGGCGCGCCCAGGCCGTGGCCGCGCCAGTCGAAGCGGGGCCGAAAGCGCACCCCCGCCGCGCGCAGGTAGGGCACCAGGGTCAGCGCCTGTACGACGATGCCGAGCGTGGTGCCCAGGCCGAGGAGGCGGACCTGCGCCGGGGTGATGCCCTGCGCGTCCCGCACGTCGTGCGCGACCAGCAGGAAGGACCCGAAGACCGCGATCACCACGACGTTGTTCAGGATCGGCGTCCAGGCCATCGGCCCGAACCGCCCACGCGCGTTGAGCACTTCGCCGAGCAGCGCGAACATGCCGTAGAAGAGGATCTGCGGCAGACACATCCGGGCCAGCGCGACGGTCAGCGTGCGCTGAGCGCCGTCGTAGTCCGCGTAGGCGGACACGATCGCGGGCGCCGCGAGCACGCCGGCGAGGGTGAGCACGAGCAGCAGGCAGCCCACCGCGGTCAGCAGCCGGTCGGTGTATCCGGCCCCGCCGTCGGCGTCGCGCCGGGCCGCGCGCACCAGTTGCGGTACCAGGACCGAGTTGAGCGCGCCGCCGACGAGCAGGATGTAGAGGATGTTGGGCACCGTGTTCGCCACGTTGTAGCCGTCGGCGAACAGGCCGGTGCCCAGTGCCGCGACCACGGTGGCGCTGCGGGCGAAGCCGGTCAGCCGGGAGACCGCGGAGCCGAGCGCCAGGCTCGCGCCGCCGCGCAGCGTCGATCGGCCGCCGGCTTTTTCGGTGTTGCCCCCTTCGCCCCGACCCGGCGCCCGCTCGACCGGGCGCGCGGGCCCGCGCGCCGGTGTCTCGGACCCGGGTCGGCGATCCTCCGCACGAGCGTGCCGGCCCCCCGGTCGGCCCGAGACGACATGGCTCACAAACGTCTCCAATTCGGCCGCGTTCGGGGTTTCGGACATGCTCCCCCGTTGTCTGAGTGCCTGGGAGGCCACTTCCGTTGCATCCGAATTTCTCGGTGACGAAACCGTTCACCCACGGGCTCTAAGGGTTTGCGGGGCTACCCCACCCGCATCACTCCGTCCCCTAGGAGACGTCCCGTGGTCACGCTGCTTCCGGCGCCGCCCGCCCGACCGTCCGTTCCCGCCGCGCCCGCCGGCTCCGTCGCGCCCGCCGGGCCGGCCGACCGGGCGTTGCGGGTCGCCCCGCTGACCGCGGACGCGCACCTCGCGCATCTCGACGGGCGCGGCGACGCGGGGTTCCTGCAGTACCCGTCGTGGGCCGTGGTCAAGGAGGCGTGGCGCAGCGAGGGCATCGGCTGGTTCGACGCGGACGGCGCCGTGGTCGGCACGGCCCTGGTGCTGTACCGCAAGATGCCCAAGGTGCCGTACTGGTTCGCGTACCTCCCCGAGGGCCCGGTGATCGACTGGGCCGACCCGAACCCGCAGCGCTGGCTGGCACCGCTGATCGAACACATGCGCGCCAGGCACGTGTTCACTGTGCGGATGGGGCCGCCGCTGGCCCATCGGCGCTGGCAGGCGCAGACCGTCAAGGACGCGGTCCGGCACGGGCTCAAGCACCTGGATCGGGTCACCCCGGACGAGATCGACCCGCTGGGCGCGACGGTCGCGCTGCGGCTGGGCGACCTGGGGTGGCGGGCCTCGGGCGACGGCGCGGACGCGCAGCCCCGGTACACCTTCGAGCTGCCGTTCGAGGGGCGGGCCTTGGACCAGGTCAAGGCGGGCTTCAACCAGGAGTGGAAGCGCGCGATCGCCAAGGCGGGCAAGGCGGGCGTGGACATCGCCGTGGGCGGCTACGAGGACCTGCCCGCGTTCTTCGACCTGCTCCAGGTGACCGAGCGCCGCAACGGGTTCCGGCTGGGCCGCGAACTCCCCTACTACCAGCGGCAGTACCGGGCGCTGAACACGGAGGCGGCGGGTCGGATGAAGCTGTACCTGGCCCGGTTCGAGGATCGGCTCCTGGCCGCGCACACGCTGATCACCGCGGGCGAGCGGGTCTGGTACCAGACCGGCGCCTCCACCGACCACGGCCGAGGGGTGCGGCCCAGCCACGCGCTCCAGTGGCGGATGATCCAGGACGTGCACGAGCGCGGTATACCGGTCTACGACATGCGCGGGGTCAGTCCGGTGATCGACCCCGACGACCGGCTGTTCGGGGTGCTGCGCTGGAAGCTGGGGACGAACGGGCGCGTGGTGGAGAACCTGGGCGAGTGGGAGTACCCGGTGCAGCCCGCGCTGCACAAGGCGTTCCGCGCCTACATGTCGATCCGCTGAGCGGGTGGGCCACCCGCGGGCCGGGCTACTCGCGGGCGTAGTCGGCGATGCGCGGGTCGTTCAGGGTGGACGGCGGCACCTCCACCCGCGCCTCGTGCGGCGGGAACGAACTCGCGAGGGCGGGGCGGTCGGCGGCGAGGAACGGTACGACCGCCGGGTCCGGCGCGTCGTCGGCCGGCCGCAACGCGGCCCCGGGCACGAGCGCGGGCGCCGCGAGCAGGAAGCCGCGATCGGCCGGGCCCGGCACGGTGATCCGGTAGGGCAGGGTGCGCAGCCCCGCGGCGCGCAGGCCCGCGTCGGCGCACCAGAACGCCCGGGGATGCGCGTCGGGCGCGGGCGCGCGCACCACGATCCGGCCCGCCGGGCGCAGCACGGTGCGGGTCAGGCCGTAGAACTCCTGGGTGTACAGGCGCGCGGCGGCGCCGACGGTGGGCCCGGGCAGGTCGGCGACCACCACGTCGAAGCGCTCGGCGCTCGCCCGTACCCACGCGAAGGCGTCCGCGCCGACGACCCGCACCCGGGGGTCGGCGAACGCGTCGCCGGCGAGGGCGCGCAGGGCGGGATCGGTGCGGGCGGGCGCGGTCTCGCCCAGGTGTGCGACCACGACCACCACGTCGCGCACCGCCGCGTAGCGCAGCACCTCGCGCAGGGCCAGCCCGTCGCCCCCGCCGAGCACGAGCACCCGTTCGTGCCGGCCGGCCATCGCCGGGTGCACCAGCGCCTGGGCGGTCTCGCTCGCCCCCATGGCCGCCACCCGGCGCTCGCCGGCCACGTACATCTCGGGGCCGGCGGCCGTGTGGGTGACCACCACGTCCCCGTGGGCGGACACCACGTCGCCGTCGTAGAGGGCGTCGCGCGCGGCCCGTTCGAAGGCGGGCGTGTACAGCCAGGTGCCGGCGAGCAGCGCGAGCACGGCGCCCACCGCGACGTACATGCCCATCCGTAGGCGCGCCGGCAGGTCGGCCCGGAACAGCCACAACACCACGAGCGCGCCGGCGATCGCGTTGACCATGCCCGCGAGCACCACGGTGCGCAGTTGGCCCAGGCGCGGCAGCAGCAGGAACGGGAAGAGCAGGCCGCCGACCAGCGCGCCCACGTAGTCGGCCGCGAACAGGTCGGCCACCGCGCTGCCCGCCTCCTGCGGCCGGATCCGCTGAACGAGCGTCATCAGCAGCGGGATCTCGGCGCCGATCAGCAGCCCGAGCACGGCCGCGACGGCGATCATCGGCCAGCGGTAGACGTCGTACCAGGCGAACCCGGCGAACAGCACGGTCGCGCACATCCCGCCGCACGCGGCGAGCAGGATCTCGGCGGCCAGGAACGCCGGTGCCGCGCGGCGCACCAACGGCTTGGCGACGAGCGCGCCGACGCCCATCGCGAAGACCATCACCGACAACACGATCGAGGTCTCCACCACCGGATCGCCGCCCAGCGTGCCGCCGAGCGCGGCCAGCGCGAGTTCGTAGACCAGGCCGCAGGCCGCGCAGACGAGGACGGCGAGCAGGACCACGAATCGCGCGGGCCCGGGGGCGATCGCGGTGGAGGGGGACCGGGCAGCCGACGCGCGCACGATCGTGGCGGCGCGCGGCGCTGGGGAGTTCACCCCGAGCACGCTAGGCGCGCAGCGCGCGGGGGTCGCCGAACGCGCCGACGGTTCACCCGATCCGACTACGCGGTGCGGGTGGGCGCGCCGGGCCCGCGCCCGCCGGTCTCGCGCGCGTGTGGCCTCACATCGCGCGGCTCCGGGTGCTCACGATCCGGCATTCCTGCGGGTACGTGTGCCACGTGGACCAGACCGCGCCCGCCCCGCAGCGCTCCACCACCATGGCGGTGACCGCGTACGGCAGCCCCGGATACTCGCCGATCAGGCCGTAGCGGTGCCCGGTGGCCAGCGCGACGATCTCGCGCACCCGGGCCGCGAACGCGCTGTCGCCGAGTTGCTGGGTCAGTGCGGTGAACTCGTACTCCCACCGACCGAGGCGGGTCGCCGCCCGGGCGGGCAGCGGGGTGGCCGCGCCCGGCACGCACGCGACCGTCTCGGACGCCGGCTCGCCCCCGCCCTGCTCGGGGGCGATCAGCACCTGGTGCGAGGCGCCGAGCAGGCGCAGGTCCAGCTTCAGTCCTCCGAGGTCGACGTCGCGCGCGGCCAACGCGGGAAGGGGCGGCAGGCCCAGGCACCAGCCGAGGGCGTCCGCACGGGTGTCGGTGTACGTGGTGGTGAGTGTGGCGTGCATGTCTCGCGCTCATCTGTCCGGGCAACGGGGAACACCCTCGGGAGGCTCCCGGGGCGACAATCGGCTGCAAACCAGGGGACATGACTCACCGTAGGCGCACGAAGGCACACCGTCGTCACCCACGAAGGTGAAAGACAATCACACGAACGGGTGAAGGGCGCCCTGTGAGCACCGGGGTGTCGCAGGCGAGGATGGGCCCGAAGAGCCGACCCTCGCGAAGGAGCCGTACGGATGAACCGACCCCTGTTGGCCAGACACCTCGACGGCCTCGGCACGACGATCTTCGCCGAGATGTCCGCCCTCGCGCGCACCACCGGCGCGATCAACCTCGGCCAGGGTTTCCCCGACACCGACGGCCCGGCGGAGGTGATCGAGGCGGCCGTCGCGGCGATGCGCGACGGGGCGAACCAATACCCGCCCGGCGACGGCATCCCGGATCTACGGCTGGCCGTGGCGGAGCACCGGCAGCGCTTCTACGACCAGACGTTCGACCCGGACGGCGAGGTGCTGATCACCACCGGCGCCACCGAGGCGATCGCCGCCGCGCTGCTCGCGCTGCTCGAGCCGGGCGACGAGGTGATCGCGCTCGAACCGTTCTACGACTCGTACGCGGCCTGCATCGCGATGGCCGGCGCCCGCCGGGTGGGCGTCACCCTGCGCCCCCCGCACTTTCGTCCGGACCTCGACGAGCTGCGCGCGGCGGTCACCGACCGCACCCGGGTGATCATGCTCAACACCCCGCACAACCCGACCGGCACGGTGCTCACCCGGGCCGAGCTGGAGGCGATCGCCGCCGTCGCGATCGAGCACGACCTGATCGTGGTCACCGACGAGGTGTACGAACACCTGGTCTACACCGGCGAGCACATCCCGATCTCGACCCTGCCGGGCATGCGCGAGCGCACCGTCACCATCTCGTCGGCGGGCAAGACGTTCTCGTTCACCGGCTGGAAGGTCGGCTGGGTGTGCGCGCCGAGGGAGCTGATCGCGGCGGTGCGTACGACCAAGCAGTTCCTGACCTACACCTCGGGCGCCCCGTTCCAGCCCGCGATCGCACACGCGCTGCGCCTGCCGGACACGTACTTCGACGGGCTGCGCGAGGACCTGCGGCACAAGCGCGACCTGCTCGGCGGCGGATTGCGGGCGGCCGGACTGACCGTCTACGAGCCGCAGGGCACCTACTTCACCACCACCGACATCACCCCGCTCGGCTACGCCGACGGCCTCGACTTCTGCCGCAAGCTACCCGAACTGCGCGGCGTGGTCGCGATCCCCGAGGTGGTCTTCTTCGACGACACGGAGGTGGGCCGCCCCCTGGTCCGCTTCGCCTTCTGCAAGCGCGTCGAGGTCCTGGAGGAGGCCGCCAAGCGGCTCGCCGGCTGAGTCCCGCCCCGTGGAAACGGGGGGTGGGGCGGTTGCGTGTGGGGGTCGGTCGGCGGCCCCCACACGCGCGGGTTCCGCCTATGCCTCGCCGTCGGTCGCCGGCTTGTCCTCGGGGCCGTACTGCTCGGTGATCCAGTTCGCGAACGAGATGCACGTGCTGATCCACGCGCGCGTGGTGAACACGAACAGCTCGCGGTTGATCCCCGGCTCGCAGTCGAGCTGGGCCTCGCCGATCAGCCGCAGCTGCTCCTCGTGCTCGTGCGTGTAGACCTTGGGCCAGAAGAACTGGCGGTGCCACTCGTCCAGCAGTTCCAGCATCCGCGGCCGGTCGGCCGGGTCGAACGCACGGTCCAGGAACATCCGGACCGTGAAGATCTCCTGCTTGTCTCCGCGCAGCATGAAGTAGACGCGGAAGCCATCCCAGGGCGCACAGATGTCGCCCTCGTCGTCGGTGAAATGGTTCACCTGCAGTTCGTCGAGGACCTGGTTGATCAGGTCCGCCGACGGCTTGACGACCGGCGCGGCCGGAACGAAGGTCGACCTCGGAAGCGAGGACGGGTCGATGCTCATGAAGGATCCTCTCCAGACGTATCAACGCCATCCTCTCTCATTCGGCCCAGGGCGGTGGGTCCCGAGGGCGCCCGAAGGTGCGCTCATTCGTACTCCGTGCCGCCCTTGCGCATCAGGTACGACGCGGAGACGATCTTGCCGATCGCGCGCCCCCCGACCACGGCGCTGTACCGCTCGCGTGCCGGGCGCACCACCAGGCCCTCGCGCAGGTGCGCGGCGGTGCCCGAGACGGTCTCCCGGCCCTCGGCCAGGGCCGGCAGTTCGGCCTCGTCGTAGGGCCCGGCGTACAGGGTCGGCACCACCGGCGGCGCGGTCGTGAGATCGGCGAGCAGGCCGACCAACTCTTCGGCGTCGACGTGCCGTACCGCGCCGCTCTCGTCCGCGAGCGCGATGTCGAACACCGCGTAGCCGGGCAGCTCGGACCGCCCCTGCGCGCCGTAGCCCAGGTCCTGCACACCCTGCCCGTACACCTCGCCGAACACGCCCACCCGGGCCGCGCCGAACCGCGCGGCCACCTCCGCGGCGACCTCGGGCAGCCGGTGCGCGAGCACGCTGCGCCAGTAGAGGTTGTGCTCGTCCCGGACCAGCGCCTGCGACCGGGCGCCGAAGCCCTTGGAGGAGACGAAGCTCTCGCCGGTGCGGGTGAGGTAGGTGTAGAGGCAGGCGGTGCCGTGGATCTTCTCGGTGGCCACCACCGGCTCGCCGGCCGTGAACAGGTCCGGGTAGCGCCGGATGTTCTCCATGTCGACCCACGGCAGCAGATCGGGCGCGGCCACGATGTCGCCGCTCATGTGCACGGGGATGGGCGGCACCCATTTGACGATGCCGAGCAGCTCGGCGAAGTCCTTGCCGTCGGCGAGCGCGGCGTCGAGGTCGAGGTCGGCCAGCGCGGCCGGCCGACAGACGATGCCCTGCGACAACTCGCCACGTATCCGGATGGCCCGCACCCGGTTCTTGGCCGAGCCGGCGAGCTTCCCGGTGAGCCCGAGTTCCTCGACGAGGCCATCGGGCAACACGGCCTGCTCCGGGATGTAGAGCGCCACATCGCCGGTGACGTAGGCCCCCTTGGCGACGACGGCCCGGTACAGCCCGACCTGGGCCAGCTCCAACGCATCGGCATTCGGGTGCGGGTGCACCACCAACCGCTCGACCGTGACCTTGAGCGCGGACATGGCTGGCCCCTTCCCCGTGACCGCCGAGGCGGCGGCTTCCCCGTCGGCTCCACGGTCCCAAGGGGCTGGGGGAGGTGGCCAACGATTTACGGGCGGGTGGGGTGGGGGTGGGGGTGGGGCGGAGCCGGGCTGGGGTGGGTGGGGTGGGAGGGGTGGGGTGGGGAGGTGGTGGGGTGGCGCTTTGGTTGCGGCGTGGGTTCGGCGAGGGCGGGCCGGGTCGGCGGGGCCTTCCCGAGTGGGCTGGGTGCTCCCGGCGGGCGTTGCGCCTTTGGTCGCGGGTGGCCTGGTGTGGGGCTGGTCAGAGTCGGTGGTGGGCCGCCGCCGGCGTGCGGGGCTCGGAGGCCGAAGGCTCCCGGCGAGACGGGTGTGTTGCTCGGCGGGAAAAGCACCTGGCAGCGGCGGGCAGGGTGGGGCTCGGGTCAGGTCCGCC
>NZ_JBHTVA010000011.1:16438-186354 GCF_042793325.1 Embleya sp. NPDC056575
GTCCGCCGGGGAGGCTTCGCGGGCGGTCGGGTAGTTCCGGCGAGAGTCGCGTCTCGGTCGGCTACGCGGGGCCGGTCAGAGTCGAAGGGTGGGCCGCCGCCAGCGTGCGGGGCTCCGAGACTGAGGGCTCCCGGCGAGACGGGTGTGTTGCTCGGCAGGAAAAGCACCTGGCAGCGGCGGGCAGGGTGGGGCTCGGGTCAGGTCCGCCGGGGAGGCTTCGCGGGCGGTCGGGTAGTTCCGGCGAGAGTCGCGTCTCGGTCGGCTACGCGGGGCCGGTCAGAGTCGAAGGGTGGGCCGCCGCCGGCGTGCGGGGCTCGGGGGCGGAGGGCTCCTGGCTAGACGGGCGCATTGCTCGGCGGGAAAAGCACCTGGCAGCGGCGGGCAGGGTGACGGGCCAGGTTGAGCACGCCGAGGGGCCTTCCTGGTGGGTTGGGGTGTTTCGGAGGCGTCTGGAGAGAGCTGGGGTTCGGAACCGGATCTCGGTGGGTGGTTGTGGGCTTCGAGTCTCGGTGACCTGCGGTTTTGTGGGGTCGGGGTGGAAAGTCGGGTGTCGAGTGCCGGTTTCGTGTGCTCCAGCCTCCTCGACTCCGGCGTGGAGACCGAAACCGCTCAGTCGGAGCCGATCTCGGGCGCTGCGGCCTCTCGGCGGCCGAAAGTGCTCTGTGGGCGTCGAAACCGGATCCCGAGGCGCTCGAAACAGCAGCCGCTTGCGCTGACCTGCGGTTTTCTCTCTCGCGGAGGCTGCGGCACCCCACGGGATCCGGTTTCGTGAACCTCCGTCACCCACATGCCCACCGCACCCCGAAAACACCCGGCCGCCCGACCCACCCGGGAACGCTCCCCGGCAGACCCAACCCGAGCTCCCACCCGCCCGCCACTGCCGGCCGGTTTTCCGCCGACCAACGCACCCGTCTCGTCAGGAGCTTCGAGTCTCCAAGCCCCGCACGCTGGCGGCGGCCCCGCCCGACGACTCTGACCGGCCCCGGCCCAGCCCTCCGCAACCAGGGGCGTGACCATCACCGGGAACACCCGGCCCACTCGGAAAGGTTCACCGGCGGATTCGACCCGAGCGCCTCCCTGCCCGCCGCTGCCGGCCGGTTTTCCGCCGAGCAACACACCCGTCTCGTCGGGAGCTTCGAGTCTCGGAGCCCCGCACGCTGGCGGCGACCCCCCTCGACGACTCTGACCGGCCCCGCGCAGCCGACCGAGACGCGACTCTCGCCGGAACTACCCGACCCCCCCGCGAAGCCTCCCCGGCGGACCTGACCCAAGCCCCCACCCTGCCCGCCGCTGCCAGGTGCTTTTCCTGCCGAGCAACACACCCGTCTCGCCAGGAGCCTTCCGCCCCCGAGCCCCGCACGCCGCCGGCGGCCCACCACCGACTCTGACCAGCCCCACACCAGGCCACCACGCAACCAAAGACGCAACCCCGGCAGGGCAGCAATAAGCCCCGCCGACCGACAACGGCCGACGGGGCGTCAGGTCGCACTAGCCGCGCAGCGCCTCTGTAAGTGCCGTCCACGAAGCCGTAGGGACGACGAGGTGACCCAGGCTTCGATCTTTGCTGTCACGAACCGGAACGGCGTCTTGGGATGTAGCGACTTCCACGCACTCCGCGCCTTGCTGGTTGCTGTAGCTGGAAGTTCGCCAACCGGTGGGGTGCACGATACATACCTTTCGCTACGGATCTGATCATCACTTCGGACTCCCGAGCAGACAGGGCCGATGCCCGAAGTTGCTCGTAGGTTAGGCCAAACGCGTTCACCTCTGACCGCCCCTCCCAGAGTCGCCCATCGAATGCACTTTCGGTATACGCGTATCGGCTACCGTCCACCGTCTGAACGAGTGTCAGAGAGCCACCCATGGCCGCGTGTTCACCCGCGCGGAACGGCAAAACCTGGATCTTGGTACCCGCGTTCGCTTCCTCCAGTAGCCGGTCCATTTGGCCACGCATCACGGACTGACTGCCCGCACTCCGGGCCAGAACTGCTTCGTCGAGGATGACCCGGACGCGAGGAGGGTTGTCGCCGCGCAGAATGCGTGCCTGGCGGTCCAAGCGTCGCGAGATACGATCCCGAAGCTCGTCGTCACTGGTCAGCGCTTGCCCAAGTCGGAGCGTGGCGCGAGCGTATGCCTTTGTCTGAAGCAAGCCCGGCACGATCTGCGCGGCGTAGAAACGTAGGCCGGTTGCCGCCTGCTCCCGGTCCATGTACTCACGCACATAATCGGGGACCAGCTCCCGCTGACTCGCCTTCCACAGGTCCGTGAGCAGGTCATCGGCACCCAGCGCGGCATCCAGGCGCCACGCCTGTTCCCACGTCGGCGGACTGCCCGTGCGCCGTTCGATTTGGGTGATGCGCGTGGGGTGCACGTGGATCAAGGCTGCCAGTTGGGCTTGCGTAAGCCCGCGCAACTTACGCAACTTCGTCACGCGGGCGGCGAACATATTTGCGGATGATTGTGTTGGGTCGATCGCTTCGGCCAAGTCGTTTAATCCCTCAAGATCATTTATTCCTGATTGCTGTGCAAATCAGGTTCTCGCCTGGCCGCATCGTAAGGCGGCGGGTTGATCCTGGGATAGACATTCCGTGTCCACAGAATGTGGCCGGATATCTACCCGCCGCAGCGCGAGAGGGACAGGCATGCCCATGACCGTGACGAGACAACAGCCGCCCACAGAAGCCGACTTGCGGCGTCGCCTGGCGGCGTCGGACGAGGTGCGCGTTCGGGACACGCGGAGCGGATACGTGGGCACGCTCTATCGCGTGGCCACCGGCTATGTCGTGGCGCTCACCGCCAACAGCAGCGCCTACACCATTTCCCTGGCGCGCCTCGAAGTCGTGGACGACGAAGCCGACATCGGGCAACCCAACGCGGTCGCGCGCGGTGCGCGCAGCGTGCGCGGGCCCGGTGAGATCGTCGCGGCGCAACCGCTGCCGGACGAAGTGCGTTTCCCCATGGCCCGGTTCGGGCCGGATATCCAGTGGTGCATGCCCTCCGGCAGCGTGCGGCCGACCGGCCAACCGGAGACCACCCCCTGAACCGCCGTGCCGCCGAATCCATTTGGTCGTGGCTACCGGCGGCACGGCTTCGAACCCTCTCCGCCTTCCCATGGCCCGGTCGGCGGAGAGGGCCACAAGCGGCATCCAGTCAGCAGCCAACCGCCAGGGGCCGGCGCTCGCTCGCCAGTGATCCGCCGGCCCCCGGCCTCCCCCACCGAAGCGAGGTCGACATGAAACTACCGATCCCACCGCCGGACAAAACAACCCCGAGCGGCAGCGGCATCGGGGACAACGTGAAGCACGCCGTGGACGCGCGTCGGCCCGAACAGCCGCCCGGCGTGGTCGTGCGGGTGGACGACGCCGGCCGGGTGACGGTCCAGCCGTTCGATGCGGCGCGAGCCGAATGGACCGCCGGCCTGGCGGACCTCGTGCCCGACGACGGCGTCTGGTTCCCCACCGACGGCGCCCGGCCCGACGACCTGCTGCCCTTCCCGATCCCGCCCGGCACGATCACCCCGCTCCGCTACGGCGGCCTACGCCCGAAGCCACGCCCCGGCCGCTGACCCCGACGACGGAAGCCCCGGCCCTTCGAGAGTCGGGGCTTCCTTTCGCTTTTGTTACCCCATGAGTTCCACGACCGTGACCAGCAGCGAGTTATTCGTGATTTGGTAGACCACGATCACGCTGCCACACGTCGCCTCGCGCCTGTCCTTGTGGTACGTCGCCGACGATCCGCATCCGTACGGATCCTGGGCGATGCATGCCATGCCGTTATCCAGATCCCGGCGCTTATCAGCGGGCAGACTCAGGCGGGCCCTCTCGCAGGCGGGACTGTACGCGATCGAGTACGACACTCCGTTCCTCCCCCAAGATCGTCATTGCATCGGCTTCGGCGTGGATCCCTTCCACCCAGTCGTGCGTTCGCTCGATTGCCTCGTCGACTTCCGGGCGGGTGCGGCGGGCCCATCGGTTGAGGGTCAGGGGCAGGTCTCGTGCCGGTGTGTCCTCGATCGTCTTGGTGAACTCCTCGCGCTGCTCGGCGGGCAAGGCAGCCCGAACGCTGGCGATGGTGGCCGGGAGTTCGATCAACTCGCCCGTTGCCCATGTGCGCCAGGTACGCCCGTCCGGCTCCGGCCCGTCTTGATACCCATGCTCACTGGCGTGCTCGTCCATAGACGCCCTTCACTGTGTTATGGCCCGGCTACTTACAGTGTGCTTTCCCGGGGCGTCCGGCGGAAGCCGCGGGTCGACGCGGTCGAGGCCGATTCTCCCGTCGCCAGGCCGGGCCGCCGACGATTCGGCGGCCTCCTGGGACAGGATGGGGCCATGCCGAAATTCATCGAGAAGCCGACCGTCGTCGAGGCGGCCGGGAACATCCCCAAGACCATTCGCGAGTTCGTGGGCCGGGTCAACACCGGCGACGAGGCGCTGAGCATCGCGCACATGACCAGCCCCGGCGGCTGGGAGGAACCGGGGCAGCGCCCCGAGTTCGACGAGTACACGGTGGTCCTGCGCGGCGTGCTCACCGTGGAGCACGAGGGCGGCACCCACGAGGTCGCGGCCGGCCAGGGCATCCACACCGCCGCCGGCGAATGGGTCCGCTACAGCACCCGAGGCGAAGAGGGCGCCGACTACATCGCCGTCTGCCTCCCCGGCTTCACCCCGGACACGGTGCACCGCGACGAGTAGGCCACCGGCCCCGGCGGGTCGCAACAGCCGCGACCCACCGGGGACACCGGGCGCACCGGGTCAGATCTTGGCGGTGATCGAGGGGAGCAGCTTGGGGAGGAGTTCGCCCTGCCAGCCCTGCCAGGGGGAGTCGGTGCCTTCCTTGCTGAGGGAACCCGAGGCCTCGAACTGGAGGTAGTACTGGCCCTTGCGCATCCGCACGCCGTTCACCGCGTAGTAGGCGTCGTCGGCGCCGCCCGTGGTGCCCAGGGCCTTGAAGTCGGTCTGGATCCGCTGGGCGCCGTTCTTGCTCAGGTTCCAGTTGTAGTCGAGTTCCTTGGGAGCGTCGATGTTGTTGATCTGGATGGTCAGCTTGATGACGTTGCTGTAGCCCCAGCCACGCTTGGTGTTCACCGTGTACTGGCACGTCGTGCTGCGCAGCGCCGGTCCGCGGGACGCGTAGGAGCCGGCCGCCTTGGCGGTGCCCTGTTGCTCCTGGGAGGTGACCTCGGGGATGACCTTGGCAAGCTCTTCCGGGGTGATCAGGTCGCACACGTCCGGCCAGGTGGACATGTCGTTCGGCACGGGCGCGAACTTGCCACCGGACTTGGGCGCCGGCGGGGCCGACGGACGCGTGGCCTCCTTCGACGGGGCCGTCGTCGGCGTGTTGTTCACCGCGTTCGGGTCGAAGCTTTCGAGCTTTCGGGCGCTCTCCGTGGGAGGGAGCTTTACCGCCTCGTTCTTCTTGCCGTCCGTGCCGTTGATCAGCAGGGCCGCGACCACCGTTGCCGCGGTGCCGCCGGCAACCACGGCCACCCAGCTGAAGATCTGCTTGCGGCGGTTGGGGCGCGGCGGCTGGGGCGGATACGGCGGCGGGTAGCCGGGGCCGCCGTAGCCGGGCGGTTGTTGGCCGTAGCCCGGCGGCGGGCCGTACTGGCCGGGCGGCGGGTAACCGGGGCCCTGAGGGCCGGGGCCGGGATACTGGCCGGAGTTCGGGCTGTTGTATTGGCCGGTCATCTCAGTCGTCCGTCATCTTGATGTTGAGGACGCGCACCAGCGCGGGTCCGGACTTCTTGGTCCACTCCTCGCGCGGCTCGGCGGTACCCGCCGAGTCCTTGGTGCTCTGGATACCGGCGTCCACGTCGAGCACCACGTAGTAGGCCGGCGAGTCCGGCTTCGTGCCCTGCTTGAACAGGTTCAGCTTGGTGCCCTGCCGGAAGGAACTCTGCACGAACAGCTTGTTGGCCAGATCCTCGTAGCCGGTGAACGGGGCCGCCTCGCTCTTCGCCTTCTCGTACATGTCCTTGACCGGTCCGGCGTCGCCGATCGCCTTGATGGTCATGGTGAGCTTGGCCGGCGTCGCGGGATCCGCGAGGTTGGGCAGCTTGATGTTGACCGTGCACTCGTAGTTCTTGGGAATCTTGCCGGTCTTGCGGCCCTGGCGCCCGCCCACGATGCTCGAGTCGGGGATCGCGTTCTGGATCTCCTTGTCGGAGAGCATGTCGCAGGCGTCCGGCCAGGTGCCGGTGTCCCCGCTGGCCCGGAACTTGGCGCCGTCGCTGAAGGCCACGCCCGGCGGCGGGGTGTAACCGTCGGGGAACGCGACCCCGTTCTCCGCCACCGGCTTGTCGCCCTTGTCGTTCTTCTTGTTGATCTCGTCGACGATGTACGACCCCGCCACCGTCGCCAGCACACCGCCCACGACCACGCCGATCCAGCCGAGCACGGGCTTGAGCTTGCTGCGGCGCGGCGGCTGGTGGGGCGGCATCGGGCCACCGGGGTACTGCTGCTGGTACATGCCGGGCTGACCGTACGGCTGCTGCTGATGCGGCCCGCCGCCGTACTGGTTCCCCCCGGGGTTCCCGATTCGTACCATCCCCGTGCTCCTCCTGATTACCTGATCCGACGCGCTGTTCCGATGCGCTGTCGCCGCTGCTGCCGTGCCGCGCGGACCGCGGTTACATCCGTTGCGTCCGTGTCTACATCCGGGCCACGAGGTAGCTGACGAGCGTCGGCCCGTACTGCTTGGCCCCGTCGTCGTCCGCGAGCTTCGCGCCGCCGGGGCCGGTCAGCCCGGAGTGGACGTAGAGCTCCACGAAGTACGACCCCTTGTAGAAGTAGATGTAGCTGTCGTCGCGGAACGCGTCGTCGGTGCCCAGCTTGGTGCTCAGCTCCTCGAACTCGCCGAACGGCTTGCGTGCCCGGTTCTTCTTGGTGTCGCCGTAGTGGCCCTTGGCGATCACCGGGGTGCTCACCTCGTGCAGTGTGAGCTCGATCTTGGCGTACGACGGATACTTCGGATTGTTCGGGTCCGGTACGGCCAGGTCGAAGTTGCACTGGTTGTCGGCCGCACCCGGGAAGTCGTACTTGACCGACACCGTGGTGTCCGGCTTCCTGGTCTTGACCGTGGCGCCCTTGATCACCTTCCCGATCTGCGCGTCGGACAGCATCTCGCACGCCTTCGGCCAGCTCTTGCCGTCGTTGGTCGCATTGAATCCTGGCCCGGCGTCGGCCGGCGGCGCTGCGGGGAAAACCATCGGGCGTTGCAGGGGCGCCGCGCTCTGGCCGCCGGGGCCGCCGCTCTTGCCGCCGCCGGAGCCTCCCGGCGCGACGGGACCGCCGGACGACTGCGGGCCGGTCTTCGCGGTGTCCTTCGAGTCGTCGTCCTTGTTCAGGAACAGGAAGCCGCCGACCCCGGCCGCGATCAGCACCAGCACGACCGCGATCCACAACACCGGTCGATTGCCCCCGCGTTGCGGCCCCTGCGGTCCGTAGGGCTGTCCGGGCGGGCCGTAGCCGCCCTGGGGCGGGTAGCCGGGGTGCTGGGGCGCGTAGCCCTGCTGTTGCGGGAATCCCTGCTGTCCGGCCGGATATCCCGGCTGCTGCGGATACTGCCCTGGTTGGCCGTAACCGCCGCCGTGCTGCCCGGGTTGTTGCGGCTGCTGCTGCCAACCCCCGCTCACAGCTTCTGCCCGACGATCGCCGCCACGGTCGGGCCGTACTGGCGCACCATCGTGTTGCCCTTGAGCGGGTTGCCCTGCGAGTCCTCCAGCTGCGCGGACAGCGTGATCCAGACCCGGAAGCCGTTCTTGGAGATCTGCACCGTGCGGTTGTCCCGGAACGCCCCGTCCACGCCGATCTTGTCGGCCGGGATGTCGTCGTACTGATCGGGGAACTGCTTGGACGTGCGCTCCTGGCTGGTCTTCTCCTTCGCGAAGGACGCCTTCTCGTCGGCCAACGTCTTGTATCCGTACGAGGTGATGCTGATCTCGGCCGGATAGTTCGAGGACTGCTGGTTCGGCAGGTCGAGCGTGATCTCGCACTCGTTGTCGTTGACGTTGTTGCCGAACATGTTCGAGATGCGACCCATGCGGCTCTTGCGCTCGCGGATCGTGCCCTCGGGGATCGCCGTCTTGATCTCTTCGTCGGTCAGCAGGTCGCAGGCCTTGGGCCAGGTCTTCGGATCGACCGTGATGCCGGTGATCTTCTGCCCGGTGATCGGCGGCAGCGCCGTCGGGATCTTCAACTCGTTGGACAGGTCGGCCTTCTTCGGCGCGGCCGCCGCGCTGTTGCTCGGCGCGGCCGTCTTGCCGACCACGATCGGCGCCGGCTTGCTCGCCTCGGCCGCCGGGTCCTTCTTCTCGGTCGGGTCGTCGAAGCCGACCATGGCGACGACCACGGACGCGACGACGGCGCCGGTGATGCCGGCGATCCAGGTCCCGATCACCTTGCGGCTGCGCGCCCCCCGCGGCGGACGGCCGTTCGCGTCGAGCTGGATCGGGTTCTGCGCGTACTGCTGGTAGTGGCCGTACTCGCTGTACTGCGGGTACGGGTAACCGCCGGTTTCCTGGAAGCCGCCCGGTTGGGGCTGCTGCGGAAAACCGCCGGGCTGCTGCGGATAACCGTCCGGCGGCGGTGGGTAACCCCCCTGCGGCGGTCCGGACTGGCCCGGTTGGCCCGGCGGGCCGGGCGGCATCGGAGGTACGGGCGGATAGCCCTGACCATCGCTCATGGGGGTCCCCCTGGGATCTCGGATTTCGCTCGCCGTCGGCGCGGCAGGCAGCAGGCGCGCGAACATGCTGCCATGTGCACCCGGAGGCCGCAGAGGTCAAGGGTGTCGTTTGTGGCGACATTCACCTGAATAAGTCTCCCGAGGCGCACAACGTTTCGATGACGTCAAGCGTCCGGGCGGTTCGGCCGCGTGATGTCGCGGTGACACGATCAACGCGCGCGGAACGCGCCCCTCACAGCCTCCGGGGCACTAAAGTTGAGCGAGGAATACTCAAGCGATTTGACCCGTTGAACCGGGCAGCTCATGCTTGAGCGACAAGCGCTCAACCCTTCCCCTGGAGGAACCGAATCATGGCACGTGCGGTCGGTATCGACCTCGGTACGACGAACTCCGTCGTCAGCGTTCTGGAAGGCGGCGAGTCGACCGTCATCACCAACGCGGAGGGGTCGCGGACCACACCGTCCGTGGTTGCCTTCGCGAAGAACGGTGAAGTCCTGGTCGGCGAGGTGGCCAAGCGCCAGGCCGTCACCAACGTCGACCGGACCATCCGGTCCGTCAAGCGCCACATGGGGACCACCTGGTCCGTGGCGATCGACGACAAGAAGTACACCGCGCAGGAGATCAGCTCCCGCATCCTGATGAAGCTCAAGCGCGACGCCGAGGCCTACCTGGGCGAGAAGGTCACCGACGCGGTCATCACCGTGCCGGCGTACTTCAACGACGCCGAGCGCCAGGCCACGAAGGAGGCCGGCGAGATCGCCGGTCTGAACGTGCTGCGCATCGTCAACGAGCCCACCGCGGCCGCGCTGGCGTACGGCCTGGACAAGGCCGACGAGCAGACCATCCTCGTCTTCGACCTCGGCGGCGGCACCTTCGACGTGTCGCTCCTGGAGATCGGCGACGGCGTGGTCGAGGTCAAGGCCACCAACGGCGACAACCACCTCGGTGGCGACGACTGGGACCAGCGGGTCATGGACCACCTGGTCAAGCAGTTCCAGAACGCCCACGGCGTGGACCTGTCCAAGGACAAGATGGCCCTCCAGCGCCTGCGCGAGGCGGCGGAGAAGGCCAAGATCGAGCTGTCCTCCTCGATGGAGACCTCGATCAACCTGCCCTACATCACCGCCTCGGCCGAGGGCCCGCTGCACCTGGACGAGAAGCTCACCCGGGCCCAGTTCCAGCAGCTGACCCAGGACCTGCTCGACCGCACCAAGGTGCCGTTCCAGAAGGTCATCGAGGACGCGGGCATCCCGCTTTCGGCGATCGACCACATCGTCCTGGTCGGCGGTTCGACCCGGATGCCGGCCGTCGCCGACGTCGTGCGCGAGCTGACCGGCGGCAAGGAGCCCAACAAGGGCGTCAACCCGGACGAGGTCGTGGCCGTCGGCGCCGCGCTCCAAGCCGGTGTGCTCAAGGGCGAGGTCAAGGACGTCCTGCTGCTCGACGTCACCCCGCTGTCCCTCGGTATCGAGACCAAGGGCGGCATCATGACCAAGCTGATCGAGCGCAACACCACGATTCCGACCAAGCGTTCGGAGATCTTCACCACGGCCGAGGACAACCAGCCGTCGGTGCAGATCCAGGTGTTCCAGGGTGAGCGCGAGATCGCCGCGTACAACAAGAAGCTCGGCATGTTCGAGCTGACCGGCCTGCCGCCGGCCCCGCGCGGACTGCCGCAGATCGAGGTCACCTTCGACATCGACGCCAACGGCATCGTGCACGTGTCCGCCAAGGACCTGGGCACGGGCAAGGAGCAGTCGATGACCATCACCGGCGGCTCGGGCCTGCCGAAGGACGACATCGACCGCATGATGCGCGAGGCCGAGGCGCACGCGGAGGAGGACCACCAGCGTCGCGAGGCCGCGGAGACCCGCAACCAGGCCGAGCAACTGGTGTACACCACCGAGAAGTTCATCAAGGACAACAGCGACAAGGTCCCGGCCGACGTGAAGACCGAGGTCGAGACGTCGCTGACCGAGCTGAAGGACGCGCTCAAGGGCGAGGACCTGGCCGCCATCCGCGACGCCGCGGAGAAGGTCAGCACCACGAGCCAGAAGCTGGGCACCGCGATGTACGCGAACGCCCAGCCGGGCACCGAGGGCGCGGCCGGCGCGGGTGACGCCTCCGCCAACACCGCCGACGACGACGTCGTGGACGCCGAGATCGTCGACGAGGACCGCAAGGGCGGTGCTGCGTGACCGAAGGGAACGGCTCGAACCACGGCGCCGTCCCGGGCGACGCCCAAGAAACCGAGTCGAAGCCGGAAGCCGGGACCGCCGCCACCGCGGCGGCCCCGGCCCCCGGGGCGGCCGAACTCGCCGAGCTGCGCAACCAACTCGGCGAGCGCACGGCCGACCTCCAGCGGCTTCAGGCGGAGTACGCGAACTACCGCAAGCGGGTCGAGCGGGACCGCAACGTGGCGGGCGAGTCGGCCGCCATCAAGGTGCTGAGCGAACTGCTGCCGGTGCTCGACGACATCGGTCGGGCCCGGGACCACGGCGAACTGGCGGGCGGCTTCAAGTCGGTCGCCGAGTCGCTGGAGTCGATCGTGGCCAAGATGGGGCTGCAGAGCTTCGGTTCGAAGGGCGACCCGTTCGACCCGACGGTGCACGAGGCGCTGCTGCACTCGTACGCGACCGATGTCACCGAACCCACGTGTGTGGAGATCCTGCAGCCCGGTTATCAAGTGGGCGAGCGGATCATCCGTCCGGCACGGGTGGCGGTCGCGGAACCCACGGCGGAGGCCGAGGGCGGTCCGGAGGAGTCGGGCGAAGCGGCCGGCAGCTGAACCGTCACCGGGAACGAGACGACGAGAAGCGGAGAGGAGGGACGCCGATGCGCGGGTGGTGTGAATCCGGAAACGGGCGCTCGGAGCACGAGGGCACCCCGACCCGATCGGCGAGGGGCGCATGAGTACGAAGGACTACCTGGAGAAGGACTACTACAAGGTGCTCGGCGTCCCCAAGGACGCCGGCACCGCCGAGATCAAGAAGGCGTATCGCAAGCTCGCCGTCGAGTTCCACCCGGACAAGAACAAGGGTGACACGAAGGCCGAGGAGCGCTTCAAGGAGATCTCGGAGGCCTACGACGTACTGGCCGACGACAAGCGGCGCAAGGAATACGACGAGGCCCGGACCCTGTTCGGCAGCGGCGGCGGCTTCCGCGGCGCCGGCGGCGGACAGTCCGGCACCGGCGGCTTCCCGTTCGACCTCGGCGACATCTTCGGCGGCCAGCAGGGCGGCGCGGGCAACACCGGCGGTCTGGGCGACATCTTCGGCGGCCTGTTCGGCGGCGGTCGCCAGACCGGGCGCCAGCAGCCCCGGCGCGGTACCGACGTGGAGTCCGAGGTCACCCTCGGCTTCGCCGACGCGGTCGACGGCGCGACCGTGCCGATCCGGCTGACCAGTTCGGAACCGTGTCGGCACTGCAACGGCACGGGCGCGGCCGCGGGCACCACCCCGCGGATGTGCCCGACCTGCGCGGGCTCCGGCAACGTCAGCCGGCCGCAGGGCGGTTTCGGCTTCTCCGAGCCGTGCCGCGACTGCAAGGGCCGCGGGCTGCTCGTGGACGACCCGTGCATCGTGTGCAACGGCAGTGGCCGGGCCAAGAGTTCGCGCACGATGCAGGTCCGGATCCCGGCCGGGGTCCAGGACGGGCAGCGCATCCGGCTCAAGGGCAAGGGCGCGCCCGGCGAGCGCGGCGGCCCGGCCGGCGACCTGTACGTCGTGGTGCACGTCAAGACCCACGCCGTCTTCGGACGCAAGGGCGACAACCTCACGGTCACCGTGCCGGTCACCTTCCCGGAGGCCGCACTCGGGGCGGACGTCACCGTACCCACGCTCGGCGGCATCCCGGTCACGCTCAAGCTCCCCGCGGGCACGGGCAACGGCCGCACGCTGCGGGTGCGCGGGCGCGGGGCGGCACGCAAGGACGGCACTCGGGGCGACCTCCTGGTCACCATCGAGGTGACGGTCCCTCAGCAGCTGAACGACAAGGCGCGCGAGGCGCTGGAGGCGTTCCGCGAGGCGACCGTCGCGCACGATCCCCGAGCCGATCTGTTGGACGCGGCGAAGGGGGCATGACATGCGACCGGGCGGCTTGGGCGGTGGCGGTGTCGGCGGTGGGCACGGCTTCGAGATCGACGAGACCTCTCCGGTCTACGTGATCTCGGTCGCCGCCCAGCTGTCCGGCCTGCACCCGCAGACGTTGCGACAGTACGACCGACTCGGCCTGGTCTCGCCGGACCGTACGGCGGGCCGGGGGCGGCGCTATTCCGCCCGCGACATCGTGCAGTTGCGCGAGGTGCAGCGGCTCTCCCAGGAGGCCGGCATCAACCTCGCCGGGATCAAGCGGATCCTGGAGCTGGAGAACCAGGTGCTCGCGCTGCGCGTGCGCGTGGCCGAGATGGAGCACGCGCTGCACGAGGCGACGGACGCGAGCGCCCGGCGCGAGGCGGCCGTCCACGCGTCCTACCGGCGCGATCTGGTCCCGGTCCGACCGCGGGCCGGCACCGCGCTCGTGGTGTGGAAGCCGCGGCGCGGGCGCTCGGACTGACGGACGCGACGACGTCGAGGAGGCGGTACGGCCCCGGCCGTGCCCCTCCTCGCCTTTTTTGTGCGGCCTCGACGCTTCCTTGATGCGGCTCGCTACGCGTCAGTAGGGTCGCCGCATGAAGCCGAATCGTCGGGACGTGCTGAAGTACTCGGCCGCGAGCGCGGCACTGCTCGGAGTGGCCGCGTGCTCCGACGACGACAAGGACAAGCCCGACGGGAAGTCGAGCGACGCACCCAAGTCGGGCGCGCCCAAGCCGGCCGGCGCGGCCGGCACCACGCTGGAGCGCACCCTGGTGCTCGGCCCGCCCGGACCGGGCGGCTACCGCAAGGTCGTCGCCGGACCCGGTGAACCGCACCTGCTGCGCGGCGAGTTGGTGCCCGGCGGCAGCTCCGGCGACAAGGCGAAGCGGCGTTCCCTGGTCGCGTTCACCCAGTTGACCGACATCCACATCCAGGACTCGCAGTCGACCGCGCGCGTGGACTTCCTCGACCGGCACAGCGACAAGGACCAGCCGTTCGCCAAGCTGCTGCCCTTCCAGTCGGCGTACCGCCCGCAGGAGGTGCTGACCGCGCAGATAGCCGAGGCGATGGTGCAGTCGCTCAACCGGATCGGCAAGGGTCCGGCCCTCGGCGCGCCGCTGGCCTTCACGATCTGCACCGGCGACAACACCGACAACATCCAGTTCAACGAGCTGCGCTGGTACATCGACGTGCTCGACGGCGGCAAGAAGGTCACGCCCGACTCGGGCGATCGCAACAGGTACGAGGGCCCGATGGACGCGGTGGCGTACCACGAGCGCTACTGGCACCCCGACGGCACGCCGCCCGGGCACAAGGACGACGTGCCGCGCGGCCAGTACGGCTATCCCACCGTGCCGGGCCTGCTGGACGCGTGCCGGCGGCCGTTCGAGGCGACCGGCCTGAAGACCCCCTGGTACAGCGCCTACGGCAACCACGACGGCCTGGTGCAGGGCAACCTGCCGGTCAGCGAAATGCTGGGCAAGGTCGCGGTCGGCGACGAGAAGGTGCTCGACATATCCCCTGGGCAGACCGTGGTCACGCTGGCCCTCGGACTGCAGAGCGGCAAGCCGGACGCGCTGGCGGCGCTGCTGGCCGGCCCCAAGCGCAAGGTCACCGCCGATCCGGATCGTCGCCTCGTCGACCGCGCGGAGACGATCAAGGAGCACTTCAACACCACCGGCCTGCCCAAGGGCCACGGCTTCACCCAGCAGAACCTGGACACCAAGACCGCGTACTACACCTTCGACCAGGGCCCGGTGCGCTGCCTGGTCCTGGACACGGTGAACTCGTACGGCTCGGACTCGGGATGCCTGGACCCGACCCAGTTCGCCTGGCTGGAGGACCAGCTGGTCAAGGGCAGTTCGAGCCATCTCGACGAGCAGGGCCGGGTGGTCCGGGGCACGGGTCAGGACAAGCTGTTCGTGCTGTTCAGCCACCACACCATCGAGACGATGACCAACAAGACCGTGCCGGCCGGGGAGCCCGCGCGGATCCTGGGGCCGCAGGTGCAGGCGCTGCTGCTGCGGTTCCCGAACGTGGTGTTGTGGGTCAACGGGCACACCCACGACAACTACGTGAAGCCCTACCCGCGACCGGCGGGCAGCGCGGTCCCCGGCGGGTTCTGGGAGGTCAACACCGCGTCGCACATCGATTGGCCCTCCCAGGCGCGGATCGTGGAGATCGCCGACAACATGAACGGGACCCTGTCCATATTCGGCACGATCATCGACTCGGCCGGCCCGGAGTCACACGGCAACAAGCTCGACTCCCCCCTGGCCCTGGCCGCCCTGGCCCGCGAACTCGCCGGCAACGACTGGCAGGAGCGAGACCGCCCCGACCCGAAGGTCGACGGCCGCCGAGGCCGCCTGGAGGACCGCAACGTGGAGCTCCTGGTCCCGGCCCCCTTCAGCCCGTCCGGCGGGTGAGGACGGCGGGCCGCGGGCCGGCCGCGTCGATCCGCGCCGACGAGCGCCGCGGGCTCACCACACCACCGTCACCACCCGGGCGCAGCGCGACTTCGAGCGTTTGACGAGTTCGCCGTTGGGGCGGTCGCTGCCCGCGACCCAGGCCATCGCCTCGCCGGGGCTGCGCCCGCCCCGGCGCTGGCGCCTGGTCAGCCGCTCGTCGCGGACCCGGTCCGAGGCGTGTACGTACCAGACCTCGGTCATCAGGCAGTAGGCGTCGGCCCAGCCGGGCGCGTCCAGCGCCAGGTAGTTGCCCTCCGTCACCACGATCCGCGTCCCGGGCCGCACCACGTGTCGCGCGGCCACCGGCTCGTGCAACGTCCGGTCGTAGTCGGGCACGTACACGTCCCGGTCCACTTCCCGCACCACCCGGGCCAGCGTGGTCGCGTAGCCCCACACGTCGAACGTGTCCACCGCGCCCTTACGATGCAGCCGCCCGATCCGCTTGAGCTGCACGTTCGAGAGATGGAAGCCGTCGAGCGGCACGTAGGCGGCGGTACCGGACCCGACCCGCTGCTCGATCGCGCGCACGAGCCGACCGGCGAGCGTGGACTTCCCGGCTCCCGGCGGACCGGCGAGACCGAGCACGACCCGCCCGGCCCCGGGCGCGGCCGGAATGAGACGTACCGCCTCATCCGCGAGCGCGTCGAGTGTTTCGAGAGCACCGGACACATCTGGCATGTCCGCAGTGTAAGCATCCCGGGCAACGCATGGTTGAGTGGAATAGACTCAACTTAGTTGTGGTTGCCATAGTCAACGAACCGTTCGGGTGCGGTACACGCGCGGCACGGACGGGATGATGGCCGTGACAGCGCGTGCCCGAAGCGAAGGAGACGCACACCTCACATGGATGCACAGAAGCTCACCACCAAGGCCCAAGAGGCCCTTTCGGTCGCCATCCGCAAGGCTGCCGCGGCGGGACACCCCCAGGTGGAGCCCGCGCATCTGCTGCTCGCCCTGCTCGAACAGCCCGAGGGGATCGCCGTCCCGCTGCTCGGCGCCGCCGGTGTCGACGTGCCGCTGCTGAAGGTCGCGGTCGACCGGATCGCGGATCGTATGCCGAGTGCGTCCGGCTCGACGGTGGCCGCCCCGCAGCTCGCCCGGGAGACGATGCTCGCGCTGGACGAGGCGGAGAAGCAGGCCGACAAGCTCGGCGACGCGTTCGTGTCCACCGAGCACGTCCTGGTCGGCCTCGCCTCCGGCCGCTCCGGCGCGGTCGCCGAGGCGCTGCGCGAGGCGGGCGCCACCCCGCAGGCGCTGCTCGATTCCTTCAAGGCGGTGCGCGGCAGCACGAGGATCACCTCGCAGGACCCGGAGAGCACCTACCAGGCGCTGGAGAAGTACGGCCGCGACCTGACCGAGGAGGCCCGGAACGGCAAGCTCGACCCGGTCATCGGCCGCGACTCGGAGATCCGCCGGGTGGTCCAGGTGTTGTCGCGGCGGACCAAGAACAACCCGGTACTGATCGGTGAACCCGGCGTCGGCAAGACCGCCGTCGTGGAGGGCCTGGCCCGGCGGATCGTGGCCGGCGACGTACCCGAGTCGCTGCGCGACAAGCGGCTGATCGCACTCGACCTGGGCGCGATGGTGGCGGGCGCGAAGTATCGCGGCGAGTTCGAGGAGCGGCTGAAGGCCGTCCTGAACGAGATCAAGTCCAGCAACGGCCAGGTCGTCACCTTCATCGACGAACTGCACACCGTGGTCGGCGCGGGCGCCACCGGCGACGGCTCGATGGACGCGGGCAACATGCTCAAGCCGATGCTCGCGCGCGGCGAGTTGCGCCTGGTCGGCGCGACCACGCTGGACGAGTACCGCAAGCACATCGAGAAGGACCCGGCGCTCGAGCGCCGGTTCCAGCAGGTGTTCGTGGGCGAGCCCAGCGTCGAGGACACGATCGCGATCCTGCGCGGGCTCAAGAGCCGCTACGAGGCGCACCACAAGGTGCAGATCGCCGACTCCGCGCTGGTGGCGGCGGCCACCCTGTCCGACCGCTACATCACCGCGCGCTTTTTGCCCGACAAGGCGATCGACCTGGTCGACGAGGCGGCGTCGCGGCTGCGGATGGAGATCGACTCCTCCCCCGTCGAGATCGACGAGCTGCAGCGCTCGGTGGACCGGCTGCGGATGGAGGAGATGGCGCTCGCCAAGGAGACCGACGCGGCCAGCCGGGACCGGCTGGAGCGACTGCGCAAGGACCTGGCCGACAAGCAGGAGCAGCTCAGCGGGCTGACCGCGCGCTGGCAGCAGGAGAAGGCCGGGCTGAACCGGGTCGGCGAGCTGAAGGAGCGCCTCGACGCGGCGCGCGGTGAGGCGGAGCGGGCCCAGCGCGACGGGGACTTCGAGACGGCGTCGAAGTTGATGTACGGGCAGATCCCGACCCTGGAGCGCGAGCTGGCCGAGGCCGCGGCGACCGAGGGCGATCGGGGCACGGACGGCACGGCGATGGTCAAGGAGGAGGTCGGCCCGGACGACGTGGCCGACGTGGTCTCGTCCTGGACCGGCATCCCGGCGGGGCGGCTGCTCGAGGGCGAGCGCGGCAAGCTGCTGCGGATGGAGGACGAGCTGGGCCGGCGGCTGATCGGGCAGCAGGCGGCGGTGATGACGGTGTCCGACGCGGTCCGCCGGGCCCGGTCCGGCATCGCCGACCCGGACCGCCCGACCGGCTCGTTCCTGTTCCTGGGCCCGACCGGCGTGGGCAAGACCGAGCTGGCCAAGTCGCTGGCCGACTTCCTCTTCGACGACGAGCGCGCGATGGTGCGCATCGACATGTCGGAGTACGCGGAGAAGCACTCGGTCGCGCGCCTGGTCGGCGCGCCGCCCGGCTACGTGGGCTACGAGGAGGGCGGCCAGCTGACCGAGGCGGTACGCCGGCGGCCGTACTCGGTGGTGCTGCTCGACGAGGTGGAGAAGGCGCACCCCGAGGTCTTCGACGTACTGCTCCAGGTGCTCGACGACGGGCGGTTGACCGACGGCCAGGGCCGCACGGTGGACTTCCGCAACGTGGTGCTGATCCTGACCTCGAACCTGGGGTCGCAGTATCTGGTGGATCCCACGCTGTCGCCGGAGCGGCAGCGCGAGATGGTGATGGACGTGGTCCGCAATTCGTTCAAGCCGGAGTTCCTGAACCGGCTCGACGACATCGTGCTCTTCGACGCGCTCGGCACGAACGAGCTGGCGCACATCGTCGGCCTCCAGGTGGACCGGCTCGGCGCCCGGCTCAAGGACCGGCGGATCACCCTGACCGTGACCGACGCGGCGCGCGATTGGCTCGCGCTGACCGGCTACGACCCGGCGTACGGCGCTCGGCCGCTGCGCCGGCTGATCCAGACCGCGATCGGCGACAAGCTCGCGCGCGCCCTGTTGGCGGGCGAGGTGGGCGACGGCGACACGGTTTTGGTCGATCTCGACGAAGCGGGCGACGCGCTGGTCGTGCAACCTCAGAAGCAGGCCGTCAAGACACTGTGATCGGCCGCCTCGGCGGTCGGTGGACGTGGGCGAAATACCCGGCGCCGGGACCTCTTGCGGGTCCCGGCGCCGTGGCATGGCAGCATGCGTGTGTACAGATCTGACGGTGCGTCACACAACTGGCGAGCCGAGTGGGTCGGTGCGCCGCGTTCGGATCGGCTCGGGAGCCGGTCCGGAGTGGAGTGTGGGGTCCGACAAGATCGTCCGGCGTGGGATAAAGCGGGCAAAACCTGCGAAGCCGATAGCGTCCGGCGTGACAGATATCATCGACGCAGTGGTTAAGTTACCAGTGGGTAAGATGCCCGCACGGCCGTACGCTGTCGGCCGATACACGCCCCGGAAGGGACGTCCCACCGGAGGAGCCGAACGCCCATGCAGCTCGCAGCGATCGTGATCTCGCTGTTCATCAGCGTGATCGGGTTCGCCCTACTCGGGCGCACCGCCGCATACATCTACTCGTTCGTCAAACTCGGACAGCCCGTCCGCGGCCGGACCAATGCGGCCGGCAAGCGTCTGGGCACGATGCTGACCGAGACCGTCGGGCACACCCGGATGCTCCGTTGGGGCATCGTCGGCGCCGCGCACTGGTTCGTCATGGTCGGCTTCGGCGCACTCATCCTGACCCTGGTCAACGCGTACGGGCAGCTCTTCTCGCCCGAGTTCGCACTGTGGGGGCTCGGCCACTGGGACCCGTTCGAGGTCTTCACCGAGTTCATGGGCCTGATGACCGTGCTCGGCATCCTGGTGCTGATCGTGATCCGCCAGCTCAGCCACCCGCGACGGGCGGGCCGCAAGAGCCGGTTCGGCGGGTCCAACTTCGGCCAGGCGTACTTCGTCGAGTTCGTGGTCGGTTCGGTCGGCGTGTGCATCATGCTGCTGCGCGGGCTGGAAGGCGCGCTCGCGGGGGTGGACTCGTACGAGCCCGGCTACTGGGTCAGCTACCCGCTGGTCTCCGCGTTCGGCGGCCTGTCCGAGAACTCGCTGGAGAACCTGGTCTACCTGGTCGCCACGATCAAGATCGTCATCTCGATGACGTGGGCGATCACCATCGGCCTCACCCCCACCATGGGTGTCGCCTGGCACCGGTTCCTGGCGTTCTTCAACATCTACTTCAAGCGCAACGCCGACGGCACGGTCGCGCTGGGCGCGCTGCAGCCGATGACCTCCGGCGGCGAGCCGATCGACTTCGAGGACCCCGCCGACGACGCGGTGTTCGGCGTCAGTCAGGTCGAGCACTTCTCCTGGAAGGGCCTGCTCGACTTCTCCACCTGTACCGAGTGCGGTCGGTGCCAGTCGCAGTGCCCCGCGTGGAACACCGGCAAGCCGCTGTCCCCGAAGCTGCTGATCATGTCGCTGCGCGAGCACGCCTACGCCAAGGCGCCGTACCTGCTCGCGGGCGGCGGCAAGGACGAAGAGGGCAACGAGAAGGCCACACCCGAGCAGCTGGCCAAGGTCCCGGCGGCGGCGCTGGCCGAGGCCGAGCGGCCGCTGATCGGCACCGCGGAGGAGAACGGGGTCATCGACCCCGACGTGTTGTGGTCGTGCACGACGTGCGGCGCGTGCGTCGAGCAGTGCCCGGTCGACATCGAGCACGTGGACCACATCGTCGACATGCGCCGCTACCAGGTGCTGATCGAGAGCGCGTTCCCGTCCGAGGCGGCGACGATGCTCAAGGGCCTGGAGAACAAGGGCAACCCGTGGGGCGTGGCCACCAAGGCCCGGCTCGACTGGGTCAAGGAGCTGAAGAAGACCACCGGCATCGAGGTCCCGATCGTCGGGCAGGACATCGAGCCCGCCGAACTGGAGTACCTGTACTGGGTCGGCTGCGCGGGCGCGCTGGCGGACGGTCCGAAGAAGACCACCAAGGCGTTCGCCGAGCTGCTCGACATCGCGGGCGTCAAGTACGGGATCCTCGGCAAGGAGGAGTCCTGCACGGGCGACTCGGCGCGCCGGCTCGGCTCCGAGGTGGTCTTCCAGATGCTCGCGGCGCAGAACGTCGAGACGCTGAACGCGGCGCTCGAGGACGCGCCGAAGAAGCGCATCGTCACCACGTGCCCGCACTGCTTCAACACGCTGGCGAACGAATACCCGCAGCTGGACGGGCACTTCGAGGTCATCCACCACACCCAGCTGCTCCAGCACCTGATCGACGAGGGTCGGCTGCTGCCGGTGGGGCCGGTCGACGGCCTGGTGACGTACCACGACCCGTGCTACCTCGGTCGGCACAACAAGGTCTACACGCCCCCGCGCGAGATCATCGCGAGGGTGCCGGGCCTGCGGAACGAGGAGATGCACCGGCACAAGGAGCGCGGCTTCTGCTGCGGCGCCGGCGGTGCGCGCATGTGGATGGAGGAGCGCATCGGCAAGCGCATCAACAACGAGCGCATGGACGAGGCGCTCTCGCTCAAGCCGGACATCGTCTCCACCGCGTGCCCGTTCTGCCTGGTGATGTTCACCGACTCGATCAACGCCAAGAAGCAGGCGGGCGAGGCGAAGGAGGAGCTGCAGGTGGTCGACGTGGCGCAGCTGCTGCTCCAGTCGGTCAAGCTGCCGGAGCCGCCGGCCGAGGAGGGCGTCCTGGAGGACGCGGGGGCCAAGTAGCTTTTTTCGGGGCGCGCTTCGGCGCGCTCGGTGTGCGGCGAGCGCCGTCGGTTCCCTCGGGGCCGGCGGCGTTCGGTTTTGTGCCCGAATTACCACCGTCCCGCGACGACGGAGGGGGGTGTGGTGCCGGTACCGTCAGGGGTGTGACTGGCAATGGACCCTACGACCCGTACCGGCAACAGCCCCCGCCTGCCGGCCAGGGTTACCCACCACCTCAATACGGCGGGGCTTACGGCGACGGGTACGGGGGGCAGCAGGGGCAGCCCGGGCAGCAGGGGTACGGGCAGCAGGGGCCTGGGCAACCCGGGCAGCACGGGTATGGGCAGCCTGGGCAGCAGGGGTACGGGCAGCCTGGGCAGCAGGGGTATGGGCAGCAGGTTCCGCCGCCGCCTCCGCCGCAGGGCGGGCAGGGTGGGCAGGGCGGGTCGCGGGACTCGGGTTACGGGCCGCTGTCGTTGCCCGACGAGACGAGTCTGTACATCTACGGCGCGCCGCCGGAGGAGTACACGACGGTGACGCCGTCGGTGCCGCCTCCGCAGCCGCAGCAGTACCAGCCGCCGCCGTACGGTGGGCCGCCGAGGTACCTGCACTGGAAAGAGGTGCTGAGCGGCCTCGTGTTGCGGCCGCTGCGCACCATGAACGAGGTCCGCGACCAGGCGGTGTGGTGGCCGGCGCTGATCATGTCCGCGCTCGGCGGTGTGCTCGCGGTGCTGGCCAACGACGCGTCGCGCAAGGAGATCGTGCACTCGACGCTGAGCACGAGCGTGCCGGCGCTCGGCATCGTCGTGGTCATGGTGCCGGCGTTCTGCGCGCTGCTCGGCCTGGTCTCACACGCCCTGGCCACCCAGTTCGGCGGCAACGGCTCGCCGACGCCGTTCATCACGCTGTCGATGATCGTGGTCTGGATCGCGGACGCGCCGCGCCTGGCGGTCGCGATGTTCGCGCCGGACAAGAACGCGATCGTGACCGGCGTCGGGCTGCTCTCGTTCGTGCTGACGGCGTGGATGTTGACGACGTTGATGATGCGGGTGCACGAGCTGGCGTGGCCGCGTGCGCTCGGGTGTGTGGCGGTCGAGTTGATCGCGCTGTTGTTGGTGTTGAAGCTGCCGTTGACGTCGTGAGGTCGTGACGTCGGGGGGTCGTGACGTCGGGGGATCCCCGGGGGCGGGGGCGTGGTTCGGGCCGGGCGCGGGGGCTGACGCCTGGTCAGGCCGGCGGCGAAGCGTGCCGGCAGTGGACCAAGCGGACCGCAAGCGGCACGGTCGAGCCGCGTTGCGGATCTGTTCGGGGGCCGTTTCGGGCGGTGTACTCGTAGGAGTACCGGGAGTACACCTGCCGGACCACGACACTTCGTCGTGGTCCGGTCGCGAGGAACGGAACGGACATGCTTGTGCGGCAACGCACCCGGGCTGCGCTCCAGGCCGCCGCCCTCTTCTACGTCGTGGATCGGGGTTGGCCCGTGCTGCCCGGTGCCTACGTCGAGGACGGCCGATGTTCGTGCGGCGACACCGAATGCCCCGACCCGGGTGCGCATCCCGCCGCCGAACCGGGGCTGACCCGGGCCACCCGGTCGACGGACGACGTGTGGGAGTGGTGGAGCGGCAAGCCGTACACCGTCCTGCTGGCGAGCGGGCTGGAGTTCGACGTCCTGGACGCGCCAGCGCAGGTCGGCTACGCGGCGATCCGCCAGCTCGAGGTGGTCGGCCTGCCGCTGGGGCCGGTGTTGCAGCTGCCGGGCGAGCGGTTGTTGTTCCTGGTCGACCCGGGCGCGCGCAACCTGTACTGGTACACGGTGGACCACAACGACACGGCCCGGTTCGACGTTCGGCACCACGCGGTCGGCCACTTCGTACCGGCTCCGCCCTCGTCCACGGCGTGCGGGGGGCGGACCCGGTGGGCGGTGCCGCCGGACCCGACCGAGCGGGGGCTGCCGGGGGCGGTGGACGTGCTCGGGGCGTTGATGCGGTTCAGCACGCAGGCGCGGTGACGCGGGCGGAAGTCGTCCCGCGCCGCGCGTCGCTCAGGCGTCGAGGATCTGGCCCTGGCGGGTGACCACGGGCGGCTCGACGGACCACGGGAAGTTGATCCAGTCGTCGGTGTGCTTCCACACGTATTCGCACTTCACCAGCGACTGCGGCTTCTCGTACACCACGGCGCAGCGCACCTCGGCCACGTTGCCCTCGCAGAAGTCGCGGACCAGGAGCAGCGTCTTGCCGGTGTCGGCGACGTCGTCCGCGATGAGCACCTTCTTGTTCGAGAAGTCCACCACGTCGGGCACCGGCGCGAGCATGACCGGCATGTCCAGCGTGGTGCCGATCCCCGTGTAGAACTCGACGTTGACCAGGTGCAGGTTCTTGACGTCCAACGCGTACGCGAGCGCTCCGGCCGCGAACACGCCGCCGCGGGCGATCGACAGGATGATGTCGGGCTCGTACCCGTCCGCCGCGACCTGCATGGCCAGCTCGCGCGTGGCCTGGCCGAAGAGCGGCCAGGTGAGGTTTTCGCGCACGTCACTCATGTCCGGGGTGCCTATCTTCTGTTCGGGGGCGTCGGTCGCGGGGGTGTGGGCCGGGGTCGAGGTCGCGGTCGGATCGTCCTGGACGGTCGTCCCGGGCCACCCGCGCCCCCTCCTCCTAATCGCGGACGTTCGTGCGGTGGAAGTCCTTGAACGACCGTGAGGGGGTCGGCCCGCGCTGTCCCTGATAGCGCGACCCGTACACGGAGGACCCATACGGGAACTCGGCCGGCGACGACAGCCGGAACATGCACAGTTGGCCGATCTTCATCCCCGGCCACAACTTGATCGGCAGGGTCGCGACGTTGGACAACTCCAGGGTCACATGCCCGGAGAAGCCCGGGTCGATGAACCCGGCGGTCGAGTGCGTCAGCAGCCCGAGCCGCCCCAACGAACTCTTCCCCTCCAGCCGCGACGCGACGTCGTCCGGCAGGGACACGACCTCGTAGGTCGAACCGAGCGCGAACTCGCCCGGGTGCAGGATGAACGGTTCGCCCTCCGGCGGCTCGATCATCCGCGTGAGGTCGGGCTGCTCGACGGCGGGGTCGATGTGCGGGTACTTGTGGTTCTCGAAGACCCGAAAAAACCGGTCCAGTCGAACGTCCACACTCGACGGCTGAACCATGGCCGGCTCGTAGGGATCGATCCGAACCCGACCGCAGTCGATCTCCGCGCGAATGTCCTTGTCCGATAGAAGCACGGGCAAAGCGTAATCGCAGCCCCCCGGATCCACCCAAACGCTCCCGCACCCACCGCCGGAACGATGCTGCGACCACACTCGACCATCCGGTAGAGTGACGGTGCAGCGCTCCAAGGAGCCCTGTGTTGCGGGCGTAGTTTAATGGTAGAACATGAGCTTCCCAAGCTTAGAACGCGAGTTCGATTCTCGTCGCCCGCTCCATATGTGAAGGCCCAGGTCACGGACATGATCCGTAACCTGGGCCTTCGCCGTTCCCAGGGCTCCTACGCCTCGCGTGCCAGATCCGTGCCAGATTGGCGATGATCTTGGGGCCGAGATTTCTTGATCCGCTCCGCGATCGAGTCCGCGATGGCTTGGTCCCGGCCGGCGCGAGCGTGTTGATAGATGAGCGCGGCGCGTGACGTCGACTGGCCCATGCGATCCATCAGCTCTCGGAGGGTGGCGCCGGTCTCGGCAGCGAGGACGTTCCCGGTATGACGTAGATCGTGGAAGTGGAGGTCGGTCACTCCGAGGTGATGGGTCCCGCGGCGCCATACCCGGGTGAAGTTGCAGCGACGCAGGGCTGCCCCCTTCGGACCGACGAAGAGCAAGCCGTCTTCTTCCTTCTCCGCGAACCACTCCACATGCCGACGCAGGTCGAGGAGTATCGGCGCGGGGATGGTGACGGTGCGCTTGCCGGCGGCCGACTTCGGCGGTCCGGTGATGCGCTTGCCGTTGCTCATCTCGATTGCGGAGACGTCGATACGGATGGCGCCTGCGTCGAGATCCACGTGATCGCGACGGAGGGCCACGAGTTCGCCCCAGCGCAGGGAACCGAAGGCCGCGAGGAGGACGAGAGCCCGGTAGCGAGGCCCGACGCCATCCGCGAGGGTGAAGACCTGTTCGAGGGTGAGGATCGGCCGCTCCGGAGCCTTCTCGTCGCCGCCGCCCTTGATGCGGCAGGGGTTGCGGCGGATCAGGCCGTCGTCCACGGCGGTGTTCATGATCGCGCGCATGAGCCGGTACGCCTTGGCGGTGGTCGACAGGCCGACGCCGCCTTCCAGGCGAGTGGCGCGCCAGCGGCGTACGTCCGCCTCCTTGATAGCCGGGATGGCCGCCATGCCAAAGGTCGGCATCAGGTGCAGGCGAAGCAGGATGCTGTACAACTCACGCGTGCGCGGTCGGAGGTTCGGCCGCTCCTTGATCCAGGCGATGGCGAACGTACCGAAGACCAGGTCGCCGCGCGGGTCGATCCAGTCGCCGCGCCGCATCTCCGACTCGGTGTCGGTCAGCCACTCTTCGGCGGCCGTCTTGGTGGCAAATGTCTTGTCAGCCGTCAGCAGTTGGCCATCCGGCCCGGGGTATCGCGCCTGCCACCTCTTGGACGGAAGTTGACGGACCGCCCCGAAACGACGGCGCCGCCCCTTGTTGTTGGCCATCAGGCCGCCTTTCCATGAGTTCTGCCAGGCTCCACGAGCCCAGCGCGAATGAAGGCGTCGACCGCGTCCGCCGGAATCCGGACATGGCGGCCGATCCGAATGAAGGTGATGCGCCGCTCTGCGATGAGGCGACGGACGAAGCGCTCGCCGACGTTGAGCCGGTCGGCGGCTTGGGGGACGGTCAGGAGCCGTCCGGGAGTGCTCTTCTCGCTCACGGGAGCAAGTTCCCTCGCAGGTCTGGACTGGTCAGGTCGCGTCCTGTTGGGCCCGTCTGCGTGGGGACCTCGGCTGGTTGTCTCGACACCGTTGGGCGTTTGGTCAGTGCGAGCCGGCCTGTGGCGGCCGTTGCCGAATATCGGTCGGGTGGTGCGTTGGTCCGGTCGGGTGCGCGGGGAGCCGTCTTGCGCACCCGACCGGGGTATGTGGGTCAGGCTGCTTCGTCGTGCGCGGCGAGGTGATCCAGCTCGACACAAAGGCCGTTGGCGAGGAGCGCGGCCAGGCGGTGGACTGCGTCGGCAGGGACGGGGCCGAGGTTGACCAGGCCGTCACCGTGGACGTTCACTTCCGCCTTGAGCGCTCCGAAGCCATCGTGCAGGCCGGCCATGGCCAGGCGTGCGGCAAGTTCGGTCGTGGCGTTGTTCGCCTTGCTCCAGCCACGGACGTAGGGGATGCCGGAGTGCAGAACCTCGGCATGTGGAGCGCAAGTTCGCGCGTTGTCGGCGGCAGGACGCATGGCGGTACCTCCTTGTCAGGTGGGGTTCTTCTCGGCTGCGGCGAGAAGTTCGGCGAGCCGGGTAGCGGCTTCCGGTGTGGTGCGGCCGAGTTCGACAAACCCATGGCCGAAGGCGTTGACGTCGGCACGGAGATAGGGGAAGTGCTCGGCTAGGCCGGCGGCGATCAGGACATCCCGCAGGGCGGCGACCGCGGTTCGCGCTTCGTACCAAGCCGTGGTGTCGATAGGCGACCAGGAAGTCGCGTCCGGATCACTCATCGCCCGTGCCCTCGGCGGCGGCAGACAGGTTGCGCAGCGCAATCAGGAGATGAACGGTGAGCACCCGCGACCGCGTCGCGATCGAGGGTGGATTCCTCCGTGGGCCTGCTGAGCCACTGGTAGCGATCTCCGGCTTCGGCATCTCGGCCGGGGACCACCAGGTACCCGCCTGTCGAGAGGTAGCGGTACGGCACATCCCCTCGTAGAACCGTCAACGCGCCCGCGAAGAAGGGCTCCCCGACTGGCGCAATGAAGAAAGCGACCTTCCGCGCCTGGTGGTCGATGACGGACGGCGGAGCCAGGGAACCGAGACGCCGATACCAGTCGACTGCTTCGATGCCCAGCCGGTCCGCCACGATGACCGCGTCCACGACGTGGCCGGTCGCCCACAGCCGAGGCGCCCGGGGGTGTCCGGTCCCGGCCGAGGTACCGAGGGCTGCGAGCAGCCAGGCACCGGCGGATTCACTCGCCTGATGAAGCGTCATGTTCATCTCCCGAAGCCCGCCGGTCGTTCCGCCGGGCATCACCACAATGCGACGGCGGCACCGGTCCGAGGCAGACGGCAAGGGATGACAAGGGGTGACACGGCTTGTCACCTAAGCGCGCGTGAGCAAGATCAACTCACTGCGATTCTTTGACGACGCTTCGTGTGCGCGAGCATGATGGCTTGATCTGGCTCCGCTTCCGGGGAGGCGATTCGTGGCGTCGACCACCACGCCGTATCAAGCCGATCTCCTACGCGCAGCCCGAAATCACCTCGGCTGGAAGAAGCCCCGCCTCGTCTACGCCCTCCGCCAGGCCGCCGCGCAGGAGGGTCGCTCTCTCCCCACCGACACATCACTCCTGCGAAGCATCGCCCGCTGGGAGAACGGCCAGACCTACCCCGCCGACTACGTCGAGCTGCTGGTGAAGGTCTACGGCCGGCCGGCACACCGCCTCGGGTTGGCCGACACCCCGGCCGCTCCAGAGGCCCCGGACACGGTCTACCCCAGCACTCCCACGGACGGTATCGAAGCACTTGCAGCGCTGTGGCGTGCCGATCTCGCACCTGGTGACGACATGCAAGCGCTGACCCCGGACCCGGCCGCCTGGAACGCGGCGCCGCTCGCGTGGCTCGTTTCCGGACAGCAGGAGCAGTTGCCGAATTCACGAACCCGCACCCAGGTCGGGATGTCAGACGTCGAAGCCGTCCGTGCAACGGTTGACGTTTACGCCGACTTGGACAACCGCTTCGGGGGAGGGCACGGCCGCCGAGCCTTGATCCAGTACCTGAACGGCGACGTCGCCGAATTGCTGACCGCACGCAGCACGGAGCCCGTGGGCCGCGCCCTGTTCGGCACGGTCGCCGAAGCCACGCTCCTCGCCGGGTGGATGAGCTACGACAGCGGCCACCACGGCTTGGCCCAACGCTATTTCATCCAGGCCCTCCGCTTGGCCCAGGCCGCCGCGGATCGCCGTCTCGCCGGAAGCGTCCTCTCCGCGATGAGCCATCAGGCCACCTACCTCGGCCGCTTCACCGAGGCAGCCAACCTGGCCCGCGCCGCCCAGCTCGGCACCACGGGCCACGCAACCCCAACGTTGACCGCACAGTTCCTCGCGATGGAGGCCCGAGCGCTCTCCCGCGTCGGCGACCACGCCGGATGCAACACGGCCTTGACCCGGGCAACGACGATCTTCGAACGCACCAACCCGGGTGAAGACCCAGAGTGGATCGGCTACTTCGACCAGGCAGAGCTGTCCGCCGAACTCGGCCACTGCTTCCGCGACATGCACCAAGCCCAGCAAGCCACCACATACGCGGAACTGTGTCTCGGCGGTACGGACGGCCGCTACGTCCGCAGCGACTTCTTCGCGACCATGGTCCTGGCAGAAGCCCACCTGACGGCCGGAGAACCCGATCTCGCCTGCCGCAGCGCCCTCACCGCACTGAAACTCGGGCGACAGCTCAAGTCCGCCCGATGTGTGACGTACCTGTCGGAATTCCGCACGAAGTTGGTGGTGTTCGTAACCTCAGCTCCAGTTGCCGAATTCCTGGAGGAGGCCGAGAGCCACCGCCTGTGGCAGCAGACCGCGAGTTGATCCGGCCTCAGAACGGCTTCCACCCGTGCCGGTCGGCACCGGATCGCAGGTCCGACATGCGCCGCGTAACCTCCGCCGTCACCGCAGCATCGCCAGCCATGTTCTGCGTCAGCCACACCGTCATCATCAGCTCGCGCATGTCTGCCAGGACCGGGTAGCCGTACCAGTTCATAACGTCGAAGCCGTACGCGTTCACGAACGACTCGTACTCGGCCCTGGTGTGCCACCCGTACCGCTCGTAGTACATCGCAGTCAGCACCAGGTCCCACTCACGTGGCCCGAGCGCGAACCCGTCCAGGTCGATGAGGACAGCCCGCCCCGCTTCGTCGACGAGCGCATTCCCGACGTTCGCGTCCCCGTGCACGAGCCCGAAGGGAAGCACGAACTCCAGAGCGTCGTACCGCTTACGCAGGTCCTCGGCCCGCTGCCGCAGAAACGCCCGGTCGTCATCGCCCAACGCCACCGCGGCATCGATCCGCCCCCAGGTCGCCGCCAACGGCTCCAGATACGGCACCCCCAGCGACTCCGGCTCCTCCAGCCAGTGCAACCGCCGCACCAGTTCGGCCAGCGCGACCACGCCCGCGAACCGCTCCTCCTCGGCCACCAGTTCCCAGAACGTCACCACCCGCCCATCAACCACGAGCGGTTGCCGAATCCTCGAAACGACCCGCACCGCCGGGAACCCCACCTCGGCAAGCCACCGAGCAGCAGCCACAGTCCGCTCGTGCTCATCGATCTGGTCCGCCGATCGCGCGACCCGCACTACAACCGGATCGCCCAACCGAAAAACAGCGTTCTCCCCAAGCCGCAGCAGAGACGCCCCCTCAGCGCTCAGCCCGGCCACGGCACACGCCGAGCCCAACACCTCCCGAGCATGCTCCGCAGTGAACGCCCCGCTGGCCCCAGACACCCCGCCATCCGCCATACCGCGAAGCTACCCGCATCCCACGCCCTGCCGACCCTCGAACGACGCCCAATCGACCATTGCCGAATTTGGCTCTACAGGATCAAGCGCGCCGCCCTGGGCCACGCCGCGCGTGCGGCGTGGCCGCCGGTCACGGCGCACCCCCGGCGACGCTCAGGCTGCTCAGGGGAGAACGACGGGATCACACGTCCTTGCTTCCCTTCACCGGGCCTCTTCCGGCAAGGCCCAGTCCCGCGCCCAGTCCGCTAAGACGAATCCCAACATTAGTTGGCGAGTCCAAGATCTTATATCGACCTTTACTTTCCTCCAGAGCACCCACCAAAGGACCACTCAAAAAATCCAAGGCATCTTTAATCGAATTCATCGTAGGACGAGGAGAAATCTCCTTCCTCAATACGTACGTGAGGTTTTCGATGCTGATGTAACCCTCCGAAATAGGATCCTCGTCGGTAGCTTCCTGAAAAGCCAGTTGAAGGATTCGAATAAGCAAATCTCTTTGCTGCTCTAGAGAAGAGTACTTATCTGCAGCTTCTTCCTCATGCAAATCCGCTCGCGTTAGAATCTCACCGATCTCTCTAAGTCCTAGAGGTGTCACGCGGTGCCGTTCGAGCATCTCCGTCAATGCGCGAACTGTGAAGAGAGCGAACCCACGCTCGACAGCCCATTGTTTAACGCGATCCGAAAAATCGGGGCCGACTACAACGACGTGATCGGCGTGATGCTTCTTTTTATGGTCCTTCAATGCGTCGAACTTCACATGCGAGTCAGTAATTACACCGCCGCCGGAGCTCTTCGCATCCACGATTACCTGGAATGTATCGCTTGGCGTCAGTTCAGCCGTAGCCAGCACATCCGTTCGCCCTGAACCTCCCAGGTGCTCAGCTCTGAATCCCAGAACCTGAAATGCTTCGGCGACAGCAATCTCGAATTCCTTACTATTGGTTCCACTTCCTCCATAATCCTTCAGCCTTCGAGTCAATGCCGTCTCGACATCCGACGACAGAGAATCGCTCGGATTATGAGACACAGTCTCCGTTGGGAGCATTTCGACGGCTGGCAATAGTTGACTAAACTGCTTGCCGAGCGCGGTTGAACGAAAACGCTGCCAGTCGATCCTGTGGATCAATTGCGCATCCTGGAGGAACTGAAGTCGGACACGAACCTCGCCAGCCGTGATCTGATTGTAGCCGTACTCGTTCTTTGCAATTTGCGTCAGCCCGGCCGCCGTTGAGGGTTCATCTAGATGCCGTAGAATCTCCCCAACGAACAAGTACCGCGAGTGCAAGTGAGCCACAAAGGTCGGTTCTTCTCCGGGCTTGAGCAGAACTTCGATATCAGAAATTATGGCGTACTCGTCCAATCCTGTCTGCTCGATCACCCCCAGATGCCGAACCGAATTGAGCATAGAACTGAACGAGGTTCGACTAATTCCGAAGGCGGCTTCACATTTGTCACGCAGAACATCTACCGATGCTCCATCCCCAACTAGGTCATAAATCTTTCTAAGCGCCCCAATAGGCGTCATCTTTCCATCTGTCTGATCTTGTTCAGCTTCCTTGTCGACTCGGGGAATGTAGCCGATTAGACTTTTCTTGTTCCTAATCCCCTCCGGACCGTTGGCCAGGATCGCTTCTACTCGCCCCATGAGGTTCGTGTCCCGAACCGCTGGAACTTCAAAGAACGCTCCCGCCGCATCGTCTGGGCTACAGACATCCAAACCGCCAAGCAGACGATCACCCAACTCGGTGCGAACAATTCTGCTTTTCCAAAGTTCGAGGAATCCCAGACTTCTGAGCCAAGCAACTCTCCGACGGACCTGATCGTCACTGTTCCATGACAACCCGTAGGGATCGCATGCAACCGCCAGGAGGTGTGCGTGTGTTGTATCGGAATCCACGGCTTCCAAAAGTTCGCCGAAGAACTTCACGCGCGCATGAATATGAGCTGCAAGAAAGAATCCGTCAGCGTTCTGCAGCCATTGCTGAGAAGCCACAGATGCACGCCAGCCACCATGTCCATCACGCTCGACAAGCTCTGTAGTTGAAAGTTGATGAACACACAGGTTCTCGCACTCGACGGCTACTTCCTCTCCTTTTTGAGAAGTCAAGTAAATAATGTCTTTATTTTTGGCCGGAAGGCGCTCCAAAACTTGCCTAAGCAGGGCGGCTTGAATTGCCAATCCGCCTGAGATGTACCCGATCGTATTCGCGCGATCTTGCCACTTTTTCACAAGCACGGGGTTCTTCCAAGGATCACTCAAAGCGCACCTCATAGTCTGTATGGCGTCGCGTTTTACTGTAGCTCCGAAAACCAACAGACGTAGTGTGTTCGACAGTCATGACCCGGGCTCGTCCCGTCTCCCCCGTTCTTTTGTTCGCAGCTGCGCTGCGAGCCGGCTGGGGGCCGGCAACGCGACCTTTGGCCGCGACCGGGGCGCGCTCGTTGCGTTGGACACCCGTTGGTACTGAGCTTTGGGGATCGGGCCGCAGTTGCCGAATATCCGGGTTGTTGGTCGGGTTGCGTGACCCGCGCGCAGAAACCACGGCATGCCACCCGGCCCCCGGCATGCCGTGGACCGGGTGCCTCGGTTGGGTTTTGGGGGCAGCTGGCTGGTTGTGCAGCATGCATGTAATGATCTTGGAATTGGGTGCTTCCCGACGCGGCTAACGTGCTGGTCAGGGGGAAGTTTTGGGGATTTGCTGGCACCCGCTCCGGAGTCGTGTGCAGGGCTCTGAGTCGCGTTCCTCGGATGCTGGGCGCTGGTTCCGCGTACCTTCGGACGGCGGGCACGCAGAAGCGCACCCGACGAGCAGGGAGTTGCAACGTGGCGCTGAGGAAGACTCCGGAAGAGCAAGCTCAGGCCGCGGCCGAGAAGGAGCAGAAGCGCCAGGCTGCCGAGGCACAGCACAAGGCCGAGAAAACGGAGCGCGACCGCCAGGCCTTCTTTGCCACGCCGGTCGGGCGTGCCCGCACGTCCTTCGAGCGTGGCGACTTGGTGTACCAGTACTCGTTCAGCGTGATGAGCCAACAGGCAATCATCGTGCCGATGGTTGGTAGTGGGACCTCACAAAAGACCAACGACCCGCTCGAGGTCGTCAATGCGGTCTGCCGTGAGGGCTGGGAGCTCGTAAACGGCTCGTTTGTCTTCGTTGAACAGGGCCAGCAGAGCCGTGACAAGTTTCTTTCCTCGGGTCAAAACGTAGCCACCAAAGGCGAGACTGTTGGCTACTACCTCTTCAAGCGCAACGAGGCGAACCGGGCCGCGTCACCGGAGCCGTGGACCAACATCGCTGAGTGATCCGCTACGTGCGTCATACCGCCAGTGCAGTCGATCAAGCTGCGCGCCCTGGGCGTACCCGAAGGGGCGGCAACCAGCGGTCGAGGGCAGTTCTTAGGCGCACTGAATGAGGATGCTTACCAGAACGGGGCGCGGGCTCAGGGGTTCTCACCAGCACTCAAGATGAGCGAATACCAGGCCGCGGATGGAGACTTGCGCAGATCGCGGCAACCCTTCCTAGCTGAGCATCCCTGCCTCGGTTCGCTGGAAGCGAGCGCTCCCCCTGGGAAAGGCAGGCCGCTCGCCGTGCCAGATGCGTGCCAGAACGGATGGGCAGTCGCGGATAGCCAGGGGTACTGACGGCTCACCGAGCCGCGAAGGCTGGCCGAGGCGCGCTCCTGATCACGATGCATCCTCTCGTAGCGAGGAACGGCGCTTCCCAAGCTTAGAACGCGAGTTCGATTCTCGTCGCCCGCTCCGTTCACGAAGGCCCAGGTCACGGACATGATCCGTGGACTGGGCCTTCGTCGTTTTCGGATTTGCTACATCGGGCTGCGGCCTTCGGCGGTGGGTGTTGGGCGGTTCGGCGGGAACGGGCGTGGGGTGGCTTTGGGCCGGGGCGGGGTGCGGGCCCGGGGGGCGGGTTGCGTGTTGTCCCGGCGGGGTTTGGGTTGTGGCGCTGCCGGATGGGTGTGTCGGGTGGGGTCAGGGCTGCTTGATGGCGGAGATGTCGAACTCCAGGACGACCTTGTCGCCGACGAGGACGCCGCCGCCTTCCAGGGCCGCGTTCCATTTCACGCCGAATTCCTTGCGGGAGATGGTCACGGATCCCTCCAGGCCGACGCGGAGGTTGCCGTAGGGGTCGACCGCGTTGCCCGTGTACTCGAAGTCGATGGTCAGGGGGCGGGTGACGTCCTTGACGGTGAGGTCGCCGGTGACGCGGTAATCGGTGTCGGAGTTCGCCTCGATGGAGGTGGTCCGGAAGGTGATGTCGGGGAAGTTGGGGATGTCGAGAAAGTCGTTGGTGCGCAGGTGCTGGTCGCGCTGTTCGACGCCGGTGTGGATGCTCTCGGCCTTGATGACCAACTGTGCGGTGGACTTGGTCGGGTCGCTGCCGTCCAGGTGGGCGGTGCCTTCGAAATCGCTGAACGAACCGCGGACCTTGGTCACCATGGCATGGCGGGCGACGAAACCGATCCGGGTGTGGGCGGGGTCGAGGACGTAGTCCCCGGTGAGCTCGGGGAGGGTGGCGGTCATGGTGAGCGGATCTCCCTGGGTCGGTCGGGATCCCGGCGGCGGTTCGCCGGGATTGTCTCCTGACCCACGCTAGGCGTGATGGGCGCCTGGGCCGCCCGGACGCGCGGGGAGTGCACTCCGAATGATGACCACGGCCGCCGCCACCACTGCGGCTCGTGGTCGGCACCGATGCGAACAGCTCGCAGGGGTGGTGGGCCGTTTCCGTTGAAGGCGGGCTCAGGGTGGACACGCGGGCGTGGGCCGTGGGCCGGGTCTTCGGGGTTCTGTGGGTGGCTGCCCTGGAGGGGTCGGCGGGCCGACGCCGCTTGGGGTGGCGGGGTGGGTTGGGGCTTGGGCTAGTGGAACTCGTGGATCAGTTCTATTCGGCCGACTATGTGTTTGTTGAATTCCGGGAGGTCTTCGGCTGGGACCCAGAGTTCGAGGATGGATTTGCCGCCTGCCTGGCGGACCGGGTAGCGGATTACGTACTCGGTTTCGATTTGGAAGCGGGTTACGTAGCCGGAGCCGGAGGCGGGGACGTTCCAGTCTCGGGCGATCTTGATCGCGTAGTCCTCGTTGAGGACCGGGTAGAAGATCGGCTGGTCGGGCAGGCGGGCCGGCCACGCGGTCCAGCCGGACTCGCGTACGAGCTCCAACTCGGCCGGTCCGGTCGGCCGCCAGAGGGTCGTCGTGGGGATGGCGTTCATGGGGTTATGGTGCGGCCGCGGGTGGGTGGGGTGGAAACGGATTTCGCAGGTGGGATGGGGCGGGCGGGGTGGGGCTCGGGTGGGGTGGCGGGCGAGTGACTTCCGCCTCGATCGGGTTGGATCTGACGGGGCGTCATGGAAGTTGGTGGCGGGCGCTGCTAGCTTCCGCGGCATGGATCACCGCATAGACCCCGAATTGCTCGCGGTCCTCCCGTATCTGCCGACCGTGGACATCGCCGAGCCGGCGGCGTTTCGGGCGGCGCAGCGGGCTCGGGCCCAGCCTTTGCAGCGTCCGGACGGGCTTCTGGTCGAGGATCGGGTGGTGGCCGGGGGTGTGCCGGTGCGGATCTATACGCCGACGGCCGCGGTGGAGGCGGCCGGGGCTGGTGGGGCGCTCGGGGTGCTGGTGTGGTTCCACGGTGGTGGGTTCGTGTTCGGGGACATGGACAGTACGGATGGCAGCTGCGTGGCGACCGCCCTGGAGGTGGGCTGCGTCGTGGTGAATGTGGAGTATCGGCTTGCGCCCGAGGATCCCTTTCCGGCGGGCTTCGACGATGCGTGGGCGGCGCTTCGGTGGGTGGCGGAGCACGCGGCGTCGATCGGGGCGGATGCGGGGCGGATCGCGGTCGGCGGGGTGAGCGCGGGTGGCGGGTTGGCTGCGGCGTTGGCGCTGCGGGCTCGGGACGAGGGTGGGCCGGCGCTGGTGTACCAGGTGTTGGACACGGCGGTTTTGGACGATCGGCTGGACACTCCCTCGATGCGGGAGTTCGATGCGACGCCCTTGTGGAGTCGTCCGCAGGCGGAGTTGAGTTGGCGGTACTACCTGGCGGGTGCGGAGGCGAGCGCCTACGCGGCGCCGGCGCGGGCCGAGGATGTGGCGGGCTTGGCGCCCGCGTACATCACGGCGAACGAGTTCGATCCGCTGCGTGATGAGGCGATCGAGTATGCGGTGAGGTTGATTCGGGCGGGTGTTCCGGTCGAGCTGCATCACCGGCCGGGTACGTTCCATGGCTCCAACGCGATCCCGTCGGCGGACGTCTCGCGGCGGGCCCTGGAGGACATCCGCCGCGCCCTGCGGGCGGCTTTCCGGGTCGGGTAGGCGCACGGCGGGGCCGGGGCGTGGAGTGCCGGGTCTCCGGCGACGGTGTCGGGCCTGGGGCAAGGCGGGGCTGGGTTGCGGCTGCGGCTGCGGCAGCGGCAGCGATCTCGGCTGCGGGACCGCGGGGGGCGGGGCAGCTTCGGGAGTCGGGATCGGGCTGCCTGTCACCCAAGACCAAGGCATGGGCGCCGGTCTCTGCGGCGGGAGGCAAGGGGCGCGGCGTAGCTGCCGGCGTCGTCGAAAGTCAGAGCCGGCCTCCGTTTGCCGGACGCCGAGCCACGGCCGTTGTGACCTCGGGCCAGGGCACGGCTGCCGGTCATCGGGAGCTGGGGCCCGCAGCCGGGCGCCAACGGCCTCGGCATGGTCGCTGGTTACGAAAGCGAAGGGCTCGGTCACCGACCGCCGAAAGCAAAGGCACGACCGCCAGTCACCGGCGAAGACATGACCACCAGACGTCGAACGCCAAGCCCAGCCGCCGACCGCAGAAGACGAAGGCGTGACCGCCGGTTGCCGAAGGCGGAAGCTCGGCCGCCGGCCGCCGAAGCTGAAGGCCACGGTCGGCGTCCGCTGCAAGCCAGAGCACACCGGCCGGTCAGAGCTCGACCACCGACCGCCGAAACCACAGGCACTACCGCCAAATGCCGAAGACCGTAACTCGGCCGCCGGCCGCCGACGTCGAAAGCAACGGTCGGCGACCGCCGCAAGCCAGAGCACGCCAGCCGGTCAGAGCTCGACTCCGACCGCCGACCGCCGAAACCAGAGGCACCACCGCCAGTTGCCGAAGACCGAAGCTCGGCCGCCGGCCGCCGGCCGCCGACGCCGAAAGCCACAGTCGGCGACCGCCGCAAGCCAGAGCACGCCAGCCGGTCAAAGCTCGACCACCGACCGCCGAAAGCACGGGCGCCACCGCCAGTTGCCTAAGACAGAAGCTCGACCGCCCCGCCGACGCCGAAAGCCACAGTCGGTGACCGCCGCAAGCCAGAACTCGGCGACCGGTCAGGGCTCGACCACCGACCCCCGAAACCAGGCGCACCACCGCCAATTGCCGAAGCCGAAGCTCGGTCGCCGGCCGCCGACGCCGCAGTCATCGTCGGCGACTGCCGCAGGCCAGGACACGGTGGCCGGTCAGCGGGGGCCGGGGCGCTGCGGCCGGACGTCGAAGGACTCGGCGTGGTCGCGGTTGTGGAAGCGAGGGCTCGGCTGCCTACCGCCGAAACCGAAGGCACGACCGCCGGCCGTCGAACGCTGAAGCACAGCCGCCGGTCGCCGAAGACGAAGGCGTGAGCGCCGGTTGCCGAAGGCGGAAGGTCGGTCACCGAAACGAGAGGCATGACCGCCGATCGCCGGGGGCCGGGGCTCGGGCGCCGGGGCCGGGGCCAGGGCGCAGGGATCAACCGTCGATGGCGCAGGCTCGGCCGTCGGCCGTGGAGGGTCCAGGCGTGGGCGCCGATCGTTGGGGGCAGGGTTTGGCCGCTGATTGTCGAAGGTCGACATGCGGGCATCGGCTGCCGAAGTCGATGTGCCGCTGCCGGTTGTCGAAGGGCCGGGTGCGGTCGGCGGAGCTCGTGGTGTCCGGCACCCTGGTGTGGCTTGGGTGTTGGGGGTGGCTGGGGTTTGGGGGGTGGCGTGTGGGTCGGCCTACGCTGGGGGTGTACGGGGTTGGGATGTGGAGGGTGTTGTTGTGATCGTTGCGTTTTCGGTGTCGCCGTTGGGTGTTGGTGAGGATGTGGGGGAGGCGGTGGCGGCTGCGGTGCGGGTGGTGCGGGCCAGTGGGTTGCCGAATCGCACCGATGCCATGTTCACCTCGATCGAGGGTGAGTGGGACGAGGTGATGGCCGTGGTCAAGGAGGCCGTCGAGGCGGTCAAGGCGCACTCGAATCGGGTGAGCCTGGTGCTCAAGGCGGACATCCGCGAAGGGGTCGTCGATGGGCTGACGGCCAAGGTCGAGACGATCGAGCGCTACCTGGCCTAGGACCTGTCTGCTTGATCGGCTACAGGCCGGGGCGCTTGCGGGTGGTTCATGGTGGTGCCGTCAGGATTCCGCCCGAAGGCGGCCTCCAGAACGGCGGGGAGGTCTTCCTCGGGGACCGTGGTGCGCACGTCCGCCAGAACCTGGGGAAAGTCGTCATCGTCGATGATGACGCCCATGTGCTCCTGACGGAGTTGGTAAACGATCTCAACGAGCTCCGGTCTCAGCCGCATCCAGGCACGGGAGTTACGGATCTCTTCGTCGACCTGGTGCATGAACCAGCGCATGACCTCGTACGGGACGTGAGTGTGTCCTGCGGTCGGGTTGAAGCACACCGTCGGCTCCCGTGCCGGATCCTCGTCGGGGACGATTGCGGTCACAAGTGTCCGTTGTCCGGCCACGAGATCCAGTTCCAGATACCAGGCGTCATCGGGCACGGAGTACATCGCGGTGATCGCGTAGTCGCCGTCGGGGTGTCGAAAGACCATCGACGCATGCTGCCACGCTGGGTCGAGGACGTGCCTCTCCAAATTGTGCGGTCCGACGCCCCTACGCCCGGGCCCGGATGAGGATGGCAGCGAGGTGGAGCGCCGCCCGGTAGGCGATGGCAAGCTTGTCGGTTCGCTCGGTTCGCTCGGTTCGTCGGGGCGTTGTGGGCTGTCCGGATCCGGGCATCCGGCCGGCTTCCCGAACCGCGCGGGGCGGGATGTAACGTTTTTGCCGGCCGGTCCATTTCCCCTGATGACGTCGACGAACGGGGGACATCGATGGCCGGCGGAAGCGATGCGGACTTCCGAGAGTTCGCCGCCACGCACAGCCGCAGGTTGTTCCGTACCGCGTGTCTGCTCACCTCTGGTGACTGGCACGGTGCCGAGGACCTGCTTCAGGAGACACTCGGCAAGCTCTATCCGAAGTGGCGCAGGATCGGCCGGATGGAGTGGCCGTTCGCCTACGCGCACACCACGTTGGTCCGCACCTACCTGGAACAACAGCGCCGCAAGAGTTCCACCGAGCGCGCCACCGACCACGTGCCGGAGCGTGCGGCCCGCCCGACGGGCGATCCCGAGTTGCGGCTCACTCTGCTCGACGGCCTGGCCGAATTGGCTCCGGGGGATCGGGCGGTGCTGGTGCTGCGCTATTGGGAGGACCGCTCGGTGGAGCAGGTCGCCGAGATGTTGCATCTGTCCGCGGGAGCGGTACGGGTTCGCTCCCATCGGGCCCTCGATCGGCTGCGGGCGGTGCTGGGCGATCAGTTGCCGGATCTCGCCCTCGATCGCGGTTGAGTCTCGATTGATATCGGTGGGCGCCGATGGCACCGGTGACACCCGCGACGCCGGCGCTCCGTTCGACCCCTGCACGCTTCCGCATTCCCAGTGAAAGGACCGGTGATTTCACCGTGCCCCCTGCCGGTTTTGAGTACCACGACCCCGACTTCGAGCAGGCGCTGCCGGAGGCGCTTAACGCCGTGGTCGATACCTTCCCGGCGTACGACCCCGAGGTGATCGCGCGCGGCGTCGCACGCGGCAAGCGGATTCGGCGGACGCGGCGCATCCGGATCGGGGCCGCCGCGTGTGCGATGGCCGTCACCGTGGTGGGCGTCGGGGTCGTCCTCGATCGGGCGCTGGAGACCGATGCGTCGGCGGCCTCTCGGCGTACGCTGCCGGACGGCGAGATGCCCTCGGCCGGGCCGGTGACGGGCAATCAGATGATCGCCGTCCTGGAAAGCCTGCTGCCAGCCAAGGGGAAGATCAGCGAGGTCTCCGGTGGCGGGTCGCAACCGACGCCCCAGGACCCGCCGTTGATCAGTCGGAATCCGTTCGCCCAACTCGTCTACACCGACTCGGGCGGCTCGACCGGGGTCCGGGTGATGCTTGCGCGCCCCGCGCCCGACAGCCCCGAGAGCCGCATCGCCGACTGCGGCGCCGTCGACGGGCGCAGGCCCTACGACGAGTGCACGACCCGGCGTCAGCCCGACGGATCGAAACTGAGCGTGGCCAAGACCGTCAACGGCATGTCGGGCGCGCCCGGGCAACGACACTGGCGAGTGGTCCTGGACCGACCCGACGGCGGCCGGGTCTCGCTCGACGCCTTCAGCGGCGGGGCGCGGGACCAGTGGACGGGTGACAACCCGGACGGCGTCGGCGTCGGCCGGGATCCGCGATTGACGCTCGACCAGCTGACCGGGATCGCGACGGACGCACGCTGGGTACGCGGGATCGACGCCCTGCCGACACCGGATCGACGGATGCTCGGCGTCCTGCAAAGCGTGCTTCCCGCCGGTACCGACGTCACCGCCAAGGGCGAATCTGGGCAAGGTGCGACGGTCGTAATCCGGGACGGGAAGGGGCTGACGAACCTTTCCGCGAGCGTCCGGATGACCGCCGGGCCCCTGGAATCCTGCGCGGGAATTGCCGATTGTCGGACCAAGACCCTCCCCGACGGCTCCACGACCTTCGCCGCGCGACAGCCGGTGGGCAATGGGCCGCCGGAGTTCGTCCAGTGGCGGGTGGCGATACGCCACCCGGACGGGCGTACGGTCCAGGTCGACGCGGGAAACACCGCCGGTCCGGGGTTGGTTCTGATCAACAGTGACGACTACCCGGGGCTCGTGTTCCAGGGGTCCTTCAGCAAGAACAAACCGTCTCGCGTCGAACCGGCTCTGACCCTGGACCAGTTGGAGGCGATGGCCGCCGATCCGCGCTGGACGCGGTGAGATCCACGCGGACAGCGCGCGGCGCGTACGGCCGGCGGGCCGGGTGTACGCGCCGCGTCGGGTCCGGGCCGGGCCAGGCCGGGGCGGGGCGGACGGACCACGTACCCGCACCCGCCGAGTGGGCCCTCCGAAGTGCGTGAAACCCGCTGTACGGCACAGGACTTCGTCGCGCAAGCGTTTGTGCCGGTGAGACCGTCGATGCGGTTTTTCGTTGTGCGGACACGGCGCCTTCTAGGACCCACTAGGCCGGCCGCCCCTTCGGGGCGGCGGCCGGCTCCAGGTGGAAAACCGCCCAGGAAAACGTCACTCGGGTGGGTGATTGACGGCAACTGCCACAGCACTGTGTGCTGTTCCGTGTCCAAAGCGTGAGTCATCCAAAACGTATTTCGGCCCCCGCCGGTGCAACGAACACCGGTGCGAGGGCCTGACCATTCAACGAGAGGCATGAACCCTCGCATGGCTGTCCCCAAGCGTATCGACGTACCCGCCCCTGTCGAGAACCCCGCCGCCGCCGTGTTGGCCCAATTCGGCGGCCTCTCCGGATGGGCGTTCGAAGCCGCCATCCGCTACGAGGCCGCGCCTCCCGGCACGCCGATCTCCATCGAGAGCATCCGCGAACTCCTGGGCGTGGGCACCCACATCGCCCGCCGCGTGCTCCAGGAACTCACCGACGCCGGTATCGCGGTGGCCAAGCGCTTAAGGGACTCGGCGACCGGGCGCCTGCTCGGTCGTCTCACGGAGTGGTCCGGGCCGCGCGCGGTCCGGGGCGCTCCCGAGACAGGTTCACCCTCCGCCCCGAAGGCCGCCCCGAAGGCCGGGCCCGACACCGCGCCGAACACCGCGCCGACGGCCGGTCCCGAGCCGGATCCCGCCGTACGCGCCCTCGAACTGCTCCGCTCACTGGCCGACGTGGACGAACGATTGGCCTTCAAGGACCGGGAGTTGCGTACCCTCGTGCCGTTCGTCCAGGCCCGCTTCACCGCCGGCGCCACGGACGACGAGGTCTTCCGGGAGTTGACCGACGACCTACCGCCACCGAGCCGCGAGCTCAGGACCGGCCTGCTGCACTTCCGCCTCACCCGTACCGCGCCACCACCGACGGCTCCGGTGATCCCGGCCCAGTCGCGCCGCCCGCGCCTGGTCGAGTGCGCCGACTGCGGACGCCCCGGACCCGACCTCGTCCCCGGCGCCCTGTGCCACGACTGCCGCACCGGCACCACGCCCGTTCCGCTCGACGGCTTCGCCCGCGCGAAACGGCTGATGCAACTCGCCGGCCTGCCGCTGTGACCGTCGCGGATGGAGCCATCCGAGGGAACGGGGGTTGTCCCGGGTATTCTGGATGGGTAGCGTCCAGCATATGCAGATGAGCGAAGGCGTGGAGTGGGCGCTGCACAGCTGCCTGAACCTGGCGTGGGCCGAATCGGGCACGGCGGTGACGGCGACCAAGCTGGCCGCTTTCCACGGCCTGCCCGCTGCCTACCTCAACAAGCAGCTCCAGGCCCTCGCTCGCGCCGGCATCGTCACCTCGACCTCCGGCCCGCGCGGCGGATTCCGGCTGGCCAAGGCCCTGAAGGACATCACCCTGATGGACGTGGTCGTCGCCATCGAGGGCCCCGACGCGGCCTTCCGCTGCCAACAGATCCTGCGCAACGGTCCCGACGCCGACCCGACGGCCGACTACCGCACCACGTGCGTCATCGCGCAGGCGATGTCCCGCGCCGACCTGGCCTGGCGCCGCGAACTCGCCGCGCAGACGCTCGCCGACATCAGGGCGACGGTGGAGTCCCGCTCCCCCGACACCCCGGAGCTGACCCGGAACCGGCTGGCCGCGAAGTAGCCCCGCGCCGCCGGACGAGATCGCGCACGACGGCGAGGAAGTTGTCCCGCACCCGCGTGCCCCGCGCCGGGTCCCAGACCGCGCCGATCCGCCAGGAGACGGCGGCCGAAACGGCATCCGAGATCGCGCCCGAAGCATCCCCGCCCTCGATCGCCGTCACCTCGACCGTCGAAGACGCGATACCGGCCGCCCCCGCCGGCACCAACGCCACCCCCACCCCCGCCGCGACCAGCGCCAACACGGTCTGGAGGTCGGACGCCTCCTGGACCGGCTCCGACCGAGCATCGAACTCCCGCTCGAACAGCTCGATCTGCCGCACCAGCCCCGGCCCCTTCGCCCGGGTGAGCCGCACCACCGCACGCCCCCGCAACCACGCCGCGACACCCACCGGATCAGTCGGCGGCGGATCCGCGTCCCGGGGCGCCGCCACCGCGAGCGCGTCGGTCAGCACCACGAACCGGGCCAGGTCGTCCGGCGCCGGCAGCCGTACGAAGCCCACGTCGAGGTCGCCCCCGCGGACCGCCTCGATCTGACTCGCGGAGGACATGTCCTCCAACGAGATCTCCACCCCCGGAAAGCGCCGGCGGAAGGCCGCGACGGCCTGCGGCGCGAGGTCGATCCCGGACAGCCCGAACCCGACCGCCAGACTGCCCGCCTCCCCGCGCCGGAACTGTCCGGCCCGCCGAGTCAACTGGTCGGCCCGACGCACCAGTTCGCGCGCCTCCGGAAGCAGCGTGGCGCCCAGCCGGGTCGGCTCGGCACCGTGCCGCCCCCGGATGAACAGGGCGCCGCCGACCTCCGCCTCCAGCGCCCGGATCTGCTTGCTCAACGCGGGTTGGGTGATCGACAACCCCCGCGCCGCGACCCCGAAGGAGCCGCGGTCGGCCACCGCGACCAACGCGCGCAGCAGCCGGATGTCCATATCGGGAGTCTAGGCGGCGATCCATTCCGTCCGGTTATCGAAGCACCCCGAACTTTCATTGGACCGGAATGCCGAGGTACGGCTGTGATGGAAGTCGGGACGACCATCAGCCACCCATCAGCCACCCCACGGACAGGAGTCGTCGATGTCGACGGAGCAATTGCGCTGCGCGTCGGTACAGTTCGAGCCGCGCCCGGACGACAAGGCGTACAACCTGGCCCGCGTCGAACACTTCACCCGCCGCGCCGCCGCCGACGGGGTACAGCTCGTCGTGGTCCCCGAGATGTCCCTCCTGGGCTACTGGCACCTGCGCCGGCACCCCGCCGAGCGGCTGCGCGAACTCGCCGAGCCGGTCACCGGCCCCTCCGTCACCCGCGTGCGCGAGTTGGCCGTCGAGCTGGGCGTGGCCGGCGGCCTGGGCTTCCTGGAACTGGACGAGGTCGACGGGCGGCTGTTCAACTCGTACGCGGTGTGCCTGCCCGACGGCCGGGTGCACCGCCACCGCAAACTGCACGCGTTCGAGCACGAGGCCGTCTCCAGCGGCGACCGGTACACCGTCTTCGACACCCCGTGGGGCGTACGGGTCGGCATCCTCGTCTGCTGGGACAACAACCTCGTCGAGAACGTGCGGGCCACCGCCCTGCTCGGGGCCTCGATCCTGGTGGCACCGCACCAGACCGGCGGTACCGACTCGCGCAGTCCGCACGGCATGCGGCCGATCCCACCGGCCGTGTGGGAGAACCGGCACCGGGACCCGGCCGCCGTCGAGGCCGCGTTTCGCGGCGACAGCGGCCGGGGGTGGCTGCTGCGCTGGCTGCCCTCGCGGGCCCACGACAACGGCCTGGCGCTGATCTTCAGCAACGGGGTGGGGCGCGACGACGACGAGGTCCGCACCGGCAACGCGATGATCCTCGACCCGTACGGCCGCATCCTCGCCGAGACCTGGGCCGCGGCGGACACGATGGTCACCGCGGACGTCGACCTGTCCCTGATCCCGCTGTCCACCGGCCGCCGCTGGCTCAAGGGCCGCCGCCCCGACCTGTACGGCGTCCTCACCCACCACTTCGGCGACGAACGCGACGCCAGGACCGCCCGCTTCTCGCCGGACCCGGCGGCGGTGGCCCCGATGGTGCTCCCGGACTGAACCCGGGGTCGGCGCGGCGCTCGACCTGCCCTCGGTCAGCCCTCGGTCAGCCCTCGGTCAACCCGACGAGTTTGCCGACCGTACGGCCGAGTTCCATGTCGGTGTGCGCGCGGCGGATGTCGTCGAGAGCGTACGTGTGGATCGGCCCGAGGCTGATCCGCCCGGCGGCGATCTCGTCGAGGTGGCGCTGCAACACGTCGGCGGGCAGATCGCCGCTCTCGCCGCCGTAGGCGGTCAGCCGAACACCCTTCGGGAGGTAGCCGATCGGATAGAAGTCGGGCACGATCCACTCGTTGGACAACATCCCGGTGAAGCACACCGTCCCGTGCACCCGGGTGGCGGCGAGGGTGTCCGGCAGGGTCGGCGTCCCGACCAACTCCAGTGCCGCGTCGACGCCTTCGGGATACAGCGCGCGTACGGCGGCGGCGACGGCACCGTCGTCGACCAGGACGTGGTCCACCCCCTGGGCCCGCAGCACCTCGACGTTCGCGGCGCGGCGCGTGGTCGCGAGCACCGTGGCGCCGATCCCCTTGGCGAGCGCCGCCGCGGCCAGGCCCACGGAGGAGGTCCCGCCGCGAATCAGCAGGCTCTGCCCGGCGCGCAGGTCCAGCCCGGTGGTCAACGAGCCATACGCCGTCTGCAACGTCTCCGGAACCGCGCCGATCACGTGCCAGGGCAGGTCCGACCCGAACCCGATCACCTGGTCCACGGGTACGAGCGTGTACTGCGCATAGCCCCCGTCGTAGGTCCGCCCCATGTTGCCCATCATGGTGGCCACCTGCCGTCCGACCACGAGGCCGCCGTCGGCGTCGGCCGGATCCAATGCGTCCACGACCCCGACCGCCTCGATCCCCGGCACCCGGGGAAACGTCACGCCTTCGGCCAGTCCGAGCCGGGTGTGCAACTCCGAACGGTTCAGCCCGAACGCCTTCACCGCGATCCGCACCCACCCCGGCCGCACCTCGGGTACGGCCGGGTCCCGCAGCACCAGGTTCTCCACCGGCCCGGGTCCGGTCAGCACCACGGCCCGCATCGTCGCGGCCACTTCCACCTCCATGGCAAACGATCAAGACACAACGTCGCAGGCGTAACGGGGCGGGGGGATCCCGGCATTCCGCGAGCGACGGCATGTCAGCCGTGTGCCACTCGGCCACGGTCGATCGGTGGGCGCCCCGTCCCTCGGCAGGCACCCGCCGCGCGCCCTCACGTCGTCGGCGGGGTCACCTGTTCCGCCGCCCACTCCGCCCAGTCGCGCTGCATCTGCGACAGGCGCAGGCCGTACTCCAGGGCGACGCGGCCGTACACCGACAGCGGGCCGTCGTCCCACGGCACGTTCGCCTCCACCTCGCGCAGCCCCGCGTTCCGCTCGGCCGCGACCTCGGCCTGGGCGGCCAGGTATGCCCGGGCCTCCGCCGGGGCGAGGGTGTCGAGGAAGAAGACGCGCAGGAGCATGCCGCTGCGCCTGACCCGCTCGGGTTCCACCTCGATCAGCCAGTGGCGCAGTTCGGCCCGCCCGCTCTCGGTGATCGAGTATTCCTTGCGGCCGCGTGGACCCTCCGCGGTCACGTCGAGCAGGCCCTCGGCGGAGAGTTTGCCCAGTTCGCCGTAGACCTGGCTCTGGGTGGCGGGCCACGCGTTGGCCAGTGACGTCTCGAAGGACTTCAGCAGGTCGTAGCCGCTGGCCGAGCGATTCGCGAGGAGTCCGAGGAGTGCGTGACGAAGGCTCATGGCGCGGACTTTACCACTCAGGATTGACATGTCGAAGTTGGAACGTCAAAGTTTGACCTGTCAGCAGCGGAGCGTCGAACAGAGGAATGCCATGAACTACGTCCGCAACTTCGCTCCGTGGATCGTCTTCGCCGCCATCCCCTCGACGAACTGGCAGTGGGGCGCGCTCGCCGCGCTGGCCGCCACCGTGCTGATCGCCGCCCAGGACCACCGGGCGGGGCGCGGGGTCGACCTGCTCGCCTACAGCACCGCGATCTTCTTCCTGGTGCTGACCCCGGTCGCGTTCGCCGTGCCGGACTCCGGCTTCCACCGCTATGTCGGGGCGGCCTCGTTCGCCTGGCTGGCGCTCACCGCCTGGGGCTCGATCGCCGTCGGCAACCCCTTCACCCTCGTGATCGCCCGGCGTTCCACCCCGCGTGAGATCTGGGGCCTGCCGATGTTCCGCCGGGTCAATGTGGTGATCGCCTGCGTGTGGGCCGCGAGCTTCACCGTCACGGCGGTCGCGCTCTATCTGATCAAGGCGAACGACCTGGCCGGCGGGGTGGCCGTCGCCGCCCAGGCAGCCGGATTCGTGCTCCCGGCGATGTTCACCGCCCGCTACCCCGCGCTCGTCCAGGCCCGGTACGCCGGATGACGTCGGCCGCCCCGCGAACGGCGCACGCCGAGGGCGGCGACCGGCGTCGGGTGGTACGTCCCGTGCCCCACGCACCCGCGTCGCGACGACGTGCCGGACGCGCCGGCGACGCCGTGGCGGTGGGCGCGCGCCCCGACCGCGGGCACCATGCGGGACTCGACGGGCCGGGCGACCCGATTCCGGTGCGGGCCGCCCGGATCCGACTCAGCTGAACGTGTCGCTGACCGCGTTGACGCCGGCCGTCACGAAGTGGTCGACCAGTTCGGAGAGCGAGGACGCGACCTGCGTACCGGACAACATCACACCGGCCACGAACGCCAGGATCAGGCCCAGGAGTTTGTAGCCCTTGTGCGTGACCATGTAGAAGAGGATGAAGATGATCAGGATCGGGACCCCGACGGTCACCCCACGACCGACACTGCTCGTCTCGGTCGTCACCGCCTGGAAGTTGGCGATGTGTTCGGGCGCGGCAGCGGCCACGGCGCTCAGCGACATGTGCATGATTCCCCTCCGGTCCTGCGGTCGTCCGCCGGTCCCTGTTTGCCTTGGCGTACCCGTGATATGACGGTTCGTAAGCTACTCACGTCGCCCGCACCGTCACCCGCCACCGATGGGGATGGTCGCCCCGGCCATCAGGCCGGCCAACACCCAGGCCCAGCGCATGAGTCGCACCAGGGGCCATTTGGCGCTGATGATCACGATCCAGAAGCCGGCCATCAGCCACAGACAGAAGGCCGCCATGAAACCCGCCTCATGGGAGCAGTCCACCAGGAGGCCGGCGCCGTAGTAGGCGGCCAGGCCGGTGGGAACCAGCATGACCAGGTCGGTGCCGCTGAACGGCCGGGAGGGTCCGACCACGCCGCCGGGGCCGCCCGTGAACGGCGGCGGCACTCCGGGCTTGTCCGAAGTCCCGCCCTGCGTGCCGGAATCGGCCGATCCACCGGCTTGGTCGCCGGCCGCCGAGCCGCGGCGGACGAAGCGGGCCAGGCCGGACGTCGGACCACTCGCGGCAACGGGTGCCGCGTCGTCGGCGCCGAGCGCTCCGGCCGTGCCCACCGCGCCCGTGCCGGCCGCCTTGGCGGAGCGGCGCCACGGCGGCTTGCGTGTGGGCGGGGCCGAAGTCGGCGGTGCCGCGGGAGCGTTGTTCCGCCCCGGGTCGCGGGGTTTCATCACGTGCCGCACCGTGGGGCGCGGGGAAGAGCCGCCAGGGTCGGTGCCACGCTCGGGCGGATGCGCCCGCGTGCTCTCCGAGTACCGGGCCGCGTCGGGGCGTTCGCCGGCGCCGCCCCGCCCGGGGCGCGCGCCGGTACCACTCTTGCGCTCCGTCGTACGCCGGGACTCGGGCGCCGCCGCCGTGTCCCGCTCGCGCTTCCGACGCTCCCGCAAGTCGCGCCGCCAGGAGGGCTCTTCGTCCTCGTGTCGAGGGCTGCGCGACGCGCGGGCGGATCCGCGCGCGGGTTCGTCCCGGGGCGCGGGGAATGCCGGTTCCTCGTCCTCGGGATCCGAAAGATGGCGCCATCGCCGCAGGTCGCCGAGCCGAAGTCCGCGTGCTTCGGGGGGCGGTGGCGGTTCGTAGCCGCTCATCGCCTATCCACCTCCCGACTGACGTGGGCACGGCTTGCAGGACCGGCTGTGCCGGTATGCCGCCAGTATCCACGGCACCGCGATCGCGATGGCGAAGAACTCGCCGTCTCGTGCCCGGCCGCGGATGTGCAGAACGGCCGCGAACACCGCGGCGGTGCCCAGGATGAGCATGGTCAGCGCGTTGGAGTGCACGATGCGCAGTGCCAGCCAGTTCGCGGACGAGGTCCGGGTCTTGACCGTGCGTTCCTTGAACTTCTTGCGCCAGTCGTCGGCCATCAGGGCCTCCGGGGCCCGGCGCCGGCGGTCCACGAAAGAGTCGTGAAAGCGCCGGTGGACGACCCGAGCGGGAACGTACCGGTTCCGATCGGTCGATCGGCGAAATACGGGGCGTGGGGCGGCCGTCGGTCACCGTCGCCGATGCCGTGTGCCACCCGGGAGGGCCGGTACATACGCGGACTCCTCTCGTCCGGTGTCACATCGCGCCCGTCGACCGGAGCCACAACGGCCCGGCGGCGGAGCTCACGGTGGTGAGGTGACGGCTCCACTCCTGTTTCCGCAGGCCGCGCCCATGGCGCGGCAAACCGTTACGTTCCATTTGACCTTGTTCAGTGTGGCCAGTGGGCGGGACAGCGTCAAGGGGCGACCGCTCGGCTGCATTGCGTAGCCCACGCGCTCGCCCCCATGAGGCATTCCCTTGCACCCTAAGGGCTCTGACGGTGCGTCAGATCCCGCGCCGATGATCTTCGGCCACTGTTGAGACCCCGTCAGATCCGGTCCGCCGGGATCCGGCCCATGCGACCGGCCTTGAAGTCGTCGAACGCCTGCGCCAGTTCCGCGTGAGTGTTCATCACGAACGGGCCATACCAGGCCACTTCCTCCCCGATCGGCTGCCCACCGAGAACGATCACCTCGAGGTTGGGCTTGTTCGAATCCTGACGCGCGTCCGCCTGGAGGTCGATCGTGTCGCCGGCACCCAGGACCGCGAGCCGGCCGGTTTCGATCGGTCGCCGATCGGTTCCGACGGTCCCGGAACCGGAAAGGACGTACACCAGCGCGTTGTAGTCCTTGCGCCACGGCAGCGAAAGTCGCGCGCCCGGGTTGACCGAGGCGTGCAGCAGGGTGATCGGGGTGTGCGTGATACCCGGACCGTCGAAGCCGCCGACGGAGCCGGCGATCAGCCGGACCAGGGCGCCGCCGTCGTCCGAGGCGAGCAGCTTGACGTCGCCCGCGCGGATGTCCTGGTAGCGCGGGTCGCTCATCTTCTGCACGGACGGCAGGTTGACCCACAGCTGGATGCCGTGGAAGAGCCCGCCACTGGTCACCAGCGCCTCCGGCGGCGCCTCGATGTGCAGCAGGCCGGAGCCGGCGGTCATCCACTGGGTGTCGCCGTCGGTGATCACGCCACCACCGCCGGCCGAGTCCTGGTGGACGAACTCGCCGTCGAGGAGATAGGTGACCGTCTCGAAGCCCCGGTGCGGGTGCCACGGGGTGCCCTTGGGCTCACCCGGCGCGTACTCCACCTCACCCATCTGATCCATCATGATGAACGGGTCGAGGTAGGTCTGGTTGACACCCGCGAAGGCGCGCCGCACGGGGAAGCCCTCACCCTCGACTCCGCTCGGGGCGGTGGTGACGGCGAGTACGGGACGCGGGCGGGCGTCGAGTGCGGGCTCCGGCAGACGCGGCAGAGCCAGCGGGTTGGCAACGGTGACGGCGGGCATGGCCTGCTCCTCGGGACGAGTACGGTCCGGCTTTCCCGGTCCTTGCACGCCTCAACAGTAGTTGCTCGCTCAACATTCCCCGCGCGGAGGGTCTGGTTCGAAGGGTGGTTCCGGGCGGGGCGAGGGGGTCGCGCCGTCGTGGCGGCGAGCGGGGGGCGCATTGGGGTACACGTCCGCCGCGCGGTCGGGATCGGGCGCCGCGCCGCGCGTCCGCTACGCGGTCGCGGAGCGGGGCGAGGTCGCCGCGAGCGCGGCGATGTGCCGGGGCGTGGCGATGTGCCGGGGCGTGGCGGCTTGCGGAACGTGGCACCGTCGCCACGGCGAGTCGCGGTTCACCGCCGCTGCGCGGCCGGACGAGTCCCGGTGGGCGGTCCGGCCCGGGTTCAGGCCGGGAGGGCCCTGTTCACGCTGGGGAGGGCTCGGCCGCCGGCGAGGCGGGCGAGGGTGGTGTCCACCGAGTCCGGGGACAGGATCTGGTCCAGGGCCATGAACGCGCAGCCCGTCAGGCCCGCGGCCTCGCCCAACACGCTCGGCACGATGCGCAGTTCGCGCGTGGCCACCGCCGTGGACCGCCGATAGACCACCTCACGCACCCCGGCCAGCAGCGGATCGCCCGCGTCGGCGAGGTCGCCGCCCAGCACCACCACCGCCGGATTCAGCACGTTGACCACGCTCGCCAGCACCTCGCCGAGCATCCGCCCCGACTCGCGCACGAGCCGCACCGCCTCGGGCTGGCCGGCCGCCGCGAGAGCCACCACGTCACGCACGCTGGAGACCTCGCGGCCGTCCGGGAAGCGCGCCCCGTGGGCGGCCAGCGTCTCGATCAAGTGCCGCCCGCTGGCCAGGACTTCGAGGCAGTCCACGTTGCCGCACCAGCAGCGCACCCCGGTACCGCCGGCGACCGGGATGTGGCCGATCTCGCCGGCCGCGCCGAGCGCGCCCCGGTAGACCTTGCCGTCGGCGACTATCCCGGCACCGATGCCCGTGGACGCCTTGACGAAGACGAGGTCGCCCGCGTCGGCCCGGGCCCGATACTCGCCCAGCGCCATCACGTTCACGTCGTTGTCCACGTACACCGGTACCGGCAACCGGCGTTGCAGGGTCGGCGCTATCGCCACCCCGTCCCACCCCGGCAGCGTCGGCGCACCCGCGGCGCGTCCGGTGTCCAACTCGACCGGTCCGGGCACGGCGACCCCGACCCCGCGTACCCGCGCCGGGTCGAAGCCCTCCTCGGCGAGCATCGTGTCGATCCAGTCCGGCAGTCCGGTGAGCACCGCGTCGGGGCCGCCCTGCGCGGCCATCCGGGTCTCCCGGCTGGCCAACACCCGGCCGGTCAGATCGCAGACCGCGAGTTGGCCTCGGCTGCTGCCGAGCGAGGCGGCCAGTACCAGGCCGCCCTCGGGGTTGAGTTCGAGGCGGATCGGGGGCCGGCCGCCGGTGGACACGCCGTCGGCGCGTTCGGCGAGCAGTCCGGCGTCCACCAGTTCGTCGATCCGGGCCGCCACGGCGGATCGGGACAGCCCGGTGAGCCGGGCGACGTCCGCCCGGGTCTCGGCATCACCTTCACGCACCAGGCGAAGTACCTCGCCTGCACTGCTGTGCGGGATGGGATTCGCGCGTCGGGCCATGTCGTCCAGTGAACCAGGGCGGCTTTCCCTCGGTCAAAGCCCTAAGTTCACTACTTCGACACCCGAGCGTCACTCTTTTGCTTGCCAAGAAGCAAAAGTACCCCTAGTTTGGTACCCGAACCGGCAGAGCCAGCCGAAGACAGCAGGGGCACGAAGATCGTGAGCGAGCAGAGGATCCACCCGACGGTGGCCGCAGTGACGGAGCGCATCGCGCGCCGCAGTGCCGCCACGCGTTCCGCGTACCTGGAGCGGATCCGAGCGGCGGCCTCCGAGAAGCCCGCACGCGGTCAGCTCGGCTGCGCCAACTTCGCCCACGGCTTCGCCGCGTGCTCGCCGAGCGAGAAGCTGAGCCTGCGCGGCGCCGGCCCGCAGGGCCCGGTCAAGCCGAATGTCGCGATCGTCTCCTCCTACAACGACATGCTCTCCGCGCACCAGCCGCTGCGGACCTACCCCGAGCAGCTCAAGGCCGCGGTCGCCGCGGCCGGCGGCGTGGCCCAGTTCGCCGGCGGCGTGCCCGCCATGTGCGACGGGATCACCCAGGGCCGCGCGGGCATGGAGCTGTCCCTGTTCAGCCGCGACGTGGTCGCGATGGCCGCCGCGGTGGCGCTCGCGCACGACATGTTCGACGGCGCGCTGATGCTCGGCGTGTGCGACAAGATCGTCCCCGGCCTGGTGATCGGGGCGCTGTCGTTCGGACACCTGCCGACCGTCTTCGTGCCCGCCGGTCCGATGTCCTCGGGCCTGCCGAACAAGGAGAAGGCCCGGGTCCGGCAGCGCTTCGCCGAGGGCAAGGTCTCCCGCGAGGAACTGCTCGACGCCGAGGCCGGCGCCTACCACGGCATCGGCACCTGCACCTTCTACGGCACCGCGAACACGAACCAGCTGGTGATGGAGGTGCTCGGGCTGCACCTGCCGGGCGCCAGCTTCGTGCACCCCGACCAGCCGCTGCGCAAGGCGCTGACCGACGAGGCGGGCCGCCGGGTCGCGGCCACCACCTCGCTCGGCGACCCGACCTCGCTGGTCCGCGACTACACGCCGATCGGCGAGGTGCTGGACGAGAAGGCCTGGGTCAACGCGGTCGTCGCGCTGCTCGCCACCGGCGGCTCCACCAACCACACGCTGCACCTGGTCGCGATGGCCGCCGCCGCGGGGATCACGCTCACCTGGGACGACTTCGCCGAGTTGTCCACGGCGGTGCCGCTGCTGACCCGGATGTACCCGAACGGTCCGGCGGACATCAACCACTTCCACGCCGCGGGTGGCACCGCGTTCCTGATCGGCACGCTGCTCGACGGCGGGCTGCTCAACGAGGACGTGCGCACCGTGGCCGGCGACGGGCTCGCCCGCTACCGCCGCGAGCCGCAGCTCACCGAGGACGGCTCCATCGTGTGGGTGGACGGCCCGACGCAGAGCCTGGACCTGGACGTACTGCGGCCCTACGACAAGCCGTTCGCGCCCGACGGCGGACTGCGGATGTTGCACGGCGACCTCGGTCGCGCGGTGATCAAGGTGTCCGCGGTCGACCCGTCGCACCACGTGGTGAGCGCGCCCGCGCGGGTGTTCGACGGACAGGCCGACTTCCTGGCCGCGTTCGAGCGCGACGAGTTGAACCACGACCTGATCGCGGTGCTGCGCTACCAGGGTCCGCGCGCCAACGGCATGCCGGAGCTGCACAAGCTGATCCCCGCGCTCGGCGTGCTCCAGGACCGGGGCCACCACGTGGCGCTGGTCACCGACGGCCGGCTCTCCGGCGCGTCCGGCAAGATCCCGGCGGCGATCCACTGCACGCCCGAGGCGGCGGTCGGCGGCCCGATAGCGCTGATCCGCAACGGCGACATCGTGACCGTGGACGCGGTCGCGGGGACGCTGACCACCGAGGCCGACCTGAGCGGCCGGCGGCCCGAGGGCGCGGCCCCGACCGACGCGGAATGGGTCGGCACCGGGCGCGAGTTGTTCACCGCGCTGCGCGCCGGGGTGGGCCCCGCCGACCTGGGCGCGGGTGTGTTCGGCGCGGTCGCGACCGCGGCTTTCGACGGAGCGAGCGCGTGAACCCGACCGTGGCCCCACCGACCCCCGACCGCCCGTGGCTGGTCGCCGACATCGGCGGCACCAACGCCCGCTTCGCCGTGCTCACCGAGCCCGGCGGCCGACCCGAGCACGTGCTCGGGCTGCGCAGCGAGGACCACGTGGACCTGGCCGCGGCGATCGAGGACTACCTGGACCGCTCCGGCGCGGCCCGGCCGAGCGCGATCTGCGCGGCGGTCGCGGGCCCCGTGCACGGCGACCGGTTCCGGCTGACCAACGGCGCGTGGGTGTTGTCCATCGCGGAGACCCGGGTCAGGCTCGGCGTGCCGGACCTGTACCTGATCAACGACTTCGAGGCGCTGGCCCTGTCGCTGCCGCACCTGGCCGGCGAGGACCTGATCGTGGTCGGCGACCGACTGCCCGACCCGACGCTGCCGATGGCCGTGCTCGGCCCCGGCACCGGACTCGGCGTGGCCGGCCTGGTGCCGATCCCTGGCGGCGGCTGGGTGCCGCTGCCGGGCGAGGGCGGGCACGTCCTGCTGCGCCCGGCGCACGGGCCCGACGCGGCGGCCCTGGAGGTGCTGCGCGACGAGCGCGGCGGCCTGGGCACGGTGACCGCCGAACACGTGCTGTCCGGCCCGGGACTGTGCCGGTTGCACCGCTGTACGGCGGCGGTACACGGGGTCGCGGCCGAGGCGCTGAGCCCGGCCGACATCTCCGCCCGCGCGCTCGACGGCTCCGACAAGGTGTGCGTCGCGACGGTCGAGACCTTCTGCCGACTGCTCGGCACGTTCGCCGGTGGGGTTGCCCTGACGATGGGCGCTCGCGGCGGTGTCTTCCTGGCCGGGGGCATCCTGCCCCGGATCACCGAGATGCTGCTGGAGAGCGAGTTCCGGATGGGCTTCGAGACCAACCCGACGATGGCGCCGTACCTGCACCGCATCTCCACCGCGCTCGTGGTGGCCCCGCATCCGGCTCTGCGCGGCGCGTCCGCGTGGCTGGAGGCGCGCAGCACTCGACCCGTGGAGGTGGCGGCGTGAGCACGTCCGCTCTTGACCTGGCACCGGTGATCCCGGTGGTGATCGTGGACGACGTGGAGTCGGCCGTACCGCTGGCGCGCGCGCTGGTGGCGGGCGGGCTGCCGGCCGTCGAGGTCACCCTGCGCACACCGGCCGCACTCGGAGCGATCGAGCGGATCGCGGCCGAGGTCGAGGGCGCGTTCGTGGGCGCCGGTACGGTCCTGACGCCGGACCAGGCGAGGGCGGCGGCCGACGCCGGCGCCCGCTTTCTGGTGACGCCGGGCTGCACCGAGACCCTGTACGGGGCCCTGGTCGACACCGGACTCTCCTTCCTGCCCGGCACGTCGACCGTGTCCGAGGTGCTGGCGCTGCGCGAACGCGGCGTCCGGGAGATGAAGTTCTTCCCGGCCGAGGCCTCGGGCGGCGCGCCGTTCCTGAAGTCGCTGGCCTCGCCGGTGCCGGACGTGCGCTTTTGCCCGACGGGCGGAATCACCCCGGCCTCGGCCCCGACCTACCTGGCGCTGCCCAACGTGGCCTGCGTCGGCGGGTCCTGGATGCTTCCCGCGGACGCGGTCGCCTCGCGCGACTGGTCCCGGGTGGAACAGCTCGCCCGCGAAGCCTCGGGGCTGCGCGGGTAGCGAAAACGTCCCCTGGCGCGCTCTGCCCTGAGGTGCGCCAGGGGCACGGACCGCGGATGGTGGGTCGTATGAGGGTTCGACCCACGAACGAGCAGGTCGTATGAGGGTTCGACCTGCGGAGACCGCGAATAGGGACCCGCTCTTCGGCGAGGAGAGCGGGTCTCTTCCTTTTGGGCGCTTCGCGCCGGCTCGCGAGGGGCCTGTGCGACGCCCGGGAGACGCCGGTCCGGCGCCTCTTCCGGGGTGTGCTGCCCGGCTGCGGATCGGCGGCGGGGGCCGCGGGCCGACCGCGCGGGTTACGCGGACTGGTGGGTCGGCTCCAGGGCGCGGGCCGGCTTGACCACCTTCAGCAGCGGGCCGGTCAGGGTCACCGCCAGCATCGCCGCGTCGTCCTCCAGCTTGCCGCCCACGTGGGCGATCAGGGCCTGCTCGACGGCGTCCAGCATCCCGGCGGCGTCGTTGTGCGCGTAGGTCGCCAGATGTCGGCCCAGCGGGTAGAACACACCGGACGTGTCCCGGGCCTCCGTCACCCCGTCCGTGTGCATCAGCAGCACGTCGCCCGGCCGGAACGGGACCGCCTCCACCGCGCGCGCCGTGGCCGCCGGCAGCAGGCCCATGCCCAGCGGCAGACCCGCCTCGCCGATCACCTCGCCCACCGTGCCGCCGCGCACCAGCAGCGGCGAGGGATGGCCGCACGCCAGCACCTGCATCGTGCCCTCGCCGGGACACAGCTCGACCATCACGGCGGTCACGAAGTCCTCGGCGCCCAGCTGCCGGTTCAGGCTGCGATCCACCCGGGCACCGACCTCCGCCAGGGTCGGCGCGTCGTAGGCCGCCTCGCGGAACGCGCCGAGCGTACGGGCCGCCATGTCGACCGCCTCGAGCCCCTTGCCGCGCACGTCGCCGAGCAGCACCCGCACCCCGTACGGGGTTTCCAGCACTTCGTACAGGTCGCCGCCGATCGACGCCTCCTCCGCCGCCGCCCGATAGCGCACCGCGAAGCCGAACCGGCCGATCGCCCGGGGCACCGGCCGCAGCAGCGCCCGCTGGGCCACCTCCGCCACCGACTGCACACGATGCAGCCGGGCGTCCTGGCGCCGCCGCTCCCAGCCGACCCAGCACCCGAACAGCGTCACGATCAGGATGGCGGCCGAGACGCCGGTGGTGGACTTGTCCCCGCCACCGCCGTACACGTGCGGGTTCAGCAGGAGCCGGGTCGCCAGCGCCACCGCCCCGGCCGTCGCGGTCAACCACGGGCGGTAGGCCATCGCCACCACCGCCGGGACCGCGATCAGCACCGCGTGCATGTCCAGGTAGTCCGGGGCGAACGCCCGACTCACCAGGACGGCCACGTAGAGGCCCACTGCCACCGGAACTGCTCGACGAGCGGGAAGCGCCAGGGCAGGCATGTATCGGGACCTTTCGTTGTCGCACAGGAGGGGATGGGCCGACGACCAACGCGATCCATGGTCACCCGTACCGAGGTACGCGAACAGGGGCGAAGGTCCCATTAGGTTCAAAACGTATCGAAACCTCGCCAAACAGGCACTTGACAGTGCCGCCATTCGGGTCGGAGGCCAGGCCCCGACCAGGCCCTATGCTGCGCCCATGCCCCGTGACTCCGGCCCCACCAGGCGCCGCATCGTCGAGGCCGCCGAGATCCTGTTCGCGCGGCACGGTCTCGATGTGCCGTTGCAGGACATCACCCGCGCGGCGGGGCAGCGCAACGCCGGCGCGATCCACTACCACTTCGGCGGGCGGGAGGGTTTGTTGCGGGCGATCGTCGAGCAGCACGTGCCCGTCGTGTACGCCCGCCGCCAGGCGCTGCTCGCCGCGGCCCGCGAGCGGCCGGAGCGGTTGTCCGGGTTCGCCCGCGCGATCGTGCTGCCGATCACCGAGTTGCTGAACGGCTCGCCGGCCGACCGGGCCTACCTCCAGATCTCGGTGGAACTGCTGCGCGACACGACCTCGCCGGTGACCCCGCTGCTCGGCGGCGAGGACGTGCGGGACGTGGTGGACGCGGTGGCCGCGGCCCGCCCCGACCTGCCGGCGACCGCGCTCCAGGCCCGCACCTTCCTGGTCACCCAGATGGTCGGCATGTTGTGCGCGGCGCGCGCCGCCCGGCACGACATGCCGCCGCGCCCGGACGGCATCGCCCCGACCGCTCTGCTCGGCCCGGAGGCGTTCGACGACCACCTCACGGCGATCGTCGCCGGCGCCCTCGCCGGCGACTGAGCCGCGCCGACTCCCCCGCGGAATCCCTTGACTCCTTCGACTCCTCGTATTAAACACACATTTTAATTAACCGGATCAAGGACTATGCCGAGGGAAGGTACGAACGCCATGGCGAACCACGACCTGGTCATCAAGGGCGGCATCGTCGTCGACGGTTCCGGCAACCCGCGCGTTCGCGCGGACGTCGCGATCACCGACGGCGTGATCACCGCGATCGGGCGCGTCCGCGCCGAGGACGCGGATCGGGTGATCGACGCGACCGGACTGATCGTCGCGCCCGGCTTCATCGACCTGCACACGCACTACGACGGCCAGGTCTTCTGGGACCCGTACCTGACCACGTCCGGCCCGCACGGGGTGACCTCCGTGGTCACCGGCAACTGCGGCTTCGGCTTCGCCCCGGTGCGCGAGGACATGCGCGATCGCGCGATGTTGTCGATGACCGCCGTCGAGGACATCCCCACCGAGACCCTGCGCGAGGGCATGCCCTGGGACTGGGTCACCTTCCCCGAATACCTGGACAGCGTCGAGCGCACCCCCAAGGCGGTCAACGTACTGCCCTATGTTCCGGTCAACCCGCTGCTGATCTGGGTGCTCGGCCTGGATCGGGCGAAGGCGGGCGCGCTGCCCACCGACGCCGAACACGCGGAATTGGCCCGCCTGTTGACCGAGGCGATGGACGCCGGCGCGGGCGGCTGGTCGGCGCAGTGCCTGGGCGAGCCGGGCAACCCGAACGGCCGGCTGATGCAGGGCGACTTCGACGGTACGCCGATGCCCACCGACATCATGTGGCCGCAGACCCGACTGACCCTGGCCGAGGCGCTGGCCGGGCAGGGCCGCGGCTTCATGCAGGTGTCCGGCACGCAGATCACCGAGGAGGAGTACGAACACCTCGTCGAGGTCAGCGGCCGGCCGCTGATCTGGAACGCGGTGATCGCCAACTCGCGCAGCGGCGGCCTGTACCGGCGCAAGATCGAGTGGCTGCGCAGTTGCCAGGAGCGCGGCATCCCGATCTACGGCCAGGCGATGACCACCGACGTCCCGGTGCCGTTCAGCTTCCTGTACGGCGGCGTGTCCACCCGCCCGCCGGTGGCCACGATCTTCGCGGCCGAGACCCTGGAGGCCAAGATCGCGCTGCTGAACGACCCGGCGATCCGCGCCGAACTGCGGGAATTCGACCCGCTGTTCTACCACCTGTACCCGGACATGAAGCTGCACCGCACCTTCACCGAGGAGTACAAGCGGTACGAGGGCCTGTCGTTCAAGGAGATCGGCGCGCGGCTCGACCGGCACCCGGTGGACGTGTTGTGCGACGTCACCATCGCCGACGGGCTGACCACCGAGGTGCACACCGGCCAGTTCAACGCCACGTTGGAGGGCCTGAAGGAACTCGTGGACTACGAATACCTGTTGCCCGGCCTGTCCGACGGCGGCGCGCACCTCAAGACGCTGAGCGCGGGCATGTACGGCACCGAGTACATCGTCGAGTACGTCCGCAGGCACGCCTGGACCTCACTGGAGCAGGCCCACTGGCGGTTGTCCGGACTGCCCGCCCGGTGTGCGGGCTTCACCGACCGCGGCGTGCTGAGCGTCGGTGCCGCGGCCGACATCATCGTCTACGACTACGACGAACTGGCCTACGGCGATCCGAAGTTCGTCCACGACCTGCCCGGCGGCCAACTGCGCACGGTGATCGACGCGAAGGGCTACCGGCACATCCTGGTCAACGGCCGGGTCACGGTCGAAAACGACGAGCCCACCGGCGTGCACAGCGGCGAACTGCTGCGCCACGGAAGGGCGAACCCCCGCTGACCCGAACACTCCCCGCCGACTCGTACGCATGGATCCGGTCCGCGCCCGGGTAGGCATGCGACACCGCGAACACGGACGAGCAAGGGGGCGCGATGTCGAAGAAGACCCGCAAGCGCAAGTCCCGTCGCAAGCACCGGGCCAACCACGGACACCGCCCGGCCTGATCGCACCACCGACCCGGACGCGCCGGCCGTCATCGAGGATGACGCCGGCGCGTTCGGCCGTTCGCGGATCCGCCGTCAGCCGTACATCCGCCGCATCGCGAAGGCGATCATCTGCTCTATGGCCTTGGCGTCGAACATCACCCGGTGCTCGCCGTCGAGGTCGAGCACGAAGCCGTAGCCGTTGGGCAGCAGGTCGAGCACCTCGGCGCCGGTGACGGTGAAGTGTCTGGACTCCTCGCCGGCGTACTTCTTGAGTTCGGCGAGGGAGCTGAACATCGGGATCACCGGCTCGGGGGTGTTGTGCAGGGCCAGGAAGCCCGGGCGATCCCCCCTCGGGCAGAAGACCTTCGACGCGATGAAGATGGACTGGAAGTCCTCGCCGTTCATGACGCCCGTGGCGAACGCGCGCACGGCGTCGGTGAGCGCCGGCGCCTCCGCCCGGGCCTGGGGTTCCTCGGTTGCGTAGCCGTACACACCACGAGGCTAGCGGGTCCGCGGCCCGGGTTTGAGCCCTCGGCCGAGACGGTCATGAGTACCTGGTGGTAACCCGATGGGAACCTCTCGGGGATTGAAAAAGTTACCCATGGGTACGATCATTATGTTACCGACCAGTACACTGGGTTTCGGATCGCCTCGGTCGCTCGCTCGATTCCTCGGGTCGAGCTGTCGAGCCGTCGAGCAGTTTCAGTCAGCGCAGTACACCGGACGCAACCACGGGCGGAGCCTGTCATGGGTCACTACAAGTCGAATCTCCGCGACCTGGAGTTCAACCTGTTCGAGGTCTTCGGGCGCGAGCAGGTCTATGGCACGGGTCCGTTCGCGGACATGGACGTCGAGACAGCCAGGTCGATCCTGTCCGAGGTCGAGCGCCTCGCCGTGAACGACCTCGCCGATTCCTTCGCGGAGGGCGACCGCAACCCACCCGTGTTCGATCCGGCGACGCACTCGGCCACGCTGCCCGAGGCGTTCAAGAAGTCGTACAAGGCCTACATGGACTCCGAGTGGTGGCGCCTGGCGCTCCCGGAGAGCATGGGCGGCACCAACTGCCCGCGTTCGCTGCGCTGGTCGGTGGCCGAGCTGGTGCTCGGCGCCAACCCGGCGCTGTGGATGTACGCGGCGGGCCCCGACTTCGCCCAGGTGCTGCACACGCTCGGCACCGAGGAGCAGCGCAAGGTCGCCGGCTTCATGGTCGACCGCCAGTGGGGCTCCACGATGGTGCTGACCGAGCCCGACGCCGGTTCCGACGTCGGCGCGGGTCGGACCAAGGCGGTGCGGCAGGAGGACGGCACCTGGCACATCCAGGGCGTCAAGCGCTTCATCACCTCCGGTGACCAGGACATGACCGAGAACATCATCCACCTGGTGCTCGCGCGCCCGGAGGGTGCGGGTCCCGGCACCAAGGGCCTGTCGCTGTTCGTGGTGCCGAAGTTCCACTTCGACCCGGAGACCGGCGAGCTCGGCGAGCGCAACGGCGCCTTCGTCACCAACGTCGAGCACAAGATGGGCCTCAAGGTCTCCACGACCTGCGAGCTCACCTTCGGCGAGCACGGCGTCCCGGCCGTCGGCACCCTGGTCGGCGAGGTGCACAGCGGCATCGCGCAGATGTTCAAGATCATCGAGTACGCCCGGATGATGGTCGGCACGAAGGCCATCGCCACGCTGTCCACCGGCTACCTCAACGCACTGGAGTACGCGAAGGAGCGCTTCCAGGGCGCCGACCTCGCGCAGATGACGAACAAGGCCGCGCCGCGCGTGTCCATCACGCACCACCCGGACGTGCGCCGCTCGCTGCTCACCCAGAAGGCGTACGTCGAGGGCATGCGCGCGCTGGTGGTGTACACGTCCTCGTGGCAGGACCGGATCGAGGGCGCCGCACTGGCCGGCGGCACGGACGAGACCGCGGACCGGGTCAACGACCTGCTGCTGCCGATCGTCAAGGGCTACGGCTCGGAGAAGTCCTACGAGCAGCTCGCCCAGTCGCTGCAGACCTTCGGCGGATCGGGCTTCCTGCAGGAATACCCGATCGAGCAGTACATCCGCGACGCCAAGATCGACACCCTCTACGAGGGCACCACCGCGATCCAGGGTCAGGACTTCTTCTTCCGGAAGATCGTCCGCGACCAGGGCAAGGCGCTGACCGTGGTGGCCGGCGAGATCCAGGAGTTCATCGCCGCGCACGCCGAGGGCGACCTGGCCGCCGAGGTCAAGCTGCTCGCGACCGCCGCCGAGGACGTCCAGGGCATGGTCGCCGCGATGATCAACCAGCTGATGGCGTCCGAGCAGGAGATCGACTCGATCTACAAGGTCGGCCAGAACACCACCCGCCTGCTGCTCGCCGCCGGCGACCTGGTGGTCTCGTGGCTGCTGCTGCGCCAAGCGTCGGTGGCGCTGGCCAAGCTGGCCGGTACGCCCGGTCGCGACGAGGCGTTCTACCAGGGCAAGGTCGCCGCCGCGAAGCACTTCGCGCGGGAGATCCTGCCGCTGCTCACCCCGCAGCGGCTGATGGTCGAGCAGATCGACAACTCCCTGATGGACCTCCCGGAGGCGGCCTTCTAGTCGGGCCGCTCGCACTCCACGAGGCGCCGTCTCCCGCTCCCGGGCGAGAGGCGGCGCCTCGCCGTGTCGGGGGCGTCGTCCCCTCCCCCGAGAAGGTCGCCGTCGGCCTCGACGATCGCCTCGGGCCTCTACCGTGAGGCCATGACTTCGCTGAGCCACGACCGCCACTGCGCCGAGATCGTCGCGCAGACCGATCTGCTTCGGGCCACCATCGAGGGAGCCGACCTGACCGTGCCCGTGCCGTCCTGTCCCGGGTGGAACGTCGGACAGTTGGTGCGGCATCTGGGCGGCGGGCAGCGCTGGGCGGCGAAGACGGTCCGGAGCCGGGCCGCCGAGCCGGTCGCCGATCAGGATTTCCGCGACCTGGCCGCGTATACCCACGAGGATCCCGCCGTGCTCGGACCGTGGCTGGCCGAGGGGGCCGCGGCGTTGGCGGAGGCGTTGCGCGAGGCCGGGCCCGACGCGGCGCTGTGGACGCCGGTCACCGGCGGCACCACCGCGTTCTACGCCCGGCGCTTCACCCACGAGAGCGCGCTGCACCGGGCCGACGCGACGCTCGCGCTCGGCGCGGACTACGTCCTGGACCACGAGGTCGCGGCGGACGCGCTCGACGAATGGATGGAACTCGGCGCGCTGCCCATGCACTTCGAGGTCCACCCCCGGATGCGCGAACTGCTCGGCCCGGGCCGCACCGTGCACCTGCACGCCACCGACGTCGCGGACGCGGAGTGGGTGCTCGACCTCACCGGCGACACGATCACCTGGCGGCGGGCGCACGAGAAGGCCGCGGTGGCGCTGCGCGGGCCGCTGGTCGAGTTGTTGCTGGTCACCTACAAGCGGCGCACCCCCGCCGAGGCGGACGTCGAGATCCTCGGCGACGCCGACCTGCTCGCGTTCTGGCTCGACCGGGTGAGCTTCGGCTGAACCGCGCCCACCGGGTCGCCGCTCCGGGCCGCGCCGAGTGTGGGGCGTAGTCTCGTCGACGGACAACCGCCACGATCCTCGCGGCCGAGCGGGCCGCGCACCTTGGAGTATGCATGCCCTCGCCGCGCTTCGACCGGAGTCACACCGATGATCTGATCGCGTTCATCGGCGCCAGCCCGTCCCCCTACCACGCGGCCGCGAACGTGGCCGAGCGGCTGGAGGCGGCGGGCTTTCGGCGGCTCGAGGAGACGGCCGCGTGGGACGGCGAGGCGGGCGGGCGCTACGTGCTGCGCGGCGGCGCGATCGTGGCCTGGTACGTGCCGGAGGGCGCCGAGAGCACGCGCGGCTTCCGGATCGTCGGCGCGCACACCGACTCGCCGACGCTGCGGGTCAAGCCGCTGCCCGACACCGGCGCGGCCGGCTGGCGGCAGATCGCCGTCGAGGTGTACGGCGGTCCGCTGCTGAACTCCTGGCTGGACCGCGACCTCGGCCTGTCCGGCCGGATCGTGCTGCGCGACGGCCGCGAGCGCCTGGTCTTCGTCGACCGGCCGCTGCTGCGGGTGCCGCAGTTGGCGATCCACCTGGACCGCGCGGTCAACGAGGCCGGGTTGCAACTGGACAAGCAACAGCACATGACCCCGATCTGGGGGCTCGGCCCGGTCGACGAGGGCGCGCTGATCCGGTTCGTGGCCCAGGAGGCCGGGGTGCCCGCCGGCGACGTCACCGGGTGGGACCTGATGGTCCACGATGTACAAAAGCCGAGCTACCTCGGCCGCGATCGCGAACTGCTCGCCGCGCCGCGCCTGGACAACCTGCTGTCGGTGCACGCGGGGCTGGCCGCGCTGCTCGCCGCCGCGCACGACGGGGCGGCGCACATCCCGGTGCTCGGCGCGTTCGACCACGAGGAGACCGGCAGCGACTCCACCACCGGCGCGGGCGGGCCGCTCCTGGAGACGGTGCTGACCCGGATCGTGAGCACGCGCGGCGGCTCGCTCGACGACCGCGCGCGGGCGTTCGCCGACTCGTTCCACCTCTCCAGCGACGTCGGGCACGCGGTACACCCGAACTACGTCGGTCGGCACGAGCCGGGCCACCACCCCGTGCCCAACGGCGGCCCGATCCTCAAGGTCAACGCCAATCAGCGCTACGCCACCGACGCGCGCGGTCGGGCCGTGTGGACCGCCGCGTGCGAGCGTGCGGGGGTGCCGGCGCAGGTCTTCGTGGGGATCAACTCCCTTCCGTGCGGCACCACGATCGGCCCGATCACCGCGACCCGCCTCGGCATCGAGACCGTGGACGTCGGCGCGGCGTGCCTGTCGATGCACTCCTCGCGCGAACTCTGCGGCGCCGACGACCCGTTCCTGCTCGCCGCGGCCGCCGCGGCGTTCCTGGAGGGCTGAGCACGCGGGCCCGGGGAGCCGCCGCGACGCGCGACCGCTCCCCGGGCCCGCGGCCGGGCCCTGTCCGGCTACGTGTGCGGGAGGCGGAATTTGCGGACCCGGTGGGCCGAGGACTCGACCACGGTCAGGTACAGGTCCTCGTCCAGGTCGGCCACCACCGCCACCGCGGCCGGCTCCTCCAGACCGGTGAGCAGGGTCGAGACGAACCCGTCCGAGGGGTCGTAGCGCCGCACCGCGCCGTTGTAGGTGTCCGCGACCACCACCGAGCCGTCCGGCAAGGTGTCCACGCCCAGCGGGTGTTGGAACAGCGCGTGCTCGGCCGGGCCGTCGCGCAGGCCGAAGTCGAACAGGCCGCGCCCGACCACCGTCTCGATGCCGCCGTCCACGAGCCGGCGCAGCGCCGAACTCTCCGCGTCCACCAGCCACAACGTGTGGCCGTCGGGGGAGACCGCCAGACCCGAGGGCTGGGCGAGGCAGGCGGTGTCCACCGGGCCGTCCTCCATGCCCTCGTCGGTGGTGCCGGCCAGCACCCCGACCCCCTCGCCCACCGGGTCGAACTCCCAGAGCTGGTGGACCCCGGCCATCGCCACGATGATCCGGCCGCCGAACCACGCCACGTCCCACGGGCTGGAGAGGTCGATCGTGCGGGCCGCGCCGTGGTCCTCCGCGCCGCGGCGGCGCTGCCGGCCGGTGCCCGCGACGGTCCGGATCGACCCGGTGGCCAGCGAGACGCCGCGCAGCGCGTGGTTGGCGGTGTCGGCGACCACCACGTCGTAGCGCACGTGTGCGGCCACCTCGGGCGGCAGCAGCGCCATGCCGTGCGGCTCGGCCAGCATCGCGTGGCGGGGCCCGCCGTCGAGCAGGCCGCGCCGACCGGTCCCGATCCGGCGCAGTACCGTGCGCCCGTCGTCGGAGAGTTCGGCGAGCGAGTGGTGGCCGGTGTCGGCGACCAAAAGCGCCCCCGACGGCAGCCGGAGCACCTGGCCCGGGAAGCGCAGGTCGGTGCGCGGGGTCTCGGGCCGGTCGACCTCCTCGGCGGACCGGCGCAGCGTGCCCTTGCCGTCGTGCTCGGCGACCAGGTCGGCGATCAGCGTCTCGATCTCGCTCGCGTGGCCCTCGCCGGACAGTTGCGCGACCACGTAGCCCTCGGGATCGACGACCACCAGGGTCGGCCACGCGTGCACCGCGTACTGCTTCCAGGTGCTCAGTTCCGGGTCGTCCAGGACCGGGTGGCACACCTCGTGCCGCTGTACCGCGCACACCACCGTGCCGTGCTCCGCCTCGTGTTCGAACTTGGGCGAGTGCACGCCGATCACGGTCAGCACGTCGCGGTGGCGCTCCTCCAGGCCGCGCAACTCGGCCAGCACGTGGTGGCAGTTCACGCAGGCGGAGGTCCAGAAGTCCAGCACCACGATCCGCCCGCGCAGCCCGGCCAGCGTCGGGCCGGGGCCGGCGGTGTTGATCCAGCCTCCGGAACCGGACAACTCGGGGGCCCGGACCCTGGCTCGACGCGCGGTGCTGCTCATGATTCGAAGTGAACCATCCGCCTCGGCCACGAGCCGCCGGCCCGCGCGGGTACGGGCCGCACCCCACCCAACCGGGTGTATCCGTACCGCCGCACGCCGGCGTGCCGAAGACGACTGAACGCCGCCATATCGGGCAGTCTGCCGACAAGGCGAGGCGACCGTGGAGGCACCAGTGTTCGGGGACGAGTACGACGGCGGCACCCAGCTCTACCCGGGGATTCCGCCCGGCCGCTATCTCGTGCGGGAGAAGATGTTCGCGATCGGCGACGACTTCTGGGTCACCACCGAGAGCGGCGAGAAGGTCTATCTGGTCGACGGCAAGGCACTGACCCTGCACGACCGGCTGGAGCTCAAGGATTCCGCCGGCACGGTGTTGGCGACCGTGAAGAAGAAGATCGTCAGCATCCATCATTCGATGAAGGTGCAGGACGCGACCGGCGAGACGGTCGCCACGGTGCGCAAGAAGATGTTCACCCCGCTGCACGAGGCGTTCACGGTGGAACTCGCGGTCGGGACCGAACTCACGGTGCGCGGCGACATGTTCCACCACGAGTACGGGATCTCCGGACCGAACGGGCCGGTCGCCCAGATCACCCGCAAGTGGCTGCGGGTGCGGGACACCTACGGCATCGACATCGCACCCGGCTGGGATCATGCGTTGATCATCGCGATCGCGGTGTGCGTGGACCGGTTGAGCGACGACGAGGACTGAGCCCGCGCGGAGCCCGCCGAACCGCCGACCCGTCGACGGTTCGGCGGGTTCGGCATAGAACCGCCCGCCCCCACACGTCTGTTCGGGTGAAGGGGGGCACGGTTGAGATCCCAACGGGAAGAAGACGAGTTCCGCGTCTTCGTCGAGGCCCGGCGGACGGCCCTGGTGCGCACCGCGTACCTGCTGTGCGGCGATCGCGACGAGGCCGAGGACCTGGCTCAGGCCACGCTGACCAAGGCGTATACGTCCTGGGCCCGCGTGTTCGCGGCGCAGAGCCCCGACGCCTACGTGCGGCGGATCATGGTGAACACGCATCTGTCCCGGGTCCGGGTCCGCCGGGTGACGCACTTCCTCACCGACCGGCTGCCGGATCGGGCCGGGCCCGACTCGACCGGCGCGGTGGCCGAACGCAGCGTGCTGATGGCCGCGTTGGGCCGGTTGCCGGCCGGTCGACGGGCGGCGGTGGTGCTGCGCTACTGGGAGGACCGTCCGGAGTCCGAGGTCGCGCAGATCCTCGGGTGTGCGGTCGGTACGGTGCGAAGCCAGACGTTCAGGGGACTCGCCCAACTTCGCAAGGATCCTCAACTCGCCGATCTGATCCCTTATCAGACGGAAACCCCCTCGACTTCGGATACGGAGGTGCGGCCATGGCCGACGACGGCACCGCACTGAGGGAGGCGTTCATGGCAGAGATCGAGGCGGCGCGGTTGACTCCGCCGACGGCCGACGCGGCGATCCGCGGCTCGCACGAGCGCCGGTGGCGCGGGCTCACGTTCGGCGCGGCGACGGTGACCGCGCTGGTGCTGGGCGGTGGCGGCGCGGTGATCGCGGGGGGCGTGCTGGACGCGGAGGGCAGGTCCAACGACATCGTCTCGGTCGACCCGGGCACCCGGCCGCCCGGCGCCACTCCCGACATCGTGGGCACGGGTGTGGTGGCCGGGAAGACGTGGACGTACCGCGCCTGGGCGGAGGGTCCCGAGCGCACCTGCTTCGAGGAGGTCCGGAAGCAGTTCGACAGCGGGTTCGGGAAGGCGTGCGACGTGCGCCCGGGACGAACCGCGCGGGACAAGGCCAACGACCGCAACCGGTTCGGCGGCGGCGGCTCCTTCGGCCGACTCGACGGCGAGAGGAATCTGTACGTGGCGGCGATCCAGGCCGAGGTCTCCCCCGACGTGGCCTACCTGGAGGTCACCTGGCAGGGACACAGCGACCCCGTGGTGATCCACCCCGTGCGGATCGACCCCGAGACGCGGGTCTACGTCCTGGTGGTGACCGCGCGCAAGGCGGCCCCCGCGTACAAGCTCAAGGCGTACGACGCGGCGGGCAAAGAGGTGAGGAACATCCATCTGTGAGCCGGTCCCGCGGCACGGCGCCGCGGGGCCGGCCCCGACGAGACACGCGGCTCAGAACACCCGGTTCTGCAGGACCGGGAAGTCCTCGCGGGTCTTGGCGACCAGCGCGGGGTCGATCTCGGCGGTCAGCACGGTCTGTTCGGTCCCCGCCTCGGCGACGATCTCGCCCCACGGGTCGATCACCATGCTGTGCCCGCCCATCGCCTGACCACCCTGCTCGCCGGTGACGTTGCAGGCGAGCACGAACATCTGGTTCTCGATCGCGCGGGCGCGGGACAACACGCGCCAGTGCTCGACCCGCCGCGCCGGCCACGCGGCGGGCAGCACCAGCACCTCCGCGCCCGCGTCCAGGATGCGCCGGAACAGCTCCGGGAAGCGCAGGTCGTAGCACGTCGCCAGGCCCACCTCGGCCCACGGCATGCGGACCTGCGCGGTCTCGGTGCCACGCGAGATCAGCGCGGCCTCGCCGCCGGTGAAGCCGAAGCGGTGGATCTTGCGGTAGGTGCCGCGCAACGCGCCGTCGGGGTCGAAGACCAGCGACGTGTTGTAGAGGTTGTCGTCCGGACCGCGTTCGATGATGCTGCCGGCGTGCAGCCAGACGCCGGCGTCGCGGGCCGCGCGGCCCATCGCCTGGGCCGCCGGACCGCGCACCCCCTCGGCGTCCGTCTCCCAGTCGTCGTAGACCCAACCCGTGTGCAGCCACAGTTCGGGCAGCACCACGAGGTGGTCGCCGCGTCGGCCGCGGACCAGGGCGGTCACCTCGGCCAGGCGCTCGCGGGCGGGCACCGCCGGGTCGACGTCGAGTTGTACGAGCGAAACGCGCACTTTCCCCTCACCTACACCGCTTGCTTCCCGCGAACGGGCTGACCGCAGGATCTTTGGCAGCGTAACGTGCCTGCCAGGATCCCGGACCACGTCAAAGCAACGGTCGCTCCCCTCCATTCGACCGGTGACGCAGCGACGAGAGGTAGTACGTGACCATCGACCTGAAAACGCACGTCGACGCCTGGGAGCACTCGGTGCGCTCCCTCAAAGATCTGGTCTCCACCCTGACCGAGGGCCGGTGGAGCAGCCCGACCGAGTGCCCGGGCTGGTCGGTCCGGGACGTGGTGTCCCACGTGATCGGCATCGAACTGGAACTGCTCGGCGATCCGCGGCCGATCCACACGCTGCCGCGCGATCTACGGCATGTGCACGACGAGTTCAGCCGCTACACCGAGATACCGGTGGACGTGCGGCGCTGCCACACCTCGCCGGAGATGACCGGCGAGCTGGAGTATGTGATCCTGCGCCGGCGCCGGATGCTCGACGAGTGCGAGCGGGCGCCGGAGGACGAGGTGCGCGGCATCATGGGCCGCAGCGTCCCGTACCGCTTCCTGCTCACCCAGCGGGTGTTCGACGTGTGGGTGCACGAGCAGGACGTGCGGCGCGCGATCGGGGAGCCCGGCAACCTGGACTCGCCGGCCGCGCTGATCACCCGCGACTTCCTGCTCGCCGGGCTGGCCCGGGTGGTGGCCAAGGACGCCAAGGCGCCGGCGGGCGCGTCCGTGGTGTTCGACGTGACCGGGCCGGTGGAGTTCATGCGCACGGTCACGGTGGACGAGAACGGCCGGGGCCGGCTCGACGGCCGGGTCCCGCTGGGGCCGCTGGTGTCGATCGGCACCGACTGGGAGACGTTCGTGCGGTTGATGTGCGGTCGGGTCGCGCCGAACCGGGCCGAGGTGCGGATCGAGGGCGACCCCGACCTCGCGCGGCGCATCCTGGGCAGCATGGCCGTCACCCCCTGAACCGTCGCCCGCGCGCGAGGGTGTTCCGAGTGCGGTGTGACGATCGGGCGCGGCCTCAGCCCATGTCGGACACGCTCTCGCGCTCGGGTATACGCCGGGCCACCACGCACACCGGTTCGGGCCGCCGTTCGCGGCCCGCGGCCTTGCGGGCGTAGCGCAGCACCTGTACGACGCCCAGGAGCAGCGGCACGGCCTGCACCGCCATCGCCACGCGGTACGCGTTCAGGCCGTGCTCGCCGCCGCCGGGCTCGACCAGGTCCAGGACCAGGCCGATGGCGAACAGGCACAGGGTGGCGGCGGCGAATCCGCCGACGTTGACGATGCCGGACACGGTGCCCAGACGCTGCGGCGGATTGCCCGCCCGGGCGAACTCCATGCCGACCAGGGACAGCGCGCCGCCGGGCCCGATCACCAGGGCCAGCAGGACCAGGAGCCACAGCGGCGAGGGTTCGCTCGGGATCAGTACCGCCGCCCAGGCCGCGACGGCGAGCACGGGCTGTCCCACGCACAACACGAGCCGACTGCCCGGGCGGCGGGTCACCAGCGGGCCGACCACCAGACACGCGAGCATGTTGATCACGATCGCGACGGTGAGCAGCGCGCTCGCGGCGCCCTTGGACAGGCCCTGGCCCTCGACCAGGAACGGGAAGCCCCAGAGCATCAGGAACACCTGCGGCAGGCAGCCGCACGCCCAGTGCGCCCACAGGCCGAGCCGGGTGCCGGGCTCCGCCCACGCGGCGCGGACCTGGGACCACATGCCGGGACCGCCCGCCGGCCGGGTGCGCACCGCGGCGCCGGGGTTGTCGCGCAGTACGAACAGGAGCACCACCAGGACCAGCACGCCGACCCCGGCCGAGACGGCGAAGGTGCGGCTCCAGCCGAACGTGTGCAGCGCCCCGGCGAGCGGGGTGGCGCCGGCCAGGTTGCCGGCCATGCCGAGCAGCGCGGTCAACTGGGTCAGCACCGCGACCCGGTTCGGCGGGAACCACACCGCCACCACGCGCAACACGCTCACGAAGGTCATCGCGTCGCCCATGCCGACCAGGACCCGGGCGAGCACCGCGCCCGGGAAACCGTGCGCGAAGGCGAAGGTGAACTGCCCCGCCGTCATCAGCACCAGACCGCACCCGAGCACCCGCTTGGCGCCGAACCGGTCGGTGAGCGCGCCGACGGGTATCTGCAGGCCCGCGTAGACGAGCAGTTGCAACATCGGGAAGAGGGAGAGCTGCGACGCGGAGACGTGGAAACGCTCCTGGGCCTCGATCCCGGCGACCCCGAGGCTGCTGCGATGGAACACCGCGACGACGTACACCGAGGCCGCCACCGCCCACATGATCCAGGCGATTCGGCCGCCGAGCCGGGTGGGCACTGGGTCCGCAGTTGGCTTCACAGTACACATACATTATCGGACGCCGTCGGACATACGTCCGGCCGGGCCCCGAACAGGGCCCGGCCGGACGAACTTCCGCAACCCGCGGATCAGCCGCGTACGAACAGCAGCTTCGGCCGCTCCAGCATCTGCGCCACGTCGGCCAGCACACGCGAGCCCAACTCGCCGTCCACCATGCGGTGGTCGAACGACAACGACAGCGTGGTCACCTGCCGGGGCTTGACCTTGCCCTTGTGCACCCACGGCTGCTCCCGGATCGCGCCCACCGCCAGGATCGCGGCCTCGCCCGGGTTGAGGATCGGTGTACCGCCGTCCACCCCGAACACGCCCACGTTGGTGATGGTGACCGTGCCGCGGGCCAGGTCGGCGGGCGAGGTGCGGCCCTCCCGCGCGGTGGCCACCAATTCGGTGAGCGCGCCGGCGAGCGCGGTCAGGCTCTTGCCGCCCGCGTCCTTGATGTTCGGCACGATCAGACCGCGCGGGGTGGCCGCAGCGATGCCCAGGTTGATCCGGTCCCGGACGACGATCTCCTGGTTCGCCTCGTCCCAGGAGGCGTTGATCTCCGGGTGCCGGGCGATCGCCACCAGCAGCGCCCGGGCGACCAGGAGCAGTGGGCTCACCTTGGTGCCCGCGAAGTCGGGCAGCTCGCGCAGCTTGCGCACGAGTTTGACGGTACGGGTCACGTCCACCGTCACCCACTCGGTGACGTGCGGCGCGGAGAACGCGCTGGCCACCATCGCCTGCGCGGTCGCCTTGCGCACCCCCTTGACCGGGACGCGCCGCTCGCCGGCGATCGTCTCGCCCGGTCCGGTCGCCTGGAATGGCTGCGCCGCGGGCGCCGGCGCCGGGCGGGCGGCGGCGTGCACGTCCTCGCGGGTGACGGTGCCGCCGGGGCCGGAGGGCTGTACCGACGCGAGGTCCACGCCCAGGTCCCGGGCCAGCTTGCGGACCGGCGGCTTGGCGAGGGCGAGGGAGCCGCCGGCCGGGGCGGGGCGGGGCGCTCCGTTCGTCGGCGCCGCGGCGTCGGACCTGCGGGGTCGCCGTTTGCCGCTGCTGGTGCGTACGCCGTAGCCGACGAGCACCGCCGTGCGGGTCTCCTTGCCCTTCTCCTCTGCCGGGGCCGGCTCGGCGGTCGGGGCCGGCGCCTCGGCGACCGGCTCCGGGACGAGGTCGGCCGCGAGGGCCTGCTCCCGCTCCGGCTCCGCCGGGGCCACGGCGGTGCCCGCGGGCGCGACCGCGATGATCGGCGCGCCGACCGCGACCGTGTCGCCCTCGGCGGCCAGCAGTTCGGTCACCACCCCGTCGTACGGACACGGCAGCTCGACCAGCGCCTTCGCCGTCTCCACCTCGACCATGACCTGGCCGTCGTGCACCTCGTCGCCGGCCTTGACGTGCCAGACGACGATGTCGGCCTCCTCCAGGCCCTCGCCGACGTCGGGCATCAGGAACTTCTTCACCTCGGACACGGGGTTCCTCACCAGGCCAGGGAGCGGTCGACGGCATCGAGCACACGGTCGAGGTCGGGGAGGTATTCCTCCTCGACGCGGGACGGCGGGTAGGGCGTGTGATAGCCGCCGACCCGCAACACCGGTGCCTGAAGGTGGTAGAAGCAGCGCTCGGTGATGGTCGCGGCCACCTCCGCGCCGATGCCCAGGAACGACGGGGCCTCGTGGACGACCACCAAGTGTCCGGTGCGCTTGACCGACTCCTCGATCGCGTCGAAGTCCAGCGGGGACACCGAGCGCAGGTCGATCACCTCCAGCTCGCGCCCCTCCTCGGCGGCCGCGGCGGCGGCCTCCAGGCAGGTGGCCACCATCGGGCCGTAGGCGAGCACGGTGCACGCGTCGCCGGAGCGCACCACGCGGGAGTCGTACAGCGGTCCCGGGGTCGCGGCGGTGTCCACCTCGGCCTTGGTCCAGTAGCGCCGCTTGGGCTCCAGGAAGATCACGGGGTCGTCGGAGGCGATCGCCTGCTGGATCATCCAGTAGGCGTCGACCGGGTTCGAGCACGCCACCACGCGCAGGCCCGCAGTGTGCGCGAAGTACGCCTCGGGCGACTCGCTGTGGTGCTCGACCGCGCCGATGCCGCCGCCGAACGGGATGCGGATGACGATCGGCAGCCGCACGTAGCCCAGGGAGCGGGCGTGCATCTTGGCGAGCTGGGTGACGATCTGGTCGTAGGCGGGGAAGACGAAACCGTCGAACTGGATCTCCACGACCGGCCGGTAGCCCGCGAGGGCGAGGCCGATCGCGGTGCCCACGATGCCGGACTCGGCCAGCGGGGTGTCCACCACCCGGTCCTCGCCGAAGTCCTTCTGCAGGCCGTCGGTGACCCGGAAGACACCACCGAGCTTGCCGATGTCCTCGCCCATGATCAAAACCTTGGGGTCGCTCTCCAGGGACCTGCGCAGTCCCGTGTTGAGCGCCTGCACCATCGACATCTGACGGGTCGTACCCGTCGACTGTGCGGGAGCCATCAGTGCCCGTCCTCCCCGGCGTCGACGAAGGACGCGTGATAAGCCTCGAACTCGGCCCGTTCCCGTTCCACGAGCGGGTGCGGCTCGGCATAGACGTTCGCGAACATGGAGGCCGGATCCGGGTCCGGCATGGTGCGCACGCCATTGCGCACGCGCTTGCCCAATTCCTCGCTCTCCGCCTCCAGATCGGCGAAGAAGTCGGCGTCGCCGATGCCCTGCTTGTGCAGGAACGCCTTGAGGCGTTCGATCGGGTCCTTGAGCTTCCACTCCTCGAGTTCCGCGCTCAACCGATAGCGGGTCGGGTCGTCGGAGGTGGTGTGCGCGCCCATGCGGTAGGTGAACGCCTCGATCAGCATCGGGCCCTCGCCGCGCCGGGCCCGGTCCAGGGCCGCCCTGGTCACCGCGAGGCACGCGAGCACGTCGTTACCGTCGACCCGAACTCCGGGAAAGCCGAATCCGGCGGCGCGCCGATACAGCGGCACCTTCATCTGGCGTTCGGTGGGTTCGGAGATCGCCCACTGATTGTTCTGGCAGAAGAACACCACGGGGGCGTTGAACACGGCCGCGAAGGTGAATGCCTCGTTGACGTCGCCCTGGCTGGAGGCGCCGTCGCCGAAATAGGTGACGACCGCTCCATCGGTTCCGTCACGCTGCATACCCATCGCGTATCCGACGCCGTGCAGGCTCTGTGCGCCGATGACGATCGTGTAGAGATGGAAATTGTTCTCGCGTGGATCCCAACCGCCGTTGTTGACGCCGCGGAACATCCCGAGCAGATTCAGCGGATCGACACCGCGACACCATGCGACGCCGTGTTCACGGTACGTGGGAAACACATAGTCGGTCGAACGCAGCGCGCGCCCCGAACCGATCTGCGCGGCCTCCTGGCCGAGCAGGGAGGCCCACAGGCCCAACTCGCCCTGCCGCTGGAGGGCGGTGGCCTCGGCGTCGAAGCGGCGCACCAGTACCAGGTCGCGGTACAGCGCCAGGTATTCGTCGTCCGAGAGGTCGACCGCGTAATCCGGATGCTCGACCCGCTCGCCCTCCGGGGTGAGCAACTGGATCAGCTCGGGACCGGCTCCGGAATCGGGCGGAAACAATGTCCCGTCCGTACTGTCCACTGCCACGTTCTCTCCTCCGTCTGTCCGGTCCGCGGGGTCGCCGTGGACCGGGTCCGGATCGCCGGGCCCGGTTCCGCGCGGGGTGTGCGCGGCTACCTTGATGTGCAGACACGGCGATTGGTGGCTGTACTTCCTAGGATTTCCTAGGAATTCCCGAGTGAATCCGGGAGGTGCCTGCGCACAGGCATGCGGTTCGGAAACCGCACACCGCAACGTTACCCACCAGTCCGGCCGGGACGTAGTGGCGACCGGCCCGAACGTGGCGGCCCCCTTTGTGGTTCTCCGACAAATGGCCGGCGTGTCGGACCCGAACCCCCCGTGCGGCGGCGTCACAGAGCGACCGCCGAGAGTGCGTGGGAACCTGTACAAGTGACTGATCAGGGAAGCATCCGGGTATTTCTCCTCGATGATCACGAAGTGGTACGCCGGGGCGTGCACGAGTTGTTGTCGATCGAGGCGGACATCGACGTGGTCGGCGAGGCGGGCACCGCCGCCGAGGCACTGGTGCGCATCCCGGCGACCCGGCCGCGGGTCGCGGTGCTCGACGTCCGGCTGCCGGACGGCAGCGGGGTCGAGGTGTGCCGCGAGATCCGCTCGCAACTGCCCGACGTGCGCTGTCTGATGCTCACCTCGTTCTCCGACGACGAGGCGCTGTTCGACGCGATCATGGCGGGCGCGTCGGGCTACGTGCTCAAGGACATCCGCGGCTCGGACCTGGTCGGCGCGGTCCGCGACGTGGCCGCGGGCAGGTCCCTGCTCGACCCGGCGGCCACCGCCCGCGTGCTGGAACGGCTGCGCGGCGGCGACAGCGGCGACGAACGCGTGGCCGCGCTCAGCGATCAGGAGCGCCGGATCCTGAACCTGATCGGCGAGGGCATGACCAACCGCCAGATCGGCGTCGAGATGCACCTGGCCGAGAAGACGGTCAAGAACTACGTCTCCAGCCTCCTGGCCAAACTCGGCATGGAACGCCGCACCCAGGCCGCCGCGTACGTGGCCCGCCAAAAGGCCGAGAAGCGCCGGTAGCCGGTGACGCCGCGAGCACGGGCGCGGGCCGAGCTCCCGGAGGACGGACGAATCCGGAGCACCTTGCCCTGATCGAGGAGTTCACCCTCGATACGTCGGTGTTGCCTGCACACTGACGGCCGGCCCCGATCTCGGGGTCCGGCCGTGTGGGCGTGCGAGTCAGTTCTCCGAGGACTTGGTGAGGGGTTCGAGGGTGGGGGACTCGTCGATTTCGACCTCGATGCGGACCGAGTCGGTCGGATGCGGGTCGGGCTTGGGGGCGGTGCCGTTGGTGTCGGACAGGAGCCGGCGGGCTATGCCCAGGCCCGTGCCGCCCATGGTGAGGGCCTTGGCGAAGAGGTCGCCGAGGCCGTCGCCGCCGTTGAGCAGGACCATGTGGTCGACGTTGCCGAATGCCTCGGCGCCGGCGCGGACGATCTCCGGCCAGTTCTCCGCGAGTTGCTGGGCGACCACGGCCTCCTGGTTCTCCGCGAGCGCCGCCGCGCGGGCCGCGATCGCCGCCGCCTCGGCGAGGCCCTTGGCCTTGGCCGCCTCGGCCTGCGCCTTGCCGGTGGCCAGCGTGGCCTCGGCGGCGGCCAGACCGCGTACCTTGGTCGCCTCCGCGTCCGCGATCGCGGCCAGTTCGGTCTCGCGGGCGTTCGCCTCGGCCGCCGAGATCCGCGCGTCGCGCTCGGCCTGGGCCCGGGTGCGGATCTCGTACGCCTTCGCGTCGGCCGGCTTGCGGACATCCGCCTGGAGCTGTTGCTCGCGCCGCATGGCCTCCAGCTCGGCGACCCGGGTCTCCTGGACCACCACCTCCTGCTTGGCGGCGGCGTCGGCCAGCGGACCCGCCTGCGCCGCGCGCGCGGTCGCCTCGTCCCGCTCGGCCTGGTAGCCGGCCTGCTGGATCTCGCTGTCCCGGGTGGCCTGGGCCATCCGCGCCTTGGCCTCCTGCTCGGCCTCGGTGGCCTTGCGGGTGGCCAGCGCCTCGGCGATCCGCGCGTCGCGGACCACCGCCGCGGTGTGCGGCGCGGCCATGTTCTTGATGTAGCCCGTCGGGTCCTCGATCTCCTGGATCTGCAGGCTGTCCACGATCAGCCCGAGCTTTTCCATGTCCGACCCCGACGCCGCGCGCACGTGCGCGGTGAGCTTCTCCCGGTCCCGGATCATGTCCTCGACGGTCAGCCCGCCGACGATCGAGCGCAGATGGCCGGCCAGCACCTTGCGGACCCGGGACTCCATCTGCTTCTGCTGGTCCAAAAAGCGCCTGGCCGCGTTGGCGATCGAGACGTAGTCGTCGCCGATCTTGAAGATGACCACACTCTGCACCCGCAGCGGGATGCCCTGCGTGGTCACACATTCGACGCTGAGCTCGGCCTCGTTCAGGTCGAGGGAGAGCTTGCGTACGGCCTGCACGAACGGCAGGACGAGCGTGCCGCGCCCGGTGACGATCCGAAACCCCATGCCCTCGCCGAGTCCCTCGGTGTGATGCCGGGAACCGGAGATGACCAGCGCCTCGTTGGGCTCGGCGACGCGCCACATGAGTTTGAAGACCACGACCAGCACGATGAGCAGACCGAGCACGATGAGCACGGTGTAGAGCACGGAGCATTCCCCCTTCGGCCTGACTCGGAGTGTCCTCGCCGGGCACAAAGCCGCCAAGAGGGAGCTCCCCAGGGGCGGTTGCCGCCCGTCTCGAAGCCGGGCCGCACCGATCCGCGGCTCAGCCGAAGGCCGACGCCACGTACACCGTGCGCGGCGGCAGATACTCCACGATCACCACCAGCTCCCCCACGGCGTGCTCCTCCCCGGGCAGCGCGGAGTACGCGAGGAACGCCTCCACACCACCGCGTACCTCGATCATGACCTCGCCCACCAGACCGGGGCCGATTCCCCCGGTGACCTTGCCGCGTTTGCCGACCATGTCGCCCATTGTGTGGCCCGGTTGCCCGACTCGGTGCCGCCGGCGCGATCCGACCCGCCCACCCGAGGCGGGTGGGCGGGCGGACCGGTGCCGGCGGTGTCAGCCCAGGAGCGTGGTGCCCTCGTCCGAGGCCTCGCGCAGGCGCGAGCGCATGAACGGCAGAATGCCGCGGTGCAGGATCGCCCGGCGCCATTCCTCGCGCGCCAGGTACACCTCGACCTCCCCGGTCGGCCGCGCCCGGTTGCGCGCCGCCACCGCGAGCATGGCGAGTCCCCCGATCGCCGCCGCCCCGAGCGAGATGCCGATCGCCGCGATCGAGGCGAGTTGCATCGTGTGCTGCATGCCCGGGTCGTCCATCGTGAGCGGCAACAGCACGTAGCCCACGATCAAGAAGACGACCGCCGAGATGCCGGCCACGATCACCGCCATCGCCGTGGCGAGGGCGAACCAGCCGAAGCTCTCGCCGGCCTCGATCATCGAGGCGCCGAAGTCCGGTCGGATGCCCGACTCGAAGCGCTGCTCCGTACGTTCGTACCGGTCGTATTCGTCGCGCGCCGTCTCGGCGATCGACGGGGTCGCGTCCAACGTGGCCGTCCGCAGTTGCTCGACGTTCAGGTTGGGTACCGCCGCGAGACCGGAGAGGGTTTCCTCCAGGTGCAGTGCGTCGTCGACGAACTGCTCGTACTGGCGGCGGTGCTCGTCACTTCCAAACCAGTGTTGCATCGGATCCCCCGAATGAGGCCGCGCGGGCGTTTCCCGCGTCCGCCGGGCCCGTCAGGGGACCCGTGCAAGCTGTCGGTGGATCAACGACCCGCAAAAGCACCTGACGGTGTCGAGGCGGATACCTATTGATGATAGGGTGCACCTCCGCCTTTTGGGCAGGGAGTTCCCTACGACGGTCACTCGTCCCCGGGGTCGGCGGCCAGTTCGCCCAGGTCGTACACCCGACCCTGCGTCTCCTCCAACGCGCTGGGCAGCACGCCCGGTTCGGGGGTGGTCAGCGGCAACCGCGCGACCAGGCACGGGCCGCCGAGGTAGATCCCGCCGTCCAGGTTGACCACCTGACCGTCCGCGTACACGCGCGGTCCGGCGATCGTCGAGGGGTCCTCGCCCGTCTGGTACGGGATCGGGGTGTGGCCGTGCACGATCCGCCGCCCGCCCAGTTCGCTGAGCAGATCGGCCGCCGCGTACGGGCCGACCTCGCCCATGAACGCGCCGCGCCGGGTCAGGTTGCGGAACAGGTCCCACCACGAGAGCGGGTCCGGCTCGCGCAGTATGTCCGCGACGGCGCCGTCCACCTCCTCGATGGTGTCGCCGTATTCGAGGTAGGCGTTGCTGTCGGAGTGGATCAGCAGGTGCCCGTCGACCACCGCGGCCACCGGCTGCCCGGCCAGCCACTCGGCCTGCTCTTCGGTGAAGCGCTCCAGGTCGGACTGCATGCCGCCGTTGCGCAGCCAGATCTCACGGAAGGTGGTCGAGCCGCCCGCGACCGGCACCGGGTGATCGCCGAAGCGGAACACGCCCAGGAGCAGGATCTCGTGGTTGCCGAGCAACATCCGGGTGCTGCCGCCGGCCTCGGCCGACTCGCGGGCCAGCGACATGGCCAGTTCGACCACGCCGATGCCGTCGGGGCCGCGGTCGGTGAAGTCGCCGAGGAACCACAGGCGCGAGCGTCCGCCGCTCCAGTGCGCGTCCTCGTCGATCAGGTCCCGGGCACGCAGGGCCGCCTTCAGCTCCTCCAGATGACCGTGGACGTCGCCGACCACGTACAGCGGGGCGTCCTGCTCCGCCGCGGCGCCCGTGGGGGCCGGTGTAGCCGAGACGTTGCTCACCAGAAGGGTCCTTTCTTCAGATCGGCACCACCGTACGGCGGCGGTTCCGACACCCGTTGTGAACCAAGACGCACAACAGCCGGGTTCGGCTGCGGCTCACCCGGTCCGATTCGGATGATTCCTGGACCGTATCTCTCGTGCGGGCACGGTGGAACGGACCACGCTCAATTGTGCGTGGACCCGCGACCGTGTGCCCCGGCGCCCCCACCCCCGGGTGTGGCCGGGCACCGGGCGGCGGATCGGGGCGAACACACCGGTCAGCGGCGCGTGGAGGAATCCCGGATGGAGAGCCGGGTGGGCACGGTGCGCTGGGCGGGCAGCAGCGGCCCCGCCCCGGCGTCCTCGATCACCCCGACGAGCAGTTCCACCGCCCAGGCGCCGGCCAGGGCCGGTTGCAGGCTCAGCGAGGTCACCGACGGGTCGGCCCCCTCGCCGCAGCAGGCCAGGAGCAGATCGTCGGGCACCCGCAGGGCACGCTCGCGGGCCGCGTCCAACAGCTCGGCCGCGCAGCCCTCGTGCAGGCCGAACACCGCGTCGGGCCCCCGGTCGAGCAGGCGGGCGGCGGCGGCCCGACCCGCGCCGGGGGTGCGGGCCTCGTACTCCTCGGTGATCGCCGGCACACCCCGGTCCGCGCACCACGCCCGATAGCCCGCGACCCCCTTGTCGGCGCCGGGTCCGTCGGCGGCGGCGAGCAGGCCGATCCGCTCGGCGCCCGCGTCGGCGAGGTGGTCGAGTACCGAACGCACGGCCGCCACGTGGTCGTTGTCCACCCAGCCGTAGACCGGGGTGGAGCCGGGATGGCCGCCGCTGACCACGGGCACGCCCCGACGCAGCAGCTCGTGCACGAGCGGATCGTCGTCGGCGGGGTCGACGACGATGGTGCCGTCGAGCGCGACGTTGCCCCAGACGTCGTGCGGCGAGGACGCGGGCAGCACGACGAGCGCGTAGCCCAGGTCGAGCGCGGTCGCGGTGGCCGAGCGCACCAGCTCGGCGAACCAGGCGAACTCGGTGAGCGCGAACGGCTCGGTCGAGCGCATGGTCGTGGTCAGCCCGAGCAACCCCGACCGGCCGGTGCGCAGGGTGCGCGCGGCGGCCGACGGGCGGTAGCCCAGCCGATCGGCGACCTCGCGCACGTGCACACGGGTCGTGTCGGGCAGTCGGCCCTTGCCGTTGAGCGCGTCGGAGACGGTCGTGATCGACACCCCGGCAGCCGCTGCGACGTCCCGGATGCCCACCCGGATCCGCCGCCCCACACGCGGTACATCTGGCGCTGTCATCGTCACGACACTAGGGCGAATGGGCCGCCCTGGCCGGGTTCATGTCATTGCTTTACGAAGAAACGTATCGCCCCATACCTGCCCCTGAACGTTCGGCGAAGGGCGCCCTCCGTCCGGGAATCCCCTCCGGGGCCGGCGGATCATAGAGTGAGACGACCGGGACGTGCGCCCAGGCACCCCGACCAGTATGCGAGGAGGACGGGCGTGACCGAGCACAACGCCCCAGGCACCGACGACGGCACCACCCCCCGGTTCCGGGCCGCCCTGGCGGCGGTGCCCGCCTACAAGGCGGGTCGACCGCCCGCGCAGGCCGAGGGTCTACCGGCGTACAAGCTCTCGTCCAACGAGAACCCGTACCCGCCGCTGCCCAGCGTGCACAAGGTGGTGGCGGACGCCGTCGGCGAGATAAATCGCTACCCGGACCCGGCGAACGCGGAGGTGGCCGAGACGCTGGCGGAGCGGTTCGGGGTGCCCGCGTCGCACATCGTGGTGGGCAACGGTTCGGTGACCGTGGCCCAGCAGTTGGTGAACGCGACGGCCGGCGAGGGCGACGAGGTCGTCTTCGCGTGGCGCTCGTTCGAGGCCTACCCGATGCTCGTGCTGCTCGCCGGGGCGACGCCGGTGATGGTCCCGCTGCTCGCCGACGAGAGCCACGACCTGGACGCGATGGCCGCCGCGATCACCGAGCGGACCCGGCTGGTCTTCGTATGCAACCCGAACAACCCGACCGGCACGGTCATCCACCGCGCCGAGCTGGAGCGGTTCCTGGACCGGGTGCCGCGCCACGTGGTGGTCGTGCTGGACGAGGCGTACCGCGAGTTCATCCGGGACGAGCGGGTGCCGGACGGGGTCGAGCTGTACCGCGAGCGGCCGAACGTGGTGGTGCTGCGCACGTTCTCCAAGGCGTACGGGCTGGCCGGCCTGCGGGTGGGCTTCGCCATCGCGCACGAGCCGGCGGCCGACGAGCTGCGCAAGACCGGGATGCCGTTCGCGGTGAACCGGCTCGCCCAGGTGGCGGCGATCGCCTCGGTCGGCGCCGAGGCCGAACTCCTGGAGCGGGTCGAGGCGTTGGTCCAGGAGCGGACCCGGGTGCTGGAGACGCTGATCGGCCAGGGCTGGACGGTGTTCGACTCGCAGGCCAACTTCGTCTGGCTGCGGCTCGGCGAGCGCACCGGCGAATTCGCCGCGATGTGCGAGGCGGCCGGGGTCACGGTGCGCCCGTTCGAGGGCGAGGGTTGCCGGATCACGATCGGCGAGACCGAGGCGAACACGATCTTCCTGGAGCAGGCGGCGCGATTCATGGAGAAGTAGCGCCCGAGAGCCGAAATGAGCCCCTTCGGGCACCCCCCTCCAGGGTGCCCGGAGGGGCTCGCTAGTGTTTGTGAACGGATGCACAAGCTCGACTTTGTGAACCCATTCACAAAGTCGTGCCCATCGAATCCGCGCATCCATCCCGGTTCATCCGGGTTCGTCCGGCGGAGTGTCGGCGAGGGGCGCGGGGGCGGCGTGTGCATCGTGAACCAAACGTGCCCCGCGCGCTCGCGAGCGGGACACGACCGGCGATCAGGAGGAATGAGGGGCCCATGGACCTCGCCGTCGAAACACTCGACGTAGCCCGGTGGCAGTTCGGCATCACGACCGTCTACCACTTCCTCTTCGTGCCACTGACGATGGGTTTGTCCATCCTCGTCGCCTGCCTGCAGACCGCGTGGGTGCGTACCGGCAAGGAGCACTACCTCCGGGCCACCAAGTTCTGGGGCAAGCTCTTCCTGATCAACTTCGCGCTCGGCCTGGTGACCGGCATCGTGCAGGAGTTCCAGTTCGGGATGAACTGGTCCGACTACTCGCGCTTCGTCGGCGACATCTTCGGCGCCCCGCTGGCGATCGAGGCGCTGGTCGCGTTCTTCCTGGAGTCGACCTTCCTGGGGTTGTGGATCTTCGGCTGGGACCGCCTGCCGAAGAAGATCCACCTGGCCACCATCTGGGCCGCCGCGATCGGCACGATCCTGTCGGCCTACTTCATCCTCGCCGCCAACTCGTGGATGCAGCACCCGGTCGGCTACCGGATCAACCCGGAGACCGGCCGCGCCGAGCTGACCGACTTCATGGCGGTGCTCACCAACAACACCGCGATCGCCGCGTTCCTGCACATCCTCCCGGCCGCGTTCCTGGTCGCCGGCGGCTTCCTGATCGGGATCAGCTGCTGGCACCTGCGCAAGCGCAACGAGGTCGCGGTCTTTCGTCCCTCGCTGCGGCTCGGCCTGTGGGTCTCGGTACTCGCCGGCGTCGGCCTCGCGCTCACCGGTGACATGCAGGGCAAGCTGATGTACGACCAGCAGCCGATGAAGATGGCCTCGGCCGAGGCGCTGTGGGAGACCTCCAAGCCGGCGCCGTTCTCGATCTTTTCCTACGGCGACGTGCAAAAGGGTCACAACAAGGTCGCGATAGAGGTCCCCGGCGCGCTGTCCTTCCTGGCCAAGAACGACTTCAACGCCGAGTTGCCGGGGATCAACGACCTCCAGGAGCAGTCGGTGGTCAAGTACGGCCCCGGTGACTACCGGCCCAACATCTTCGTCACCTACTGGTCGTTCCGGCTGATGATCGGCGTGGGCATGGTCACCGCGGGCATCGGCCTGGTCGGGCTGTGGCTGACCCGGCGCAAGCGGGAGCTGCCGAGCAACCCGTGGGTGTACCGGGTCGGCCTGTGGACCATCGCGTTCCCGTTCGCGGCCAACTCGTTCGGCTGGATCTTCACCGAGATGGGTCGCCAGCCGTGGCTGGTGTTCGGGGTGCTCAAGACGGAGGCGGGGGTGTCGCCGAGCGTGTCCACGGGTGAGGTGCTCACCTCGCTGATCGTGTTCACCCTGCTCTACGGCGCGCTCGCGGTGGTCGAACTCGGCCTGATCCGGCGCTACGTCAAGGCCGGCCCCGAACCGATCAAGCCGGCCTCGGACAAGCACCCCGACGATCCGTCGGGCGGGGGCGAGGACGCCGACCGGCCGCTCGCCTTCGCGTACTAGGGGAGAGGGAGAGGGTCATGGGACTCAACGAATTCTGGTTCCTGCTGATCGCCGTGCTCTGGGTCGGCTACTTCTTCCTCGAGGGCTTCGACTTCGGCGTCGGCATCCTGACGAAGGTGCTGGCCCGGAACGAGACCGAGCGCCGGGTGCTGATCAACACCATCGGTCCGGTCTGGGACGGCAACGAGGTGTGGCTGATCACCGCGGGCGGGGCGACCTTCGCCGCGTTTCCCGAGTGGTACGCGACCTTGTTCAGCGGCTTCTACCTGCCGCTGCTGCTGATCCTGGTGGCGCTGATCCTGCGCGGGGTGGCGTTCGAGTACCGGGCCAAGCGCGACGAGGACCGCTGGAAGCGCGGCTGGGAGCAGGCGATCTTCTGGGGCTCCCTGGTGCCGGCGTTCCTGTGGGGTGTGGCGTTCGCGAACATCACGCGCGGGGTGAGGATCGACGGGGATATGGAGTACGTCGGCGACCTGTTCGACCTGCTCAACCCGTACGCCCTGCTCGGCGGCGTGGTCACCACGGTGCTGTTCACCTTCCACGGCGCGGTGTTCGTCGCGCTCAAGACCAACGGCGACATCCGGGGTCGGGCGCGGGCGCTGGCCGGCCGCCTCGGCCTGGTCACCGCGGTGCTCGCGGCGGCGTTCCTGATCTGGACCCAGGCCGCGCACGGCAACGGCCGTACCCTGGTCGCGCTGATCGTCGCGGTCGCGGCCCTGGTCGGCGCGCTGGCGATGAACCGGATCGGGCGCGAGGGCTGGGCGTTCGCGATGTCGGGCCTGACGGTGATCGCCGCGGTGGCGATGTTGTTCCTGTCGCTGTTCCCGAGCGTGATGCCCTCCAGCCTGGACTCGGCGTGGGATCTGACCATCCACAACGCGTCCTCGACGCCCTACACGCTGAAGATCATGACCTGGGTCGCCGCCTTCATGACCCCGATCGTGCTCTGCTACCAGGCGTGGACGTACTGGGTGTTCCGCAAGCGGATCAGCACGAAGAGCATCCCGACCAAGCCGGCGTTCGGGGCGGCGGCTGCCGATCTGGCGGGGAAGTAGGGGTTCGGCGCGGGGGCCGGCGCGCCGCCGGCCCCGATGCGGTGACCCGACGACGCGACGACGTACCGAAGAGAGCGGATCGTGAAGCCTGTTGACCCGCGCCTGCTGACCCACGCCCGAGCCACCCGGGGGTTTTTGGCCCTGACGGTGGTGCTGGGCACGGCGGGCGCGGGTCTCGTGCTCGTCCAGGCGGCACTGCTCGCCCGGGTGATCGTGGCGGCCTTCGAGGAGGGCGCCGGGGTCGGCGACCTGTGGCCGGAGCTGGGCCTGCTGGCCGGTGTGATCGCGGCCCGCTCGGTGATCTCCTGGCTCACCGAGGTGGTCGCGCACCGGACCTCGGCGGCGGTGAAGTCGCAGTTGCGCTCGCGGCTGCTCGCGCACGTGGTCCGGCTCGGTCCGGCCTGGCTGAACCGGGAGCGGTCGGGTGAGCTGACCACGCTCGCCACCCGGGGTGTGGACGCGCTGGACGGCTACTTCGCGCGTTATCTGCCGCAGTTGGTCCTGTCCGTCACGGTGCCGGTGGCGGTGCTCGCGCGGGTGGTGTTCGGCGACTGGATCTCGGCCGCCACGATCGTGGTCACCCTCCCGCTGATCCCGCTGTTCATGGCGTTGATCGGGATGGCCACGCAGAAGTACATGGACCGGCAGTGGAGCGTGCTGAACCGGCTGGCCGGGCACTTCCTGGACGTGGTCGCGGGGCTGCCGACACTGAAGGTGTTCGGGCGGGCCAAGGCCCAGGCCGCGTCGATCCGGACGATCACCGACGACTACCGCCGGGCCACCCTCAAGACCCTGCGGATCGCGTTCCTGTCCTCGTTCGCCCTGGAACTGCTCGCCACCATCTCGGTCGCGCTCGTCGCGGTCGGCGTGGGCCTGCGCCTCGTCGACGGGGACCTGGGTCTGGAGACCGCGCTCGTGGTGCTGATCCTGGCGCCGGAGGCGTATCTGCCGCTGCGTCAGGTCGGCGCCGAGTATCACGCGAGCGTCGAGGGAGTCAGCGCGGCGGAACGGGTGTTCGAGGTGCTGGAGACCGCGCCGGACACTCCGGCCGGGACCGCGCCGGTGCCGGATCCGGGCTCGGCCGACCTGGTGCTGCACGGGGTGACGGTGCGGTACGAGGGACGCGCGGACGCCGCGCCGGCGGACGTGGACCTGACGGTGCGACCCGGCGAGACGGTGGCGCTGACCGGTCCGAGCGGGTGCGGGAAGTCGACCCTGCTCGCGGTGTTGCTCGGCTTCGTGCGGCCGACGTCGGGGCGCGTCACGGTGGGCGGGGTGGACCTGGCCGATCTCGATCCGCGGGCATGGCGGGCGCGGGTCGCGTGGGTGCCGCAGCGGCCCTACCTGTTCGCGGGCACGATCGGGGCGAATGTACGGCTGGCCCGGCCGGACGCGAGCGACGCCGAGGTGGACCGGGCGCTGGCCGACGCGGGGGCGGCCGACTTCGTGGCGCGCGCGGGGGGCCTCGACGCGCCGCTGGGCGAGGACGGGGCGGGCCTGTCCGCCGGACAGCGGCAACGCCTCGCGCTGGCCCGGGCGTTCCTGGCCGACCGGCCGATCCTGCTGCTCGACGAGCCGACCTCGAACCTGGACGGGGACAGCGAGGCGGCCGTCGTCGAGGCGGTCGGCCGGCTGGCGGTGGGGCGCACGGTGATCCTGGTGGCGCACCGGCCCGCGCTGTTGCCGTTGGCGGATCGGGTGGTGGGGGTGGGGGTCGGGGGCTCGTCGGCGGGTGCGGCGGGTGTTGCGGGTGCCTCCGGTGCCTCGGTCGCCGAGGGCGCGTCGGCGGGGGACTCGGTCGTCGGGGAGTCGCCGGTCGGGGCGCACGCGGCGGTCGGGGCCCGGGCTCGGGTGGACACGATGCGCGCGGCGGAGGCGGCGGGTGACGTCGCGGCGGTGTCGGCGGAGATGGCCGCGGACGCGGTGGGCACGGCCGGATCGGTGACTTCGCCGGGGGCCTCGGACTCGGGCGGTTCGTCCGCCGTACGGGTCGACGCGCCTCCCGCGCCGGCCGGTCCCGGGCGGCGGCTGCTCGCGCTGGCCCGGCCGTTGCGGGGCCGGCTTGCGCTGGCGGTGTTGTGCGGGGCGCTCGCGCTCGGTAGTTCGGTCGGGCTCATGGCCACCTCGGCGTGGTTGATCTCGCGGGCGTCCGAACATCCGCCGGTGCTGACGCTGATGGTGGCGGTGACCGGGGTTCGGGCCTTCGGCGTCTCGCGTGCGGTGTTCCGGTATGCCGAGCGGCTGATCGGGCACGACGCGGCGTTTCGGATCCTGGCCCGGCTGCGGGTTCGGGTGTACGAGCGGCTGGAGCAGTTGGCGCCGACGGGGCTGCCCGCCTTCCGTCGTGGGGATCTGCTGTCCCGACTGGTCGCCGACGTGGACGCGGTGCAGGACTTCTTCCTGCGGGCGCTGTTGCCCGCATGTGTGGCGGCGGTGGTCGGCGCGGGCGCGGTACTGACCGTGGCCCTGGTGCTCCCGGAGGCCGGCGCGGTGCTGCTGGTGGGCATGCTCGCCGCCGGCGTGCTGGTGCCGTGGCTGGCCGCCCGGGTCGCCCGACGGGCCGAGCGCCGGGTCGCGGCCGTACGGGGCGAACTCTCCGCCGCCGTGGTCGACCTGCTGCGCGGCACCCCCGAATTGATCGCCGCCGGCCGTGCCCCCGCCCGACTCGCCGAGGTGGCCGAGGTGGACGCCCGGCTGCGGGCGACCGAGGCGGGCCAGGCCCGGGGCGCCGGCGTCGGCGCGGGTCTGGCCGCGCTGGTGGCCGGCGCGACGGTCTGGGCGTCGGCCCTGGTCGGCGTCGCCGCGGTGCACGCCGACCGGCTGGGCGGCGTGCTGCTCGCGCTGGTGGTACTCACCCCGTTGGCCGCGTTCGAGGCCACCGTCGTGCTGCCCGCCGCGGGCCGGCACCTGGAGGCGTCGCGGCGGGCCGCGGCACGGGTGTTCGAGGTGCTGGACACCCCGGAGCCGGTGCGCGAACCGGCCGCGCCCGTCGCGCTGCCCGCCGCGCCGCGGCCGCTGCGGGTGCGCGACCTGTCCGCCCGCTGGACCCCCGACGGACCGCCGGCCCTGGTCGGGGTCGACCTCGACCTGACGCCCGGCAAGCGGCTCGCGGTGGTCGGGCCGAGCGGGTCGGGCAAGACCACGTTGGCCAATGTGCTGCTGCGCTTCCTGGAGCCGGCGGCGGGCACGGTGACGCTGGGCGGTGTACCGCTCGGCGAGGCGGCCGGGGACGACGTGCGCCGGGTGATCGGGCTGTGCGCCCAGGACGCGCACGTCTTCGACAGCTCGCTGCGGGAGAACCTGCGGCTGGCCCGGCCGGACTGCGACGAGGAGGCGATGCGGGCGGCGCTGGCCCGGGCCCGGCTCCTCGACTGGGTCGACGGCCTGCCCGAGGGGTTGGACACGATGGTCGGCGAACACGGCGCCCGGCTCTCCGGCGGCCAGCGGCAACGGCTCGCGCTCGCCCGCGCGCTGCTCGCCGACTTCGAGATCCTGCTCCTGGACGAGCCGGCCGAACACCTCGACCTGCCCACGGCCGACGCGCTGACCGCCGACCTGCTCGACGCCACCCGGGGCCGGACCACCCTCCTGGTGACCCACCGACTCACCGGTCTGGACGCGGTGGACGAGATCGTGGTCCTGGCCGAGGGGCGCGTCCGCCAGCGCGGCACGTGGGCGGAACTGAGCACCGCGCCCGGGGAGTTCCGCACGCTCTTGGACCGCGAGCACGCGGCGGCGCCGGTCGCGGCGGGCGCCTGAGCGGGACATCCCACCCCGACGTCCCGGGCCGGCGCGGGACGGGTCGGCCGCGGATCCTTACGCGTGTCCGTGCGGTTTGACACCTTTCCGGCCGATTCACACCCGTACGCTCTACCCATGGCGAACGGCGGCGACAGCCCGGAGGACCCCGAGCGGACCCAGCGCTCCGACCACCGACCCCCCGCGTCGACCCCGCTCGCCCTGGACGACATCGTCGCCGGGGTGGTCGAGCGGCTCGGTGCGGCCACGGCCACCGGGGACCGGCTCCAGGGCCTGCTCGAAGCGGTGATCGCGGTCGGCGCCGACCTGGACCTGCACACCACGCTGCGCCGGATCGTCGAGGCCGCGGCCGACCTGGCCGACGCCCGCTACGCCGCGCTCGGCGTGATCGGCGGCGACAACAACCTGTCCGACTTCATCACCGTCGGCATCGACCCGGCCGACCGCGAACGCATCGGCGAACTCCCGCACGGCCGGGGCATCCTGGGCCTGCTGATCGACCATCCCGAGCCGCTGCTCCTCGACGATCTGACCCGGCATCCGGTTTCCTACGGCTTCCCGCCGAACCATCCGGCGATGCACTCGTTCCTGGGCGTGCCGATCCGGGTGCGCAACGAGGTGTTCGGCAATCTGTACCTCACCGAGAAGCGTGGTCGACCCGACTTCGGCATCGAGGACCAGCAGGTGGTCCGGGCACTCGCGGCGGCGGCCGGCGTCGCGATCGAGAACGCGCGCCTGTTCGAGAGCGCGGCCCGCCGGGAGAAGTGGATCATGGGCTCGGCGGACGTCACCACGGCGCTGCTGACCGCGCAGGACCCGGACGAGGCGCTGGTCGTGGTGGCGGAGCGGGCGCGCAGCCTGGCCGAGGCGGACTTCGCCGCGATGTACCTGCCCCAGCCCGACGGCTCCTACCTGATCGAGGTCACCTCCGGCGAGGACCTGGCGGGCCTCGGCGGCACGGTGATCGAGAAGGGCACCCCGCTCGCGGAGGCGATCAACGCCGGGCGCAGCATCTTCATCGAGGACATGAGCACCGACCCCGACGTGATGGTGGCCAAGTCGCGCTGCTTCGGTCCGGGCCTGTTCGTACCGCTGATCGCCAGCGATCGCATCCTCGGCGCGCTGGAGTTGGACAAGCGCGTCGGCGCGGTGCCGTTCAACGCGACCGAGCGCTCGATGGCGCAGGCGTTCGGCGGCCAGGCCGCGATCGCGCTGATGCTGGCGGGCGCGCAGCGCGATCGGGAACGGCTGGCGGTGTTCGAGGATCGCGACCGGATCGCCCGGGACCTGCACGACCTGGTCATCCAGCGGCTGTTCGCGACGGGGATGATGCTCCAGGGCGCGGCCCGGCTGGCCAAGGTGCCGGGTGTGATCACCCGGGTCAATCAGGCGGTGGACGAACTCGACGCGACCATTCGCGAGGTGCGCGGCACGATCTTCGCGCTGCAGAATCCGCCGCGCGAAGGGGCGACCGGGGTCCGGGGGCGGGTGTTGCGCGAGGCGAGCGCGGCGGCGCCCGCGCTCGGCTTCGATCCGACGGTCACCTTCGTCGGACCGGTCGACTCGACCGTGCCGGACGAGGTCGCCGAGCAACTTCTCGCCGCGCTGCGCGAGATCTTGTCCAACGTCTCCCGCCACGCGCACGCGTCACGCGTCGAGGTGAGCCTGGTGGTGGCCGGCGGCGCCGTCGCCCTGGCCGTCACCGACGACGGGGTGGGCATCGCGCCGGGCGGTCGGCGCAGCGGGCTGGCCAATCTGGCGGGCCGGGCCGAGGAGTTGGGCGGGCGGGCGGACTTCGGCCCGGGGCCGGAGGGGTCCGGGACGACGGTGACCTGGTCGGCGCCGATCTAGGCCCTGTCCGGCGGACAGGGCCCAGTCGACGTGTTTCACGGGAAACCTTGACGGACTACAGGAATGCACTAAGTTAGAGGCTATAACGAAGGTGATTGAGAGTCACTAGTCCGGGAGATGCCATGACCACCAGTGCGATCGAGACCACGTCCGTGTCCACGCCCCACGCCCAGGGCCGGCCCCCCGCCGAGACCACGACCGAGATCGTGCTCCCGGGCGTCGTCGACCCCTCGGGTCTGCAGGTGCGCGAGCGCCCGGTCGCCGAGCCGGGCCCCGGGGAGGTGCTGCTCGCGGTCGAGGCGTCGGGGGTGTCCTTCGCCGAGCAGCAGATGCGCCGGGGCAAGTACTACGACCAGCCGCCCTTCCCGTTCGTGCCCGGCTACGACCTCGTCGGCACGGTGTCGCGGGTGGGCCCCCGGGTGAACGCCTCCCTCGTCGGCCGCCGCTTCGCCGCGCTGACCAAGGTCGGCGGCTGGTCGAGCCGGATCGTGCTCCCGGTCGCCGACCTGGTCGAGGTGCCCGAGGAGGTCGACCCGGCCGAGGCGGAGACGGTGGTGGTCAACGGGATCACCGCGTGGCAGATGTTGCACCGCGTGGCGAAGGTGCGCCGGGGACAGACGATCCTGGTACACGGCGCCAACGGCGGCGTGGGCTCGACCCTGGTCCAGCTGGCCACGCACGCGGGCATCCGGGTGATCGGCACCGCGTCCCCGCGCCACCACGACGCGGTACGCGCGCTCGGCGCCGTCCCGCTCGACTACCGCGCGCCCGATCTGCCGTCCCTGGTGCGCGAGTCGGCCCCCGACGGCGTCGACGCGGTGTTCGACCACGTGGGCGGGGACGGCATCGTCGACTCGTTCCGACTGCTCGCCCGGGGCGGCACGCTGGTCTCCTACGGAACGGCGGCCACCAAGGACCGGCCCGGCTCGTCCCGGCTCCCGGTGCTGGGGCTGATCGCCCGCCTGCTGTGGTGGAACCTGCTGCCCAACGGCCGGCGCACCCACTTCTACAACATCTGGGCCGGCAAGCGCCGCCCGGCCGCGTTCCGGGCCCGCCTGCGCGCCGACCTGACCGAGGTCCTGGCCCTGCTCGCCGAGGGCACCATCACCCCCCAGGTGGCCGCCCGCATCCCGCTGACCCGGGCCGCGGAGGCGATGACCCTGGCCGAGTCGGGCACGATCACCGGCAAGGTCGTCCTGATCCCGGCCCCACACTGACCGCGCCGCCCCACCCCGACACTCCTCCGCAAGTGGCAGATCGGGTTCGGTCCTTCGACCGAAGACCGGGAGATCGGCGGCGCCGATGCTTTCGGCATGACTTCGACGCCCCCACACACCCCGGCGATAGCGGTCCACGAACTGACCAAACGCTACGGCCGCACCACCGTGGTCGACCGTCTCTCCTTCACCGTGCGGGCGGGGGTGGTGACCGGATTCCTCGGCCCGAACGGGGCGGGCAAGACGACCGTGCTGAAGACGATCGTCGGACTGGCCCGGCCCACCGCCGGACACGTGACCTTCCGAGGCGGTCCGGTGCCCCGCGACGCCCGCGCGCTGGGCGTGCACATCGAGCCGTGCGGCGCCCATCCCGGCCGCACCGGCCGGGCCCACCTGCGGGCCTCCGCGCTCCTGGCCGGCCTGCCGGGCGCCCGGGTCGACGAGGTGCTGGAGATCGTCGGACTGGAGCAGGCCGCCGGGCGGCGGGTGGGCACCTACTCGCTGGGTATGCGCCAACGCCTGGGACTGGCCGCCGCGTTGCTCGGCGATCCGGAGGTCCTGGTCCTGGACGAACCGGTGAACGGCCTGGACCCCCAGGCCATCCGCCGACTGCGCACGCTGCTGCGCGAACGCGCCGCGCGCGGCCGTACCACCCTGCTCTCCAGCCACATGCTCGGCGAGGCCGCGCGCACGGTCGACGACGTGGTCGTCATCGACCGGGGTCGGCTGATCCACACCGGCCCGATCGGCGAGCTCGAACAGGGCGCGCTCTCGGTACGAACCGCCGAGCCCGGGCGGCTGACCACACTCCTCGAAGGCGCCGGCGCCCGGGTCCGGCCCGCGCCCGGCGGCGGCCTGTGGATCGAGGCGCTCCCGGCCGCCGAGGTCGCCCGCCTGGCCCTGGGCGAACGTATCCCACTGGAGGAGATCACGGCGCGGACCACCTCCCTGGAGGACGTGTTCCTCGACCTGACCGAAGGACGGCGCGCGTGAGCCGCCTGCTCCGGGGCGAGCTGCTCAAGACGCTCACCACCCGCTCGCTGCACACCTTCGTCGCCTGCGGCATCGGGTACGCGGTGCTCAACGTGCTGATCGTCGCCGTCGGCTCGGGTCGGCTGGACGAGGTGGGCGAGAAGGAGCAGGCCCTGGCCGGGTTGCCGGTCCTGTTGATGGTGTGGGGCCTGGTCGGCGCGGCCGGCGAGTATCGCCACCGCACCGCCGCGCCGGCCGCGCTGGTGGCCGGGCGCGACCGCGGCACACTCCTGCTCGCCAGGATCGGCGCCTACGCGCTGACCGGCCTGTCGATCGCCGCCCTGTTGGTCGCCGTGTCGGTCGGCCTCGGCCTGCCCCTGCTCGCCGACCACCCGGGGGCCGACCTCACCCCCGGCCAGGTGACCTCGGTCGCGGCGGGCAACCTGGTCGCCTTCGTGCTCTCTGCGATCATGGGGGCCGCCGTCGGCGCGATGGTGCGCGGTCCGGTCGTGGGGGTGGTCGTGGTGTTGCTGGTGAACTTCGCGGTGCTGCCGCTGATCTCCGGTGTCGCCGAAACCGCGGTGACCTACACCCCGTTCGGCGCCGCCGAGGTGCTGTCCCGCGCGTCGCGCGGCACGGCGTTGTCGCCGGGAGCCGCCGCGGTGGTGCTGGGCGCCTGGGCGATCGTGCTGGTGGTCGCGGCCGTCGCCGGCGAGCGTCGGCGTGACCTGGCGTGATCGCGATACCCCGGTCCGTACGGGCGGCGCGCGCATGGCTCCACGCGCGCCGCTTCGCGGTACTGGACGCCGTCGTCGCGGTGGTGGCCCTCGTCGTCGAACTCAACCTGAACTTCGACGACTCGACCGCGGTCCGGCCGCTGCGGGTGGTCCTGATCGTGGGCAGTGGCGCGCTCCTGCTCGCCCGACGACTCGCACCCCTCGTCGTGCTCCCGGCCGTGTGCGCCGTCGAGGCGCTGCTCGTGGCGACCGGCGCCAGTCCCGGCGGGGCGCCGGCGCTGGTGGCCCTGTTCACCATCGCCGAACTGCGCGAGCGGCGGGCGTCGGTGGCCGCCCTCGTGCCGACGGCCGTGTTCCTGATGGCGGCCGACATCGTCTCGTTCCCGGTCACCGTCATCGCGTGGGCCCTGGGCACCTACGCGCAGACCCGGCGCCGCTACACCGCCGCGCTGGAGGAACGCGCGGCCCACCTGGAGCGCGAGCGCGAGCAACTCTCGGTGATCGCGGCCCAGCGCGAACGCGCCGCGATCGCCCGCGAACTGCACGACATCATCGCCCACTCGGTCACCGTGACGCTGGTGGGCGTACGCGGCGCGCGCGACGTGCTGCGCGTGGCGCCCGACGTGGCCGACGACACGCTGGAGCGGGTCGAGCGCAACGCCGAGCAGAGCCTGGTCGAGTTGCGCCGGATGTTGCTGCTGCTGCGCGAGCCGGACCAGGGTGTGCGGATGCACCCGCAACCCTCACTGGCCCGACTGCCTACGCTTGTCGCCTCGTTCGGCGAGGCCGGGTTGCCCGCACACCTGGAGGTCACCGGCACCTCCCGGCCGCTCGCCGGCGGCGTCGAGTTGTCGGTGTACCGCATCGTCGAGGAGGCACTGACCAACGTGCTCAAGCACGCCCGTCCCACCCGCGTCGCGGTCACCCTCGACTTCGGCGCCACCCATCTGCGGGTCACGATCGTCAACGACGGCGCGCCGGCGGCCGAACCCGCCCCGGGCGGCCACGGCCTGGTCGGCATGCGCGAGCGGATCGGCGTGCTCGGCGGCGAACTGGAGGCCCGGCCCGGCGCGGAGGGCGGCTTCCGGGTCGCGGCCCGACTGCCCCTGGGGGATCGCGCGTGAGCGCCGGAAGCATCCGCGTGCTGATCGTCGACGACCAGGAGTTGATCCGCACCGGCCTGCGCCTGTTCCTGCAGACCCGGGACGACTTCGACGTGGTCGGCGAGGCCGAGGACGGCGACGAGGCCGTCGAACTGGCCACCGTGCTGCGTCCGGACGTGATCCTGATGGACATCCGGATGCCGCGCATGGACGGCGTCGAGGCCACCGCCCGCCTGCACGCCGCCGGGATCTCGCCGCCCCCGCGCGTACTGATCCTGACCACGTTCGACCTGGACGAGTATGTCTTCGGCGCGTTGCGCGCGGGCGCCGCGGGATTCCTGCTCAAGGACGCCTCGCGCGCCCGCCTGGTGGAGGCGATCCACGTGGTCCACGCCGGGGAGGGGCTGCTCTCGCCGTCGATCACCCGGCGCCTCATCGAGAACTTCGCCGGCCGGACCGACCCGCTGCGGTCCCCGCCGGGGCTCCTCGCGGCGCTGACCCCGCGCGAACGAGAGGCCCTGCTCCTGGTCGCCCGCGGGTTGTCCAACAGCGAGATCGCCGCCCACCTCGTGGTCACGGAGGCGACCGTGAAGAGCCACGTGGGTGGCATGTTCGCCAAACTGGGTCTGCGCGACCGGGCTCAGGCGGTGGTGTTCGCGTACGAACACGGCGTCGTCGTCGCCGGCGAGGCGGAGCCGCCCGGACCGGCCTGACGGCGGCCCGGATCCCGGGCCGCCGTCGTCCCGCCTCATGCCGGATACGGAGTCGTCTCCCGCGCCGACCGGAGCGCGTGCGCCCACCAGGACAACTGGTCGAGCAGGACCTTGGCGTAGCCTGCGGCCTCGGGATCGGTCGGGCGGTCGTCCCGCCACGTGAGGAAGTAGTTCGGGAAGGCCAGGCCGTCGCGGATGGTCACCGCGTGCAGCTCCGTCAGCACGTTCTCCAGGTGCAGCACCGCGTGCCGGCCGCCCGCCGCGCCGCCGTAGCTGACGAAGGCCACGGGCTTGGCCGTCCACTGGGTGAAGTGCCAGTCGATGGCGGCCTTCAACGACGCGGGATAGCTGTGGTTGTACTCCGGCGTGACCAGCACGATCGCGTCGGCACTCGCCAGGGCCGACGTCAGCGGTGCCATCCCGGCCGGACGGGGGTACTCGTCGGCGGGGGCCTTGGGCGATGCCGCGGGCAGCGCCAACGGGATGTCGATCTCGGCCAGATCGACGACATCCACCTCGAATCCGCCGTGGGCACTCACCTGTTCGGTGAACCACGAGGTCACGACCGGGCCGAATCGGCCCTCGCGAACACTTCCGACGATGATCAGCAACTTGGGCTTGTTCTCCATGCCCACCACGATCCGGCCGCGCCGCGGGGGCAACCAGACCGCGCTCAGGCCGGCCCCAGGGGAGCCACGCTGAGCCCTCCACCGGCGGCGATCGGCGGCCTATGCTCGCGGCATGAGTACGCCGTTGGGGGATTTCATCCGCACCAAACGCGACAGCGTGCAACCGGAATCACTGGGCCTGCCCGACCGCGGCCGACGCAGGTCGCCGGGACTGCGGCGCCTGGATCTCGCCGCGCGAGCCGGCATCAGCGTCGAATACCTGACCCGTATCGAACAGGGCCGGGACCGCAATCCCTCGGTGTCGATCGTGAACGCGCTCGCCGACGCGCTCAGCCTCGACCCCGCGGAACGGGTGCACCTGCGCTACCTCGCGAAGATCAGCGGCGGCGAATGCTCCGCCCATCCCCGGCCCACGCCCACGCCGCCGGCCCGGGAGGTGCGCCCGACCATTCGCGAGACCCTTCGCCTCCTCGAACCGGGCATCGCCGCGGTGAGCAACCGCCTGGGCTACGTGCTCGCCTACACCGCCGGATACGCGTCGGTCATGGGCGCGAGCGGATTGCTCGACGCCGACGCCCCGAACCTGACCCGCTACGTGTTCACCGACCCCGCCGCCCGGACCTTCTTCGTCGACTGGGACGTCGTCGCGGACGAGCAGGCCTTCGACCTCTGGCTCGCCCCCTCGGCCGAGGGCTCCCAGTGGATCACCAACGAACTCGGGCCCCTCGCCGGACCCGAGTTCACCAGCCGCCTGAACCGACACGTGGTGCCCGCACGCGGCGTACTCCGCCTCGACCACCCCTCGGGCCACCGACTCGAACTCAACCGGGAGACGCTCGAACTCGCCTGCGACGACCAGCAGCTGGTCGTCTTCCTGCCGGCGGACGAGGCGACGGCGACGAGCCTCGAGCAACTGCGCCGGTCGGGCACCGGCCGACTCCGGGCGATCTCCTAGCGTGTGTCCGGCGAGGGACCGCGGATACCGGGATCCGCGGTCCCTCGCCGCGACTCAGTCGGCCAGCGGCAGATACACCCGGTTGCCCGAGGCGGCGAACTCCGCCGACTTGGCGCGCATGCCCGCCTCGGCCTCGGCGTCGACCGCCACGACCGCCGCGCCGTCGCCGTGTTCGGCGCGGATGTCGTGGGAGATCCGCATCGAGCAGAACTTCGGCCCGCACATCGAGCAGAAGTGGGCGGTCTTCGCCGGCTCGGCCGGCAGTGTCGCGTCGTGATAGGCCCGCGCCGTGTCCGGGTCCATCGCCAGGTCGAACTGGTCCTGCCAGCGGAACTCGAACCGGGCGTCGGAGAGCGCGTCGTCCCACGCCTGCGCGCCCGGGTGGCCCTTGGCCAGGTCGGCCGCGTGCGCGGCGATCCGGTACGCGATCACGCCCGCCTTGACGTCGTCGCGGTCCGGCAGGCCCAGGTGCTCCTTCGGCGTCACGTAGCAGAGCATCGCGGTGCCCCACATCCCGATCATCGCCGCGCCGATCGCCGAGGTGATGTGGTCGTAGCCGGGCGCCACGTCGGTGGTCAGCGGGCCCAGGGTGTAGAACGGCGCCTCGTCGCAGATGCGCTGCTGGAGGTCGACGTTCTCCTTGATCTTGTGCATCGGCACGTGGCCGGGGCCCTCGATCATCACCTGGACGTCCATCGACCGGGAGATCCGGCCCAGTTCGCCCAGCGTCTCCAACTCGGCGAACTGCGCCGCGTCGTTGGCGTCGGCGATCGAGCCCGGACGCAGGCCGTCGCCGAGCGAGTAGGTCACGTCGTACGCGCGCAGGATCTCGGTCAGCTCGGCGAAGTGCGTGTACAGGAAGTTCTCCCGGTGGTGCGCCAGACACCACGCGGCCATGATCGAGCCGCCGCGCGAGACGATCCCGGTCTTGCGCCGCGCGGTCAGCGGCACATAGCGCAGCAGCACACCGGCGTGCACCGTCATGTAGTCGACGCCCTGCTCGCACTGCTCGATCACGGTGTCCCGGTACAGCTCCCAGGTCAGTTCCTCGGGCTTGCCGTTCACCTTCTCCAGCGCCTGGTACAGCGGCACCGTGCCGATCGGGACCGGCGAATTGCGCACGATCCACTCGCGCGTGGTGTGGATGTCCTTGCCGGTGGACAGGTCCATCACGGTGTCCGCGCCCCAGCGGATCGCCCACACCAGCTTGTCGGTCTCCTCCTCGATCGAGGAGGTCACCGCCGAGTTGCCGATGTTCGCGTTCACCTTGACCAGGAAGTTCTTCCCGATCGCCATCGGCTCGATCTCGGGGTGATTGATGTTCGCGGGCAACACCGCCCGCCCGGCGGCGATCTCGTCCCGCACCACCTCGGGGGTCAGGCCCTCGCGGACGGCCACGAACTCCATCTCCGGGGTGATCAGCCCGCGCCGGGCGTAGCCGAGCTGGGTCACCGCCTCGGATCCGGCGGCCCGCCGGGGACGCACCCCCGCGCCCGGCACCGCGAGCCCGGCCGGGGTGAGGTCGGCGATCCGGCCGTCGTAGCGCTCGGTGTCGCCGCGCTCGTCGATCCACCCCTCGCGCAACGCGGGCAGACCGCGCCGCACGTCCACCTCGAAGGCGGGATCGGTGTACGGGCCGGACGTGTCGTACAGGCGAACCGTCTCGCCGTTGGTCAGGTGCACCGTACGCACCGGGACGCGCAGGTCCTCGCGCGATCCGGCGACGTAGCCGCGGTGGTGGGCGGGGGAAATCGGACCGCTGGTGACCGTCTGCGCGGCGGCGATGCCGGCGGCGGGCAGCGAAGTGTCGTGCGAGGTCATGGAAAGGCTCCCTACGCCGGCATTACCCGGTCAGGTTCTGCGGTCGGCGCGGCCTCAGCGCCCTCTCAGCCCGGTGCCCCGAGCTCCCGTGTATCTCCGTGTGGTGCGCCCCCACCCTGGCACACCGCCGACCGCACGACCAGCGCCGGGTTCACTCCAGCGGATCGCGCGGTCCCCGACCGGCCACCGCCGTACGCGCGAGCACGACCATGCCGATCACCACGAACAACCCCACGACACCCTTGACGAGGACCATCAGGAAGGCCGAGAACAGCCAGATCAGCAACCAGCACAGCAGCACCAGCGCCACCACCGGAACGCCGATGCGCGCCCACCGCGGCCATGTCTCCATCGTCCAACCCCCAAGTCACGCGAACCCACGCGAGACGTGCACACCAGGGGAGCACATTCCCCGGGAGGACACGCCCTACCCGGGAAGGCCGGTTCCGCTCCGCGCGACGGCGGCCCGACGTGCGCCGGGCCGCGCTCCGCCGTACCCCGTGCTCAGACCGGCCAGCGCTCGCCTCGCCACGCGGCGTCCCAGAACATCCACTCGTAGCGCGCGGTGGTCGCGAAGTGTTCCAGCATCCGGGCCCGTTCGCCCGCCGACAGGTCCTCGCCGATCCGGTCCACCAGATCCAGGACCGCGCGCACCGTCTCCTGGAACTCCTCGGCGCCGTAGGTGGCTATCCACCGCCCGTACAACTCGTCGGGCGAACCCTTGGCGAGCAGCGCGTCACCCACCCGGGCGTAGATCCAGTAGCAGGGCAGCACCGCGGCCACGCCCTCGGCGAACGAGCCGTTGTGCACGGTGGCCATCAGGTAGCTGACGTAGGCGCGGGTGCTGGGCAACACCGGCTCGGTCGCCGTCGCGTCGGCCACCGAGCTGCCGAAGTCGATCATGAAGCCCTCGTGCAGCGACCGCTCGGCCGCGATCGCCCCGGCCGCGTCCCGCGCGAACTGTACGGTCGTCGCCTCGTCCGGCGCCTTGGCCGCGCACACCGCGAGCGCCCTGGCGTAGTCGCGCAGGTAGTGCGAGTCCTGCACGACGTAGTGCCGGAACGCCTCGCGCGGCAGCGTGCCGTCGGTGAGTCCGTGGATGAAGGGGTGGTCGAGGATCGCCGCGTAGACGTCCTCGATCGACGCCCAGAGTTCGTCGCGCAGTGCCATCGGATGTACTTCCCGTCGTCGGATCCCGAGATGCGATTGTCGTACACCGCTCGGTCGGTGGGCGGAGGCGCCGCCTGCGGGAGGGGGACGGCCGGTCGCCCGCTCACGCCTCCGGCGGCGAGAAGAACACCAGCACGCGCAGCGGTTCGGTGATCCGGTGGAAGTGGTGCGGCACCTTCGCCGGCACGTACACCACACTGCCGCGGGCGACGGCGGTCGACTCGTCGCCCACGGTCAGCGTGGCCCGGCCGCTGATCACCACGTACGCCTCGTCCTGCCCGTGCGGCTTCTGGGTGTCGCTCTCGCCCGGCTCCAGGGCGTACAGGCCCATCGAGAAGTTCCGCTCGCGCAGAAAGCTCAGATACGCGCCCTGTTCGAAGGCGCGTTCCGCGTCCAGGTCGTCGAGGCGGAAGACCTTCATGTGACCAACTCCTTACCGACACGAGCAGACTTATCGTCCAGGCACGAGCGGGAGAGGCCCGCCGAGTGCCAGCATCAAGATATGAAAAGCCTGCTCATCAAACTTGTCGCCAACGCACTGGCCATCTGGTTCGCCGGCTGGTTCGTGTCCGGAATCGATCTCGCCGACGGTGCCTCGGCCGGCACCAGGGCCAAGACGATAATTTTCGTCGCGCTCATCTTCGGGATCGTCAACGCGATTATCAAACCGATCGTGAAGCTGCTCTCCCTGCCGCTGTTCGTACTCACCCTGGGCCTGATCACGTTCGTGATCAACGCGCTGATGTTGTGGCTGACCGAGGCGATATCCAACAAGCTCGATCTCGACTTCCACATCGACGGCTTCGGGGCGGCCCTGCTCGGCGCCCTGGTGATCGGCCTGGTCAGCTGGTTCCTGAGCATGATCCTGGACCGCGACTGACGGCCGTCCGCCACGATGGCTCGGCATGAGGTTTCACGTGAAACAGGCAGCGAGGGAGTCGTGATGACCGACGAATGGAGCGACGGGACCCGCGCGGTCCGGGTGGGCAGCCCCGGCCACGCCCCGGGCGACCCCTTCCTGCCCGGGCCGGTGTTCGCCGGCACCTACCACCTGCCCGGCGAACCGGCCGGGCCCTACCAGTACGGGCGCTACGCCAACCCCACCTGGGCCGCCCTGGAGACCGCGATCGGCACGTTGGAGGGCGCCGCCGACACGGTGACGTTCGCGTCCGGGATGGCCGCGGTCTCGGCCGTCCTGCTCGGCCTCACCGGGCCGGGCGACGTGGTCGTGCTGCCCTCCGACGGCTACCCCGCCACCCGCACGGTCGGCGCGCACCTGGCCGCGCGCGGGGTCGAGGTGCGCACCGTGCCGACCGCCGGGGACGAACTGGAACAGGCCCTGCCCGGCGCCCGGCTGGTGTGGCTGGAGACCCCGAGCAACCCGGGTCTGGACGTGTGCGACATCCGCCGCGTGGCGGAACTCGCACACGCCCGGGGCGCGCTGGTGGCGGTGGACAACACGCTGGCCACGCCGCTGGGCCAACTCCCGCTCGCGCTGGGTGCGGACATCTCGGCGGCGAGCGGCACCAAGGCGCTGACCGGGCACAGCGACGTGCTGCTCGGCTACGTCGCCTGCGCGAGCGCCGACCTGGCCGAGCGGGTCCGGTCCTGGCGCTCGCTCACCGGTGCGGTGCCCGGGCCGATGGAGGCCTGGTTGGCGCATCGTTCGTTGTCCACCCTCCAGTTGCGGGTGGATCGGCAGGGCGCCAACGCGCTGGCCGTGGCCGAGGCGCTGCTCGCTCGCCCCGAGGTCACCGATGTCCGCCACCCCGCGCTGAAGGGCGATCCGTCCTACGATGTGGCCACCCGTGTGATGCGGCGGTTCGGCTGCGTGGTGAGCTTCACGCTCGCCGACGCGGACACCGCTCGTCGCTTCCTGGGCGCCCTCGAACTGGTCGCCGACGCCACCAGTTTCGGCGGCGTGCACAGCATGGCCGAGCGACGTGCGCGCTGGGCCGGGAACGATGTCGCGGAGGGGTTCGTCAGATTCTCGGCGGGCTGCGAGGACACCGCGGATCTCGTCGCCGACGTGCTGCGCGCCCTGGACGCCGCCTCCCCGGGCTGACCTGCGACTTCGGGCAAGATCACGTGATGTCCCCGGCTCTCGGGAGTGGTCGGGGGACGCGAGACGGGGGACCCGTGGACCTGACGCTGTTGCGCACTTTCCTGGCCGTGCACCGCGCGGGCTCCTTCACCCGGGCCTCCGCGTCGCTCGGACTGTCGCAACCGGCGATAACCGCGCAGATCCGCACCCTGGAAAAGCAGGTGGGCAAACAGCTGTTCGAACGGCTGCCGCGCGGGGTGGCGCCCACCGGCCCCGCCGACGAACTGGCCCGCCGACTGGCCCCGCACCTGGACGCGATCGAGGAGATCGCCGCCCGCGAGCTGCGCGGCACCGACCCGATGCGGCGCACGGTGCACCTGGGCGGCCCCACCGAACTGACCGCGCTGCGCGTGTTGCCGTCGCTGGCCGACCTGGTCCGGCGCGGCCTGCGGTTACGGGTGACCCTGGGTCCCGGCGACACGCTGTTGGCCGGGCTCGCCGCGGCCCGGCACGACCTGGTCATCTCCGACGTGCGCCCGCGCGCCCGGGGGATCGTCGGCACACCGCTCACCGACGAGGAGTACGTGCTGGTCGGTGCGCCGAACTGGGCCTCGCGGCTGCCGCAGAGCCGGATCCGGGCGCAGGGCCCGGCCGCCCTGGACGGGGTGCCGCTGGTCGGCGAGGCCGAGGAGCAGCCGCTGATCCGGCGCTACTGGTCCACCGTGTTCGACGCCAAGCCCACCGCGCCCGCCGCGGTGACGGTCCCCGACCTGCGCGCCGTCCTGGAGTGTGTGCGCGCCGGGCACGGCATCGCGGTGCTGCCGCGCTACCTGTGCGCCGAGGCGCTGGACCGGCGCGCGGTGGTGGCCCTCCTGGAGCCCGAACTGCCGCCGTTGCACACGGTGTTCCTCGCGGTGCGCGAGGGCACGCTGAGCCAACCGCACATCGCGCACCTGCACGGCGAGCTGATCGCGCGCGCCGCGCGCTGGGCATGATCCCTTCGCGTGGGGTGAGACAGGCATAAACCGGCCGCTCCGTCGGAAAGCAAGTCTCAGACGGGGGGCAACGCCTGGCGAGAAAGCAGAGGCACGACGATGCGCTCAGTGGTGAAGCGGACGGCACGCGCGATCCTCCTCGACGAGGAGGACCGGATGGTGCTGATCAAACGCACGAAGCCGGGCAGTTCCCCGTACTGGATCACCCCCGGCGGCGGCGTCGAGCCCGAGGACACCACGGTCACCGAGGCGCTGCGGCGCGAGGTGTTCGAGGAGTTGGGCGGCAAGATCGGCCGACCGGTGCCCGCGTTCGTGGACACCGTGCCCGAGCCCGGCGGGGTCAAGGTCCAGCACTTCTTCGCCTGCCGGCTCGAATCGATGGACCCCGCGCTGCGGCACGGGCCCGAGGTGGACGAGCCGAACGGCGAGTACGACATCGTGCGCGTGCCGTTCACCCCGGCCGGACTGGCCTCGGTCGGGCTGGTGCCCGCCAACCTCGCGGCCTTCCTGCGGGCCAACGTCGAGGGCATCCACACTCTGCTCGCGGGCGATCTGGGCTGACGTGCGCCGGGACGCGGGAAGTCAGCCGCGTCCCGGTCGAACCATCCCCGACTCGTAGGCGATCACCACGAGTTGCGCCCGATCGCGCGCGCCGAGCTTGACCATCGCCCGGCTGACGTGGGTCTTGGCGGTCAGCGGTGAGACGAACAGGTGCTCGGCGATCTCGTCGTTGCTCATCCCGGCCGCGACCAGCGACAACACCTCGCGCTCGCGGTCGGTCAGCGCCTCCAGACGGTCCGGGGCGGCCACCTTGGGCTCGGGCTGGGACAGGAAGCGGGCCACCAGGGCGCGGGTGGCGCCCGGCGAGAGCAGCGCGTCTCCCGACGCGACGGTCTTGATCGCCTTGAGCAGGTCCTCGGGATCGGTGTCCTTGACCAGGAATCCGCTGGCCCCGGCCCGCAGCGCCTCGAACACGTACTCGTCGACCTCGAACGTGGTCAGCACCAGCACCCGCACCCCCGCGAGATCGTCGTCGCGCACGATCCGCCGGGTCGCCTCCAGGCCGTCCATGCCGGGCATCCGGATGTCCATCAGCACCACGTCCGGGGTGGTCTCCCGGGCCAGCGCCAGCGCCTCGGTGCCGTTCGCCGCCTCGCCGACCACCACCAGCTCCGGGTCGCTGCCGACCAGCACCTTGAAGCCCGAGCGCACCAGCAGTTGGTCGTCCGCGATCAGCACGCGCACCGTCATGAGGACTCTCCTTCGCGGCGCGCCGGCGGCGCGCCCTTGTGGTGCGGCAGCACCGCGTGTACCGAAAACCCGCCGTTGGGGCCGGGGCCCACCGCGAGCGAGCCGCCCACGGCGACCGCCCGTTCCCGCATGCCGAGCAGGCCGTGGCCGGTGCCGTCGGCGCCGCCCGCGCGCCCCGGCTCGGGGGTGCCGCGACCGTCGTCGAGCACGTCGACCTCGACCGCGTGCTCCCCGTAGACCACCCGCACGATCGCGGTGGCCCCGTCGCCGGCGTGCTTCATCGCGTTGGTCAGCGACTCCTGGACGATCCGGTACAGGGCCAGGCCCACCGGCGCGGACGGGGTCCGGTCCTGGCCGGACTCCTCGAGCAGCACCGGCAACCCCGCGTTGCGGTAGGACGCCACCAGCGACTCCACGTCGTCCACCCCGGGGGTCGGCTCGGTGGGCAGGTCGTTGTCGCCGTCCTGGCGCAGCACGCCCAGCGTGGTGCGCAGTTCGGCCAGCGCGTCGCGGCTGGCCACCTTGATGTGTACCAGCGCCTCCTTGGCCTGCGGCACGTCGCGATCGATGACGTGCGCGGCCACGCCGGCCTGGATGTTGATCATCGCGATGCTGTGCGCGACCACGTCGTGCAGCTCGCGGGCGATGCGCATACGTTCGGCGGTCACCCGGCGCCGGGCCTCGTCCTCGCGCTCCTGCTCGGCGCGGGCGAGACGGGCCTGTACCTCCGCCCAGTAGGCCCGCTTCGCGCGGACCGCCTCGCCGATCGCGACCGGCAGGTACATCCAGATCCCGGACAGGTACTTCTCCGGGGACAGGAATCCGTCGGGGGTCAGTCCTATCCGCATCGCGGTGTGCAGCAGGGCCACGCCCGAGGCGATCAGCACCGAGCGGCGCAGTTGGCCGCGGGCGGCCACGGTGTACAGCGCCACCATGGTCGGCATCAGGATCGGCCCGTCGAGGCCGTCGGCGGCCAGGTAGAAGATCTGGCCCGCCTCGGTGAGCGCCAGCACGGTCAGCGGCCAGCGCAGCCGGCCCAGCAGCACCAGGCAGGTGAGCGCGCCGATGGCCAGGTTGAACGCGTCCGGGCTGCCGGTGGTGTCCTGCCGCCTGGTCGAACCGATCGCGCCGCCGATCACACACAGCAGCACCAGCGCGACCAGCAGCACCTCGCCCAGCCACGGCCGACAGCTCAGGCGCCGGGAGAACGACTTGGGCAGCGGCAACAACCAGGGCTCCACCGACTCGACTGCCCGGGTGCCCGTGCCGGTGCCGGTTCCGGCCCCGGACGCGGGAAGACCCCGCACGGCAACTCGCGCGGGGCCTTCCACGGCCATCTGCTCTCCTCGGTCCTACCGGGTCACCGGTCCCCGGCGAACACCGGTTTCCTGTCCTCGTCGCCCCGGCCGACCCGCCCCGTCGCCCGGTCGCCGTGTCCCGGCCACCACGCGGCGTGCCCGATCAGGGCGGTCACCGAGGGCACCAGGAACATCGACATCACGAACGCCGAGATGCAGATCCCGACCGAGACCGCGAAGCCCATCTGGGTCATCATGTCGATGCCCGCCATCATGAGCGACGCGAACGTCCCTGCCAGGATGACACCCGCGGCGGCGATCGAGGGACCCGCGTGCTCGACGGCCAGCGCCGCGGCCTGCCTCGGCTCGTGTCCCTCCTTGGCCTCCTCGCGCAGGCGGGCGACCATCAGGATGTTGTAGTCGGTGCCGATGGCGACCACGAACATGTAGATCATCACCGGCAGCATGAACATCACGCCGGAGTTGCCGGCCAGCGTCTGGAAGACGAAGACCGTCGCGCCGATCGTCGAGATGAAGCCCAGGACCACCGCCAACATCAGGTACCACGGGGCCACCACGCTGCGCAGCAGCAGGCCGAGCACCAGCGCGATCAGCAGACCGGCGACCGGGAAGATCACCGACAGGTCGCGGTTGGTGGCCTCGCGGATGTCGGTGAACGCCGCGGTCTGGCCGCCCACCATCGCCTTGGTGCCCTCCGGCCGGTGGGCGTGCGCGAAGTCGCGCAGCGGGTCGATGCTGTCCAGCGCCTTGTTCGCGAACGGGCTCTCCTTGAGCACGATGGCGATCTCGGCGGACATTCCGTCGCCACTGACCTTGACGTGCGAACCGTTCGCGTCCTCGCCGGCCTCGTTCAGGTCGCCGACGCCCTCGACGCCCTTGAACGACAGGGCGAAGCGCTCCGCCGCGCCCTTGTCGATCGGCTTGCCGTCGGTGCTCTCGAGGTAGATCTGCGTCGGGTTGAGCGTGCCCGCCGCGAAGTCGAGCTGCATGTCCTTCATCGACTTGGCCGACTCGGTGTCCCCGGGCAGCTGACCGAGCTGGTCGTAGTCGGCCTTGAAGTTCAGCGCGCCGGCGGCGAAGGCCACCATGACCACGCCGGCGACCAGGGCCACCGCGACCGGCTTGCGCCCGACCAGGCCGCCGATCCGGTGGAAGGCGGTGCCCTTGGGCTGGTGCTGCCAGGACTTGGACGGCCAGAACACCTTCGGGCCGATCAGCGACACCACGGCGGGCACCAGGGTCAACGCGGCGATCGCCATCACGATCACCGCGATGGCCAGACCCGGGCCCATCGACTTGAACGAGCCGAACGTGGCGAGCAACATCGCGCCGAAGGCGATCACCACGGCGCCGGCGGCCGAGGCGATGGCCTCGCCCACCCGCTCGACGGAGACGATCATCGCCTCCTTCTTGTCGTCGCCCGCGCGCAGTCGTTCCCGGTAGCGGAAGAGCAGGAAGAGGATGTAGTCGGTGCCGATGCCGAACAACACCACGATCAGGATCGTGTTCAGCGACTGGTCCACCTGCAGGCCCGTGGCCTTGCCGACGATGGCGATCACGGGCGAGGCGACCATCGACACCAGCGCGACCATGATCACCGGCAGCAGGGCCGCGATCGGACTGCGGTAGATCGCCAGGAGCAGCACGATGATCAGCACGATCGTGACGACGCCGACGATCGTCTCGGCCTTCTTGAAGGCGTCCTCGTTGTCGACGTTGATCGCCACGCTGCCGGTGAAGCCGAGCTTGAGGTCGGTCTTGTCGACCATCGGCTTCGCCTTGTCGCGGAGCTTCTTCAGCGCCTCGTTGACGAACTTGTCCTGCTGTTCGCCCTTGATGTAGGCGGTGCCCAGGGCGATCCGGTCCTTGGCGGCGCCCGCCTCGACCTTGCTGACATGCTCGACGCCGGCCGCGCCCAGCCTGCCGGTGATCTCCTTGACCGTGCTCTTGTCGGCCTCGGTCAGGTTCTTGCCGTCGGCACGCTTGAAGACCAGCAACGCGGTCTGTTCGGTGGACTGCGGAAAGGCCTTCTCGGCGAGGTCTTGGGCCTGTACGGACTCGTACTTGCCGGGCAGGAAGCTCGACTGGTCCTGGTTGGTCAGGTCGCTCAGCTTCGGCGCGAACATGACGAGGGCGATCGCGGCTATCAGCCAGGCCGCGATCACCTTCCAGGGGTTGTGGACGACGAGCCTGCCGAGTCGTCCGAACATTGATCTCTCCTCGGTCGCGTGGGCGATCCCGCGGTGTGACCGGCCCCCGAAGACGCCTTGTGAACCGATTCACAAGGCGCGCCGATCGCCGCACGAACCGAGAGAACGCTGGTGGTGTCAGCTTCGACGGTAGGCAGGCGGCGCCGGCCACTTCAAACGAAATCGGGCCCCGGAGCACAAGTTCCGCCCCCGGGACTACAGCCGTGCACCGCCCTCGCAGACGCCTCCACGACCTCCTACTCCAACGGGAGTAGACACATCTCGTGCCCGGGGATGAACGTCTTCGCACTCGGGTTCGCACGAAGACCCGGCACGAAGACCAAGCACGAACCCACCGCACACCAAGCGCGGCCGGACACGATCACATCCATGCGGCGGGCCCCGAACAGACCCCGTGCCCCGGGATCCGCCGTAGGGGAAGCGAGCGGTCCGCGGCCTTCCGGGGGAGGGAGCCCGTGGACCGCCGCCGCCTCCCCGGTACACCCGCCGCCCGTCGGTGGCCCGGCCACGCACGCCGCCGCACGCCGGGGCGGAGGGCGTCCCGGCGGGCGGCGGCTGTCGGAGGGGCGGGGTACGACCGGCATCCGGTCGCGTCCCGGATGTGGACGAAGCCGTACCAGAGCGAGCCGCCGGCGTTGTCGATCGGCTCCCGGATGAACGGCACCACCAGGCCCTCGACACCGAACACGAGCGGGCGCGACCTGCGGCACCATCGCCGACCCGCCCCGGCCGGCCTCGGGCCCTGCCAGAAATCCGCCGGATCGGAATACCCGGAACTAGCATCCACAGTCATGGAACTGAGGCAGCTCGAATACTTCGTCGCGGTCGCCGAGGAGCGCAACTTCACCCGGGCGGCCGAGCGGGTGCACATCAGCCAGTCGGGGGTCAGCGCGCAGATCCGACAGCTGGAACGCGAACTGGGCGCCGAGCTGTTCGAGCGCTCGGCGCGCGGCGTCACGCTCAGCGTGGCGGGCAAGGCCGCGCTCGAATACGCCCGCGCCGCACTGGCCGCCGCCGGATCGGTGGGTCAGGCGGTCGGCGAGGTGACCGACCTGATCCGGGGCCGGGTCACCATCGGCATGGTCATCGGCTGCACCATCACCCCGCTGTTCGACGCCCTGGCCGCCTTCCACCGGGCACATCCCGGGGTCGAGATCGCGCTCCAGGAGGACAACTCCGACTCCCTCACCCACGACGTCCGCACCGGCGTCACCGACCTGGCCCTGATCGGAGTCGCCGCCGCCACGCCCGAGGACCTGGAGGCGATGACGATCATCAACGAACGCCTCGTCGCGATCTTCCCGCCCGACCACCCGCTGGCGGCCCGCTCCCGGATCACCCTGTCCGACCTGACCGCCCACCCGATCACCTGCATGCCCCCGGGCACCGGCCTGCGCACCGTCCTCGACCGAGCCTGCGCGGCCCACGACCTGCACCCCGAAATCGCGCTGGAGGCGAGCGCCGCGGACGCGATCGCCGACCTCGCCGCCCGCGGCCTGGCGGTCGGCGTCCTCAGCCAATCCATGGCCGCCCGCTACGCCGACCGCCTGCTCGCCCGCACCATCACCGACGTACAAACCCCGGCCCTGCTGGCCCTGGTCTGGAAACACACCCACAACCCGGCCGTCCGCGAACTCCTCATCCACACCCGCAGGGCCTTCACCCCACCCCCGTGACCGACCCGGGTCTCAGCTCTGGGCCATGTCCACGAAGCGCGAGTAGTGCCCCTGGAACGCCACGGTGATCGTCGCCGTCGGGCCGTTGCGGTGCTTGGCCACGATCAGGTCCGCCTCCCCGGCCCGAGGCGACTCCTTCTCGTACGCGTCCTCACGATGCAACAGGATGACCATGTCGGCGTCCTGCTCGATCGAACCACTTTCACGAAGGTCGGAGACCATCGGCTTCTTGTCGGTGCGCTGCTCGGGGCCACGGTTGAGCTGGGACATCGCGACCACCGGGACCTCCAGCTCCTTGGCCAGGAGCTTGAGGTTTCGCGACATCTCGGAGACCTCCTGCTGGCGGTTCTCGGCCCGGCGCGAGCCGCCCGACTGCATCAGCTGGAGGTAGTCGATGATCACCAGGCGCAGGTCGTGCTTCTGCTTGAGCCGGCGGCACTTGGCCCGGATCTCCATCATCGACAGGTTCGGCGAGTCGTCGATGTACATCGGCGCCGCGGTGACCTCGCCCATCTTGCGCGACAGCCGGGTCCAGTCGTCGTCGGTCATGCTCCCCGACCGCATGTGATGCAGCGCGACCCGCGCCTCCGCCGACAACAGACGCATCATGATCTCGTTGCGCCCCATCTCCAACGAGAAGATCACACTGGAAAGCCCATTCCTGATCGAACACGCGCGCGCGATGTCCAATCCCAGTGTCGACTTGCCCATGGCGGGGCGGGCGGCGATGACGATCATCTGGCCGGCGTGGAGGCCGTTGGTGAGGGAGTCCAGGTCGGTGAAGCCGGTGGGGATGCCGGACATCTGGCCGCCGCGGGAGCCGATCGCCTCGATCTCGTCGAGGGCGCCCTCCATGATGTCGGCCAGCGGGGCGTAGTCCTCGGTGGTGCGCTGCTCGGTGACCTTGTAGACCTCGGCCTGGGCGTTGTTGACGATGTCGTCGACCTCGCCGTCGGCCGCGTATCCCATCTGCACGATCCGGGTGCCCGCCTCGACCAGGCGGCGCAGCACCGCCTGTTCGCGCACGATCCGCGCGTAGTACTCGGCGTTGGCCGCGGTCGGCACGGACGAGATCAGGGTGTGCAGGTACGGGGCGCCGCCCACCCGGCCGATCTCGGTGCGCTTGGTCAACTCGGCGGCGACGGTGACCGCGTCGGCCGGTTCGCCCCGGGCGTACAGGTCCAGGATCGCGTTGTAGACGAGTTCGTGGGCGGGCCGGTAGAAGTCGACCGGCTTGAGGTTCTCCACGACGTCGGCGATCGCGTCCTTGGACAACATCATGCCGCCGAGGACCGACTGTTCGGCCGCGATGTCCTGCGGCGGGGTCCGCTCGAATCCTTCGCGTGCCGGTTCGGGCCGGGCCTCTTCGAACTCGGAGACGCTCATGCCCGGGGTCTCCTTTCGACAAGGCTCGCGCGAGATCGCACCGCAATCACCGTGTCCTTCATACGCCACACGGCCGACAGAATCGCCGCACGACGCGGCATGCGGCCCTTCACCGTACGGGTGGACCCCCGACCGGCCAAGGCGGTCATACACAGGGCCTGTGGATAACTGTGGACAACCTGTGGAGAGGGACGGGTCCAGCTGTGTACAAGCTGTGCGCAGTCGGCCGTCAACGCTTCGCAATCATGTCCACAAACCGGCTCTGACCTGCGGCTTCTCTATCCACCGGCTGTGTATGTGAAAAACTGTTGGGCGAATCATGCGGCTATCGCCCCACGTGTGCACCCGCGTACGCCCCGCGCTCGCCGGTAATGAGCAGAACGGCATTGTGACCCTTACCTGTGGATGACTACCGTGGACGGGTGCCGTCCACCCCCTCCTCGCCGACGAACCCTCCGGCGACCGATCCACAATCACTCGATCCACAGCCGCTCGACCCGCGACCCGACACCGCGCCCGCCCCCACCCCCCGGCCCCGGGCACACGACCGCGACATCCTGCGCCTGGCCGTGCCCGCGTTCTTCGCCCTCGTCGCCGAGCCGCTGTTCGTGCTCGTCGACTCGGCGATCGTCGGCCGCCTCGGCACCCCGCAGCTGGCCGGACTCGGCGTCGCGGGCGCGATGCTGACCACCTTGGTCAACCTGTGCGTGTTCCTCGCCTACGCGACCACCGCCGCCGTCGCCCGGCTGCTCGGCGCCGGCGACCCGCGCGCCGCGATCCGCCAGGGCATGGACGGCGTCTGGCTCGCCGCGCTGCTCGGCCTGGCGCTGACGGTGGTCGGCCTGGTCACCGCCCCGTGGATCGTCGCCGCCTTCGGCGCCTCCGACAGCGCGACCCCGCACGCGGTGACCTACCTGCGCATCGGCTCGCTCGGCGTGCCGGCGATGCTGATCGTGCTGGCCGCCACCGGCGTGCTGCGCGGCCTCCAGGACACCCGCACCCCGCTCCTGGTGGCGGTCCTCGGCTTCACCGCCAACCTGCTGCTCAACCTCGGCTTCGTGTACGGCCTGCACTGGGGGATCGCCGGATCCGCGTGGGGCACGGTGATCGCCCAGACCGGCATGGCCGCGGTCTATCTCGTCACCGTCGTGCGCGGCGCCCGTCGGCACGGCGCCTCGCTGCGCCCCGACCTGGCCGGCATCCGCGCGTCGGCCGGCGCCGGCGCACCGCTGTTCGTGCGCACCGTCAGCCTGCGCGCGATCCTGATCGGCGCCACCGTGGCGGCGACCCGGATGGGCGACACCTCGATCGCCACCCACCAGGTCGCCTGGCAGGTGTGGACCTTCCTCGCCTTCGCCCTCGACGCCCTCGCGATCGCCGCCCAGGCGATCGTCGGCCGCGCCCTGGGCGCGGGCGATGCGACCGGCGCCCGCGCCGCCACGCGCCGGATGCTGGTGTGGGGAGTGTGGACGGGGGCGCTGTTCGCGATCGTGGTGGTCGCGGCGCGTCCGCTGTACATCCCGCTGTTCACGGACGACCCGGCGGTGCGCCACCTGCTGGCCGGCGCGCTGCTCGCGGTCGCCGCGCTCCAGCCGATGGCCGCGGCGGTGTTCGTCCTGGACGGGGTGCTCATCGGCGCGGGCGACGGGCGCTACCTCGCGCTCACCATGCCCCTCGTGCTGGCCGCGTTCTGCGCGGCCCTGGGCACGGTGCTGGCCCTCGGCGGCGGCCTGATCGCGATGTGGTGGTGGGCGATCGGGACCTTCATGCTCGCCCGGGTGATCCTGCTCGGCCATCGGGTCCGCGCCGACGCGTGGCTGGTGACCGGCCGCCGCTGAGCGCGCCCGCGCCGATCCCCCAAGGCGAACCCGCCGTCCCGCCGGCGCGACCGACGGGACGGCCTCGCCTCACGCGCCGACGACCTCGTAGCCCGCCTCGACGACCGCCGCGCGCACCGCGTCGGGGTCCACCGGCCGCGCCGACGTCACGGTGACCAGACCCGAGGCCAGTTCGACCACGACATCGGTCACGCCCGCCACCTCGGAGACCTCCTCGGTGACGGAGGACACGCAGTGACCGCAGGTCATCCCACTGACGGTGAAGGTGGCGGTGCTCATGACGGTGATCCTTTCCTCGACGCGGAGGCCATCGTCGGCTCCACGATCACGAAGTTATACCCCTAGGGGGTATCAAGGCAAGCCGACCCGACCGCCCTTTCGAGCGATTCCATCACCCGCCCGAAGCCCGCCGAGCACCGCCCACCCCCGCCCGCTCAGTCCGTCAACCGTGCCGACCGCACCGGCTCGCCCACCGGTCGCCCCACCCGGAACACCGCCAACGGCACCGCCCCCACCAGGCCCGCCACCTCCTCGGCCGTCCGCGCGCAGTCGATCAGCTGGCTCAGCGGATGCGTCGCGTAGCCGTGCCGGGCCAACGTCAACCAACACCGGAACAACCCCCGCCCCGGCTCCAGCAGCTCGGCCGGATCCCCGGGCGCGGCCGGCGCGGTCACCACCAGCACACTCCCGTCGTAGCGCAACACCCCCCGCGAGGACGCCGCCAGCGCCCGCGCCAACCCCACCGGCCGCAACACCCGATACGCCCCCGGGCGCAACACCGCGTGCAGCGCCCGCGCCTCCACCCCGGACAACGCCAACGCCCGCCCGGTCAACCCGTCCCGCGCCGACTCCCGCCCCACCCGCAACCGCAACCACCGGCGCAACTCGCCGACCAGCGCCGGATCCCCGAACATCCACCGATCCGCCTCGTCGAGCAGCGGCGCCAGCGCCCGGGTCCCACCCCGCCACAGACCCGCCGACCCCGCGAACGCGCCCACCGCCTCCGCGAACACCGCGTCCGGCACCACCCCCGGCTCGTACGCCCCCCGCGCACTGCGCCGCCCGGTCAGCTCCGCCGCCGTGAACGGAGTGCGATAACACTCGTCCGCCCGGACGAACCGGGCCACCACCCCCCGCTCCCGCTCCGGCGCCCCCGCGTACTCCACCCGCAACGGCACACCCAGCGCCGCCGAGGCGATCGAGAACGCCTCCACGAAAGCCCCCAGCCCCAGGAACAGGTCCCGCCGCCCGGGATCACCGACCGGCAACGCCCGCGCCGGATCCCAGGACAGCACGTAGCCCAGAGCGCCACTCGGCGCCACCGTCCACGGCTGGGTGTTGTGCGCGCTCGGCGCCCGCCCGGCCAACCGGAGCAGATCCGCGAGTTCGGCGCTCATCGGGCACTCCCGACCGGCTTCGCGTAGAAGGTGTGACCATGCAGCTCCCGCCCGCCGATCCGGCGATACTGCGCCGCCGACGCCTTGTTGTCGTCCTCGACCCACGTGCTGCGCAACGTGTCGTAGCCGCCCGCCCGCAGCGCGCGATACTGCTCCCGCGCGAGCAGGGTGAGATAGCCGCGCCCCTGGGCCCCGGGCACCGTGCCCTTGATGATCAACACCGCCTCCCGGCGATACCGCCCCCGGGTCGCCAGCAGCCGCACCTGGTTGCCCAGGTGCAGATCGCCGCGGATCCGGATCAGGAACTCCGAGATGTCCGGCACCGCGAGGGTGAACGCGACCGGCTCGCCGGCCCGCTCCAGCCACAGCAACAGCGACTCGTCCAGCAGATACGCCAACCCCTCGGTCTGCGCCCGCAGTTCGTCCAGGGCGATCGGCGTGTAGTAGCCCAGCTGCGCGAAGCTCGCGTTCAACATCGTGTGCAGGATCGGCAGTTGCTCGGCCAACCGACGCCGCGACCCGCGCCGGACCACCAGTTGCTCGGCGGCGATCCGCGCGTCGTCGAACGCATACGTCGCCGCCGGATCGTCCACCCGCTGGGCCAGCCCCGGACAGATCCACGTCGACGCCGAGAACCGTCGGGCGAATCCGGCCCGTTCGTAGGTCTCGGGATATCGCGCCGGATTCCACGCCGAGTCCACGAAGCCCCGCTCGGTGAACCCCGACGTGATCACCCCGCCGGTCTGGTTCGGCAACAGCGCCACCGGCCCGAACAGGCTCTGCGCCCCCGCCCGCACGGCCCGCTCCTCGATCAGCTCCACCAGCCGGGCGAACACCGCCGGGTCCTCGGCGAACTCGGTGAGCCCGAACAGCTGATGGCGCCCACCCAACTTGGCGTCGAACCGCGCCTCGGTGTGCGTACAGGTGCGCCCCACCACCCGCCCGGCCCGATCGCGCACCAGATACAACTCGACCCCGGCCCGCGCCCACCGCCGCACCTGATCGCGCAGCACCGGCACATAGCGCTCCCTCGGGTGCAGCCGCATCGGCAACGCGCAGAAGTCGCGCAACGCGCGCCGAGACCCCACCCGCTCCACAGTGAGCGTCACGACCTCTTCGCCTTCCGGTGCACCGGCGGGCCGCTCTCCTCGCGGCCGATCGGGGTGAACTCCTCGATGTGCGCCATCTCGCGCCCCTCGGCCCGCCACTCGCCATTGCTGTACCCGTCGGGCCGCGCGTCGAAGAGCCGGATGAACCCCGCCGTGCCGTTACGATCGCCCCGATCGGTCATCCAGCACATCAGATCGCGGTGCGCGGTCGTACGGGCGAACCGCATCAGCGCCTCACGGTCGGCGAACACCGCGATGGTGCCCAGCGTGAACGGCCCCTGCAGATAGACCTTGTGCCAGCGGTAGCCCTCCATGCGCTTCATCGTGCGCACCATCCGCAACCACGGCCGGGCCAGCGAGAGCAGCGAACGCGGACCGCTGTAGTGCGTGGCCCCGATGAACATCGCCTCACCGCGCGCCTGCGGCGGCGCCGCCGAGAAATCGGTGGTCCTCATCGCTGCTCCCCTTCCACGAGATAGACGTTCTTGATCCGGGTGGTGCCGCGCAGGAACGGCCCGGTCCCGAAGTCGTGGACCAGCACCCGTACATCGGCCGCCGTCGGATCCTCCGCGAGCGACTGCGCGAAGTCCCGGCTGACCCGGGCCAGATGCCGCACCACACCCTCCCGGCACACCAGGGCGAGCTTTTCCCGATCCGCCTCGTCCAGCGAAGCCCCGTCGCGCAGTTGCAGGTTGACCACCGGACGGCTCTCCAGGTCGGCGTACTCGTCGACGGTCAGGCAGAACCCCTCCAGGTGCGCCGCCATCGGGTTGTCCCGGTAGAGCCCGTACTCGACATCCTGCGGATAGATGTTCGCGCCCATGTAGGAGATCGTGCTGTCCTTGCGGCCGAACAGCAGCAGCAGCGGCAGCCGCATGCCCTCCACCCGCGCCGCGCGCTCCCAGTCGGCCCACGCCTCCCGGTCCGGCCGGATCATCGCCTCGACCTCCGGAAAGGTCAGCAACCGGCCCTCGTCGCCGATGTTGTAGCGCACCTTCGGACTCATCACAGCGGTCGAGTTGATCGTGCAGATCACCTCGTCCTCGGCGTTGGTCTCCAGGTAGGTCTCCAGCGGGTTGTACTGGAACACCATCGGCACCCGGCCCTCGTCCGGTCCCAGCATCCGGGTGCGCAGCCGCTCGTCGGTCAGCAGCCGCTTGCGCAACCACACCGTCGCGTCGCTCTCGCCGGCCATCCCTATCGTCAGGTCGGAGGCGCCGTAGCCGGAGCGCACCTTGACGAAGCGCTCCTCCAGGTAGTCGCGCAGCGCCTCGGTCATGCCCTCGCCGCCGACGAAGCCGTACATCCGGTGCCGGGTCCAGTCGAAGCCGTCCGCGTCCAGCCGGTCGCGCAGATGCTTGAGGAACGGCGGGTACGCGGTGACCAGGTAGGTGAAGCGCGGCCCGAAGTGGCGCAGCGTGTCCACGATCTTGTCGATGTCGGGGCCGGTGTTCTTCACCATCGCCACCCGCGCCATCGCGATTCCGGTGTTCGTGCCGGTCGCCCACGCGCCCATCGAGTAGGCGTTGATCACGAACAACTTGCGCCGGGGGAAGACCATCGACGTGTAGCCGGCCACGTTGCGGTGCACCGACTTGAGTTCGCGGCGCGAGCGCAGCCAGTTGTGCGGCGTCCCGGAGGAGCCCGACGACTCGTCCACCACGGTCCCGGCCACCTCCAGGGCGCCCAGCCAACAGCGGCTGTCCTCGGGATACGCCTTGACGTAGTTCTCCTTGGACGTCTCCGGATACGACGCGAGGTCGAACCAGCGGAAGCGCCACCGGTGCCGGCGCAGGAAGTCGCGGTAGGCGGGCACGTCGAGCGCGGCGAACTGGCAGGTCATCCACGCGTGTCGACGGGCGAACCGCTGCATCCACGGCCGATAGTGGGTGGCGGTCCAGCGCCACACCACGGGATGGACCCGGTAGAGCTGATACAGCCCGGTCAGCGCGAAGCTGACCACGCGCAGCAACCACTGTCGGATGAATCTGGCCATGACCGCCCGCCCCTTTGCCCCGCCGGCCCGCCCGGCGTGTACGTCCAGACTGGGCCTCGGGGGGCGGGCGCGACATGAGTACCACTACTCATTCGGTACTCGGAAAACGCCGAACGGCCCGACCCCGCAAGGGGATCGGGCCGTTCGGGTGATTCGGGTCAGGCGGGCACGACGTCGAGGTCGAGCGCGGCCGACACCTCCTGGTGGAGGCGAACCGTGATGCGGTGCGACCCGACGGTCTTGATCGGAGTACCGATCTCGACGCGCCGCTTGTCGATGTCCGGACCGCCGGCGGCCTTGATGGCCGCCACGACGTCCGCGACGGTGACCGAGCCGAACAGGCGGCCCGTGTCGCCGGCGCGCGTCTGGAGCGTCACCTTGAGACCCGCGAGCCGGCCCTTGACCTCGGTGGCCTGGTCGAGCGTGCGGATCTCGCGAACCTTGCGGGCGCGACGGATGGCCGCCACGTCCTTCTCCCCGCCGCGGCTCCAGCGGATCGCGTAGCCGCGCGGGATGAGGTAGTTGCGGCCGTAGCCGTCCTTGACCTCGATGATGTCGCCGGGCTCACCGAGACCGGTCACCTCGTGGGTGAGGATGAGCTTCATGACAAGATCACCCTTTCTCAGCGAGCAGTGCTGGTGTACGGCAGCAGCGCCATCTCGCGGCTGTTCTTGACGGCCACGGCGACGTCACGCTGGTGCTGCGTGCAGTTACCGGTCACGCGACGAGCGCGGATCTTGCCACGGTCGGAAATGAACTTCCGCAGCAGGTTGGTGTCCTTGTAGTCCACATAGGAGATCTTCTCCTTGCAGAACACGCAGACCTTCTTCTTAGGCTTGCGCGCAGGCGCCTTCGCCATTGTGCTCTCCAGATCGTTTCAGAAGTCTTCAGCTCGGGTCGCGACCCGCCCCTTGTGCCGTCTCCGGCCTAGAAGGGGGGTTCGTCCGAGTAGCCGCCCGGCGGGGGACCCCAGCCCCCCGCGCCGCCGCCGCCCTGCTGCTGGCCGCCCCCTGCGGGAGTGGCCCACGGGTCGTCGGCGGGTGCGCCACCGCCCTGTTGGGGACGACCGCCGTAGCCGCCGCCTCCCTGCTGACCGCCGCCCTGCTGACCGCCGTAGCCGCCACCCTGCTGACCGCCGCCGTAGCCACCCTGGCCGCCGCCTCCGCGGCTCGCCTTGGTGACCTTGGCGGTCGCCCACTTCAGGGTCGGGCCGATCTCGTCGACCTCGAGCTCCACGACGGTGCGCTTCTCGCCCTCTTTGGTCTCGTAGGACCGCTGCTTCAGCCGGCCCTGGACGATGACGCCCGTGCCGCGCTGGAGGGATTCCGCCACGTTCTCGGCCAGCTGCTTCCAGGCCGAACAGCGGAGGAACAGCGCTTCGCCGTCCTTCCACTCGTTCGTCTGACGGTCGAACGTGCGCGGCGTGGACGCCACGGTGAAGTTCGCGACGGCGGCACCACTGGGCGTGAAGCGCAGTTCCGGGTCGGCAGTCAGGTTCCCGACAACAGTGATGATGGTCTCGCCTGCCATGCTGACCCCTTCGCTGATTTCAGCGCAGTGCTGCGTTTCGTCGTGCGGTGCGGTTGGTGGTGCGCGAGCTCGGACTAGCGCTGGTCGGGACGCAGGACCTTGGTCCGCAGCACCGACTCGTTGAGGTTCATCTGACGGTCGAGTTCCTTGACGGTCGCGGGCTCCGCGGCCAGGTCCACGACGGCGTAGATGCCCTCGGACTTCTTCTTGATCTCGTACGAGAGCCGACGACGGCCCCACGTGTCGATCTTCTCGACCTTGCCACCGTCGTTGCGGATGACATTGAGGAACTGCTCGAGCAGCGGCGTGACCGCGCGCTCTTCGAGGTCCGCGTCGAGGATGACCATGAGTTCGTAGCTACGCATGTGAACACCCACCTCCTGTGGACTGTGTCGGCCACGGGATCTCCGTGGCAGGAGGGCTTGCGTAATCGCCGCCACGCCAAGGCGGCCCCATGGGCGAAACGCTCAGGGGGTGCCGAGAGTGCAGCGGACGGTACAGCGTACCCGGACCGGCAGACAGTCTCGAAATCCGAGCATGACGGCGGTCGCGCCAGGGGATGGATATATGGACAAATTGGTCCGTCCCGCAGTCACTCACCGGAGGTGTGCGATGGCACATACGATCCGCCGCACAGCGTCCGCCGCGCCCGCGGCGCCCGCCGGGGCGCACCGGCCCCGGCTGACCCTCAACTCCGACGGCCGTGCCCATCCGCGCGAGAACGCGCTGGTCGCCGCCGTCGTGCTGTTCGCGCTGGTGGCCGGCGTCTGCGCGTTCTTCAAGGGCATGCACGTCCTGGGCGCGTGGACCGCGTTGGCCGGTGTGGTGACCGGCCTGGTCAGCCAGATGTTCTCGGCGACCACGGAGGAGCGGGTGGTCACCGTGCTCGCGCTCGGCGTCTCGGCCGTCGCACTGTTCATGAACATGTTCCACGGCGGCCTGTACTGACCCACCGCACCGCCCGCTCGAAGCGGCCCGCCGGACCGGGATCCGGCGGGCCGCTCACGGATTTCGGCCCCGTCGCGCACGGCCGATCCGGGCGCCCGCTTCGCCGGTGAAGGTCCGCATCGCCCCCGTACCGTCCCGCCTGCGACGCCCGACACGATCCATGGCGCCCGCAGGCGCAGTAACCTCTGTCACGGCCGAACCGATATCGAGGAGCTCTTACATGTCTTTGCGCCTGAGGACGCTCACCGCCGAGGAGCACCTGGCCTTCATCAAGGGCAGGCCCTCCGTGAGCTTTCTTCAGTGCCCCTCCTGGGGTGCGGTGAAGAGTGAGTGGCGATCCGAGAGCATCGGTTGGATCGACGAGTCGGGCGCCGTCGTGGGCGCGGCACTCGTGTTGTACCGGCAGTTGCCGAAGATAAAGCGTTACCTCGCCTACATGCCCGAGGGCCCGGTCATCGACTGGTTCGACGGCGACCTGCGGCGATGGCTGGACCCGATGCTCGCGCACCTGAAGAGCCGGGGTTCGTTCTCGGTCAAGATGGGCCCGCCCGTGGTGATCGCCCGCTGGGAGGCGGAGACGATCAAGAAGGCGATCGCGGCCAAGTCGGCGAACCGGCTGCGCGACCTGACCCCCGACTGGACCGACGAGCGCGGCACCGAGCTGGAGCGGCAGCTGCGCGGCCTGGGCTGGCAGCAGGACGCCTCGGGCGGGGCGGGCTTCGGCGACGTGCAGCCGCGCTACGTCTTCCAGGTGCCGCTGGTCCGGCGCAGCCTCGACGACGTGCACGCGGGCTTCAACCAGCTGTGGCGGCGCAACATCAAGAAGGCCACGAAGGCCGGCGTCGACGTCGTCCAGGGCGGCTACGACGACCTGCCGGTGTTCCACGAGGTCTACAAGGTCACCGCCGTGCGCGACCACTTCACCCCGCGCCCGCTGGCCTACTTCCAGGGCATGTGGAAGGCGCTCAACGCCGAGGACCCCGAGCGCATGCGGCTGTACCTGGCCAAGCACGAGGGGGAGGTGCTCGCCTCCACCACGATGGTCACCGTGGGCGACCACGTCTGGTACTCGTACGGCGCGTCCGCCAACCACAAGCGCGAGGTCCGGCCCTCGAACGCGATCCAGTGGCGGATGTTGCGGGACGCGTACGCGCTGGGCGCCTCGGCCTACGACCTGCGCGGCATCAGTGACACCCTGGACGAGAACGACCACCTCTTCGGGCTGATCCAGTTCAAGCTCGGCACCGGCGGCCAGGCCGTCGAATACCTCGGCGAGTGGGACTTCCCGCTCAACAAGATGCTGCACAAGGCACTCGACATGTACATGTCGCGCCGCTGACGCAACGCCGGCGACACCCGAGTCGCCGGCCGCCCGTGATCACCGCGACGCGGCCCACGTCGCGTGCTCCGCCTTCGCCCCGCGTCCCCCAAGGCACGCCCCACACCCGGAAGGCCCCGAAACGCCCATGTCGCTCACGCTCTACGTCGATGCCGCCCGGTGGCGCAAGCACCAGGACGAGGTCCGCGACACGTTCCCCGGCCTGGTGCCGGTGATGAAGGGCAACGGGTACGGGTTCACCAATCCGAGGCTGGCCGAGGAGGCCACCCGGATGTGCGTGGACACCGTGGCCGTGGGCACCACCTACGAGGCCGCGCTGGTCAAGGACTACTTCGACGGCAAGGTCCTGGTGCTCACGCCGTATCTGCGCGGCGAGGAGGCGGTGCCGCTGCCGGATCGCACCATCCGCACGGTCTCCTCCGTGCAGGCCGCGCGGGACCTGGTGGGCTGCCGGATCGTGGTCGCGTGCATGACGACGATGAAGCGCGACGGGGTCACCGAGGAGGAGTTGGTCAAGCTCCGCACCGGGATGGACGACGTCCGCCTCGAGGGCTTCTCGCTGCACCTGCCGCTGGACCACCCGGACGGCTACGACCCGGTCGTCGAGGTGGTGGGCTGGGTGGAGCGGCTGCGCGCGGCGCGCCTGCCGGTGCGGACGATGTACGTCAGCCACCTGACCGCGGCCGAGTTGGGGGTGCTGCGCGAGCGGTACCCGGACACCGAGTTCCGGCCGCGGATCGGCACCGACCTGTGGCTGGGCGACCACGACGCGCTGGCCAGTCGGGGCACGGTGCTCGACGTGGTGCGGATCGCGCGCGGCGAGCGGTTCGGCTACCGCCAGCGCAAGGCGCCGAGCGACGGGCACCTGGTCGTGGTCAGCGGCGGCACCGCGCAGGGGGTCGGCCTGGAGGCGCCCAAGACGGTGCGCGGGGTGATGCCGAGGGCCAAGGGCGTCGCGCGCGCCGGGCTGGCCACCGTCAACCGCTCGTTGTCCCCGTTCACCTGGGCGGGCAAGCAGCGCTGGTTCGCCGAGCCGCCGCACATGCAGGTCAGCCTGCTGTTCCTGGCCAACGACGTGGCCCCGCCCAAGCCCGGCGACGAGCTGGAGGCGGCACTGCGGCACACCACGACGCACTTCGACCGGATCGCGATCCGCTGACCCGGCGGGCCCGAAGGACCCGACGAAGCCGAACGGCCTCGGGGCGGCGATCCCACCGCCGCCCCGAGGCCGTTCGCCGTCCCGCCGTCGCTCAGTGGCTCGCCCGCGCCGGGATCGCGCCGGGCACGAACACGTCGGGCGCCCGGTCCAGCACACCGCCCGAGGGGTCGTCACTGCCGTCCGCGCGCACCGGGTCGCGCTCCGGGCGCAGGATGTCGCGCACCACCACCAGGCAGATGTACGCGGTGCCGAGCAGGTGCAGCAGGATCGCCACGTGGTACGCGTTCTGCGACAGGCCCTTGCCGGAGAACGAGGCGATGTACATCCACACGCCCAGGAAGTACGTCACCTCGCAGGCCTGCCAGATCAGGAAGTCGCGCCAGCGCGGTCGGGCCAACACCACCAGCGGGATCAGCCACAACACGTACTGCGGCGAGTAGACCTTGTTGGTCAGGATGAACGCGGCCACGATCAGGAACGCCACCTGGGCGAAGCGCGGCCGGCGCGGCGCGAACATCACCAGCGCGGCGATCGCGAGGCAACACAGCACCAGGCTCAGCGTGACGTAGGTGTTCAGGCCCTCCAGGGTCTTGCCGTCGCGCTGCTGGATGATCAGCCAGATCGATCCGTAGTCGGCGGGTCGGTCCTGGCTGAACGTGTAGAACAACTTCCAGCCGTCCCGGATGTACCAGTCGTGCCGGTTGTACCAATGCCCGTCGTACACCAGCATCACCGGCAGGTTGACCACCAGCCAGGACACCACCGCCGCGGCGGCCGTCTTGGCGAACGCGACCAGCCGTCCCGAGCGCAGACACAGCAGGAACAGCGGCGCGAGCAGCAGCACGGGATACAGCTTCGCCGCGGTCGCCAGGCCGATCAGCACGCCGGCGACCACCACGTTGCGCCGCGCCCACGACCACATGGCCACCGCGGTCAGCGCGACCGCGACCAGGTCCCAGTTGATCAACCCGTTGAGCGCCAGCGCCGGCGCGCACGCCACCATCGCGGCGTCCCAGGGCCGGCGCCCCGACGTGCCCTTGACCGCGATCACGGTGACCACCGCGCAGGCCATCATGATCAACGCGTTGATCATCACGAACCACAGTTGTTCGTCCCGTAGATCGCCGTCGGTGAGGTCCCCGGCGGCCCGGGCCAGGGTGCCGGCGAAGGCCATCACCCCGCCGGTGATCACCGGATACTCCAGGAACTTCATGTCCTTGTCGCCGGTCTCCTGGAAGTACGGGATCTTCCCGTCCGCGAGACCACGATTGACGTACAGGTGCGGCATGTCGCTGTAGCAGGCGTGCGAGTACTGCGTGCTGCCGGCGAACCAGCCGCCGTCGTAGCAGGGCTTCTTCTGCACGATCCCGAGCGCGAAGCAGGCCACCGCGAGCAGGACGAGCACCCGCACGGGGCTCCACCAGCGGTTGCCCACGAATCGGATCCGGCGCCCGGCCGGCCCGCCGACGACCTCGCTGCCCGCCCGGACCACCGGATCGTCGAGGCTCGGCAGGACGGGTTCGGTCGATGTCGGCGTCATGGCGCCCATCCTCTCGCGCTCCACGAGGAGGCTGCCCTCGCCGGCCGGATAACGACAACGCGTGCCCCACCGCCGGTGCGATGGGGCACGCGTAAGGCTAGGCCCTGGCCGGAAGCGTCGCCGAGTTCTCGGCGTCCGGCACGTCGGCCGGGTCGGTCAGCCGCCGCCCCGGCCGCCGATGATGAAGCCGTTGGCGCCACCCCGAGGGCCGCCCGGACCGCCGCCGGGGCCGCCGGGTTCGGTGTTCGTCGGTTTGCCGGTGTTCGTCGGCTTGCCGGTGTTCCCGCCCCCTCCGGGATCACCACTGCTGCCGTGCGAGCCGCCTCCGGGCGCGGTCGTCGTCGCCGGCGGCGTGGTCGGCGGTGCGCTGGTCGTCGGCGGCGGGGTGGTGGGCGCCTTGGTGGTCGGCGGCGCGGTCGTGGGCGGGATGGTCACCCGGTCCCGGTCCTCGAACTTCTCGCCCGGCACCGCGAAGTCGGCGTTGGGCATCCCCTGCATCGCGCCCTTCATGTACGCGGTCCACACCAGCGTGGGGATGTCACCACCGTGCACGGAGTCGCGACCGCCCAATCCCTTGAGGGACAGGCGGGCGTGGGTGTTCGGGTCCTCCCGGAACAGCGCCACCGAGGTGGCCAGGTTCGGCGTGTATCCCACGAACCACGCGGAGTTGTTGCCGTCGGTGGTACCGGTCTTGCCGGCCACGGGCCGACCCAGCGCCTTGGCCGCGCGGCCGGTGCCGTCGTTGAGCGGCGGGTTGTCCACGACCCGCTGCATGACCTGGTTGACGGTGTCCGCGACATTCTTGTCGAACAGCTGCTTCGGCTCGTGCTTGGGCAGTTCGACCTTCGAGCCGTCGTGGGTGACGTCCTTGACGAAGTACGGATCGGCGTGCAGACCGCGTGCCGCGAACGTGGCGTAGGCCTCGGCCATGTCCAGCGCACTCGGCGGCGCGACACCGAGCGCCATCGTCGGCGTCGGATCGAACGAGCCGAGATCCGGCGGCAGTCCGGCATCGATGGCGGCCTTCTTCACGTTCTCCGGCCCGACGTCGGCGGCGAGTTGGAGGAAGACGGTGTTCACCGACTTCTCCATGGCTCTGGTGATCGGGATGGGCCCGTAGTCCACGTCCCCCTCGTTCGGGGCCAGGTACTCCTTGTTGGTCTTGTCGTCCTTGAAGACCTGCCCGTTGCGCAACTTGATCGGAATCTTGCTGTCACCGTTGTACGTGCTGTCCGGACCGATGGGTTTCCCGTCGGCTCCGCCGTTGCGCAGTGCCGCCGCGAGCACGAACAGCTTGAACGTCGAACCCGCCTGGATGTCGCGCCGAACCGCGTCGTTGTACTCCTGCTGGACGAAGTCCGGACCGCCGTACAGCGCGACCACCGCTCCGTCGCCGGGGACCACCGAGGCCAGGCCGGTGCGAATGTAGCGGTCCGCCTCGTTCTTGTCCGGCTTGAGCTCGGAGGTCAGCTGTTCCTTCACCGCCGCGACCGCCGCGTCCTGCTTGGGCTTTTCGAACGTGGTGACGATCTTGTAGCCGCCCCGGGCCAGATTCGCCTCGGGAATCACGTTGTTGGCCTTGAGGTACTGGTCGGTCACCTTCATCAGGTAACCGGCCTGACCGGCCTTGTTCGCGGCGGGCTTGGGCTTGATCGGCATCGGGAACTGGAGCGTCTCGCGCTCGGCCTTGGTCAGCCAGCCCTCCTTGACCATGCCGTCCAGCGCGTACGCCCAGCGGCCCTTGACCTTGTCCAGCTGGCCCGGGAACTCGATCACGTCGTAGATGCCCGGCGCGTTGAGCAGGGTGGCCAGGTAGGCGCCCTCGGCCACGTTCAGGTCGCCGACGTTCTTGCCGTAGTAGGCCTGCGCGGCGGCCTGGATGCCGTACGCGTTGCGGCCGTAGAAGGCGGTGTTGAGGTAGCCGACGAGGATGTCGTCCTTGCGCATCTGCCGGTCGACCTTCAGCGCGATGAAGATCTCGCTGAACTTGCGCTTGAAGGTGCGCTCCTGGGTCAGGTACGTGTTCTTGACGTACTGCTGGGTGATCGTCGAACCACCCTGCGTGTCACCGCCCTTGACCATGGTGACCCCGGCGCGGAGCAGACCCTTGGGGGAGACGCCGGAGTCGCTGTAGAACGACCGGTTCTCCGCCGCGATCACGGCCTTCTGCACGTGCTTGGGGATCTGGTCCACCGTCACGTTCTGCCGGTTGACCTGCCCGGTGCGCCCGATCTCGGTGACGCCGTCGGCGTAGTAGTAGATGTTCGACTGGTATGTCGTGTTCGCGTTCGGGTCGGGCACCTTGACCATCGCGTACGCCAGGGCCGCGAGCCCCATCAGCGACGCGAAGAAGAACAGGATCATCGCCAGGATCTGCTTGATGGACGGCAACCAGCGACGAACGCCGGTCTTGCCGTACCTGGGGTAGTCGATGAACCGCTTCCTCCGGGGCGGACCGGCCTCGGATCGGGATCGGCCGCCGGCCGCCCCGCCGTTGGCGGCCCGCCGGCCCCCGGCGCGGGCGGCCGCTCGGGCCTCCACGCGCGAAAGCGGGCGTTCCTCGTCGCCCTCTCCGGGCCCGTCGGGCAACGACGAGCCGCCGGGTGGCGTTCCGCCGCCCCCGGACCCTCCCGCGCCCCCCGAATGCGAGCCACCGCGCCCCTCGGGACGCGGCTGCGGTGATCTACGGCGATGTTCACTCATGCGTTCGCTACTCCTCGGCCGTACGACGCGGAGGTCGGACGCACGGGTCGTGGCTCTCCGCTCCCCAGGACGCAAGCCCATGGGAAGCGGTTCCGCAGGAAGCGGGGCTTGAGGTACCACACGGCGGAACAGACTACGCGGATCCGCTTTCGCGACCTCACTGTGACCTGCCTGTGACCCGAGTCACCGGCGGCCGCCTTGCCACCACACGGCAAGGAGACCTATCGTCTCGATGTATCGGTTCGATACATCGGGCCGGTACATCGAGCCGGGGGCGCAGCAGCCCCGGCCGGACGAAGGTCGGCTGTGACCGTATCCCACGGTCGTGTCCGTGCCCATGTCCGGCCCGGTCCGCAGTGGATGGAGGAAGGCGATGAGCAGGCGCGGTGGCGTCCTCGAATTCGCGATCCTCGGTCTGCTGCACGACTCCCCCATGCACGGCTACGAGTTGCGCAAGCGGCTCAACACCGTGCTCGGTTCGTTTCGTGCCATCGCCTACGGCACCCTCTATCCGTGCCTGAAGTCCCTGCTGGAACGGGGTCTGCTCGCGGAGGAGATTCCGGAGGTGACGGCACTCGCCGGCAGCAAGCGGTCCCGGATCGTCTACCAGCTGACGGCACAGGGCAAGGAGCACTTCCAAGAACTGCTGTCCGAGTCCGGGCCCTCGGCCTGGGAGGACGAGAACTTCGGCGTGCACTTCGCCTTCTTCGGTCGAACCGACCACGAGGTGCGCATGCGTATCCTCGAGGGTCGGCGCAGCCGGCTCGAGGAGCGCCTCGACCGGGTGCGCGGGTCGCTGACCCGGACACGGGAGAAGCTCGACGGTTACACCCTCGAGTTGCAGCGACACGGCTTGGAGTCGGTCGAGCGCGAAGTGCGCTGGCTGAACGAGCTCATCACCGCCGAGCGGCACGCCGGAGCGACTCCGGACGCCCCCGGCCCCGAAACCCCGGTCGACCCGTCGAAGGACGCCGACCGGCTTCGGACCCCCACCCAGGACGTGGCCTCGGACCCGTCCGCATCCAACAACTGAGGTCGCCGGTTCGTGGCGACTTCGTCGAGATCACAGGGAGCAACCGGAATGGGTTCGGTTCGCGTAGCCATCGTCGGCGTGGGCAACTGCGCCGCTTCGCTGGTGCAGGGCGTCGAGTACTACAAGGACGCCGACCCGAACAGCCGCGTCCCCGGCCTGATGCACGTGCAGTTCGGCGAGTATCACGTGCGTGACGTCGAGTTCGTGGCCGCTTTCGATGTGGACGCCAAGAAGGTCGGCTTCGACCTGTCCGACGCCATCGGTGCCAGCGAGAACAACACGATCAAGATCTGCGACGTGCCGCCGTCGGGCGTCACCGTGCAGCGTGGGCACACCCTGGACGGTCTCGGCAAGTACTACCGCGAGACCATCGAGGAGTCGACCGACGCCCCCGTCGACGTGGTCAAGGTCCTCAAGGACCAGGCCGTCGACGTCCTCGTCTGCTACCTCCCGGTGGGCTCCGAGGACGCGGCGAAGTTCTACGCCCAGTGCGCCATCGACGCCAAGGTCGCGTTCGTCAACGCCCTCCCGGTCTTCATCGCCGGCACCAAGGAGTGGGCGGACAAGTTCACCGAGGCGGGCGTGCCGATCGTCGGCGACGACATCAAGTCGCAGGTGGGCGCCACGATCACGCACCGCGTGATGGCGAAGCTCTTCGAGGACCGCGGTGTCCTGCTCGAGCGCACCATGCAGCTGAACGTCGGCGGCAACATGGACTTCAAGAACATGTTGGAGCGCGAGCGCCTGGAGTCGAAGAAGATCTCCAAGACGCAGTCGGTCACCTCGCAGGTGGACCGCGACCTCGGTTCGGACAACGTGCACATCGGCCCGTCGGACTTCGTCGCGTGGCTCGACGACCGCAAGTGGGCGTACGTGCGCCTCGAGGGTCGCGCCTTCGGCGACGTGCCGCTGAACCTGGAGTACAAGCTCGAGGTCTGGGACTCGCCGAACTCGGCCGGTGTCATCATCGACGCCGTGCGCGCCGCGAAGATCGCCAAGGACCGCGGCATCGGTGGCCCGATCCTGTCGGCGTCCTCCTACTTCATGAAGTCGCCGCCGGTGCAGTACTTCGACGACGAGGCCCGCAACGCCGTCGAGTCCTTCATCAAGGGCGACATCGAGCGCTGACCCGCTCCGCTCGGCCCGCATCCCCGCGGTGCGTTTCGAGTGACCCAGGGCCCGGCTCCCCTCCAGGAGCCGGGCCTTCGGCGTACCCGCGCGCGGCGGTGCCCGTTTCGGGTGCGACGCCCGCCGCCGGCTACGGTGGGCGCCGTGGCCCTCATCCGTGATCTGCGCTCGTTGTTGAAGCTGCGCGACTTCCGTCGGCTCTTCGCCACCCGGCTGACCTCGCAGCTGTCCGACGGCGCCTTCCAGGTCGCGATCGCGGGGCAGGCGTTCTTCTCGCCGGAGAAGCAGACCTCGGCCGCGGCGATCGCGACCGCGTTCGCCGTGCTGCTGCTGCCGTATTCGCTGGTGGGGCCGTTCACCGGGGTGCTGCTCGACCGGTGGCGGCGGCGGCAGGTCCTGGTGCGGTGCAATCTGCTGCGCGCGGTGCTGGTGGCGGTGACGGCCGCGCTGGTGCTGATGGGGGTGCCCGATCCGGTCTTCTACACGGCGGCCCTGGTGGTGCTGTCGGTGAACCGGTTCGTGCTCGCCGGGTTGTCCGCGTCGCTGCCGCGTGTGGTGCCGGCCGAGCGGCTGGTGACGGCGAACTCGGTGTCGCCCACGGCCGGCACGGTGGCGGCGGCGGTCGGCGGCGGGGCCGCGGTGCTCGTGCACGCGCTCCTGGCCGAGGGTTCGGGGGCCACCGCGCTGGTGATCGTGGTGTCCGGCCTGCTGTACCTGGGCTCGGCGGCGGTCGCCGCGACGATGCCGAGCGATCTGCTCGGGCCCGATCCCGACCGGGTGTTGCCGGATGTGCGCGAGGCGCTGCGCTCGGTGGCCCGGGGGCTGCGCGAGGGGGCGGTGCACGTGTGGCGGCGCCGGGCGCCCGCGCACGCGTTGGCCGCGATCACCGCGATGCGGTTCTGCTACGGCGTGCTGACCGTGATGACGGTGCTGCTGTGCCGCAACACGTTCAACGATCCGAGCAACACCGACGGCGGTCTGGCGACCTTCGGGATCACGGTGAGCGTGTCCGCGCTCGGCTTCTTCGTGGCGGCCGTGATCACGCCGGGGGTCACCGCGCGGATCGGTGTCCCGACCTGGATCGGCGTGTGCGCGCTGGCCGGGGCGGTGTGCCAGGCGGCGCTCGGGCTGCCGTTCCTGTTCGCGCCGATGGTGGTGGGCGCCTTCCTGCTCGGGGTGACCTCGCAGGGCGCCAAGATCGGGGTGGACACGATCGTGCAGACCACCGTCGACGACGCGTACCGGGGTCGGGTGTTCTCCGTCTACGACGTGCTCTTCAACGTCGCGTTCGTCGGCGCCGCCGCGGTCGCCGCGCTCGGGCTGCCCGACGACGGTCGGTCCCCGGCGGTGCTGCTCGGGGTCGCCGGGGTGTACACGCTGACCGGAGTCCTGTACGGCCTGGCGTCGCGCCGACACCCTCCGGTGATCATCGAGGGCTCACCGGCGGGCGACGACCGGCCGTGATGTCCCTTTCATGAATAGGTGAGGCATTTAATCCGCCGCACATCTCCAAGAAATTACCCGTGGGTAGTGCAATGACGAGGCCGAGGTTCTAATCTGCACATCCAGCGATTTTCGGCACCTCTGGAGATACTCCGTGTCCAACGACGCCGGTCCGGGTGAAAACAATCCTTTGCCGTACAGACCGGCATGGACCGAGAGCACTCCGCCGCACGGGCACGAGTTCGCCGCCCGCGAACCGGCCGCCCCGCACGTCCCGGTGGTTCACCGGCCGCGGGTCGACGGGCGCGCGAGCCGGCGGGCGGCCGAACGCCCGCGGCGTGGCCGCGCGGTGCTGATCGCGACCCTGGCCGTGCTGCTGATCGGCGGCGGGACGGCCGCCGGAGGCTGGTGGTACGTGCACAAGGACGACGGCGACGGGGTCCGCATCCACGAGGGCGACTGCCTGCGGGACAAGACGAGCATCGACGCGGACCCGGTCCCGTGCGAGGACCCGCAGGCCCGCTTCATCGTGATCGAACGGGTCCAGGGCACGACGGACACCGACGTCTGCGATTCGCTGCCGGGCGATCCGATCGCGCTGGTCTCGGATCCCGCGCAGGACCGCTTCGTACTGTGTCTCGGGGCACGAAAATAATCCGCGTCACCTGTGAATAGCGCTTTATGCCCGTTATTCCGCTCACACTCGACCGGTGTAAGGGGAATCCCCGCTGCGCGTGTCCGGCCGGACCCCTAGTGTTCCGGACTGTCTCACCAGTCCCCTGCAACGGAGATCGCCCCCATGTCCAATCCCTTCCCGCCCGGCCCCAACGGCCCGCAGCAGCCGAACCAGGGCTGGAACCAGCAGCCCGGTCAGCAGCCGCCGCCGCAGGGCGGGTGGCAGCAGCAGCCGGGCCAGCCGCAGCAGGGTTGGGGGCAGCAGCCCGGTCAGCCGGGCGGATACCCGCCCGCCGGTCAGCCGGGCTTCTACGGCGGCCCGCCGCCGCCCCCGCCGCGCAAGAGCAAGCTCAAGAAGATCCTGATCCCGATCGCGGTCCTGGTCGTCCTGGCCATCGTCGGCCTGGTCGCGAAGAACTACAAGAAGGACGACGCCACCACCGCGAAGGCCGGCGACTGCCTCGCCCACATCGAAGGCGGCATCGGCAAGTCCAAGATGCCGAAGATCGCCAAGTGCGACTCGCCGGACGCCAAGTGGAAGGTCGTCAGGAAGATCGACGGCTCCTCGAACTCCGACAAGTGCAAGGACCTGCCGGAGAGCTCGGGCGCCTTCGCGACCTTCTACTGGACCGGTTCCAAGAAGGGCGTGGTCTGCATGGCCTTCACCTCGAAGACCACTCTCGCCGACGTCAAGGCGCTCGACCCGATCGGCACGATGCAGGTCACCGAGGACGACTTCCAGGCGAAGAAGAAGGAACTCGAGGAAAAGGGCGCCAAGTTCGAGTAGGCGCCCCGCACCCGTACGACACCGAAGCCCGCCGGTCGTCCCACCGGCGGGCTTCGTGCGTGCTCAGGCCCGGGCGTTCGCCGTCCACCACTCGCGCAGCGCGGCGACGGCCGTCTCGTGGTCCATCGGGCCATGCTCGAGGCGCAGCTCCAGCATGTGCCGGTAGGCCTTGCCCACCAGCGGGCCCGGCGGCACCTCCAGAAGCTTCATGATCTCGTTGCCGTCCAGGTCCGGCCGGATCGAGTCCAGCTCCTCCTGCTCGGCGAGCTGCGCGATCCGCTGCTCCAGCGAGTCGTAGGCCCGGGCCAGCGTGGCCGCCTTGCGCTTGTTGCGGGTGGTGCAGTCCGAGCGGGTCAGCTTGTGCAGCCGATCGAGCAGCGGACCCGCGTCGCGCACATAGCGGCGCACCGCCGAGTCGGTCCACTCGCCCGTGCCGTAGCCGTGGAAGCGCAGGTGCAGCTCGACCAGGCGGGTGATGTCGTCGGTGACGTCCTTCGGATACTTCAACGCCTTGAGCCGCTTGCGGGACATGTGCGCGCCGACCATCTCGTGATGGTGGAAGGAGACCCGGCCGTCCGCCTCGAAGCGCCGGGTGCGCGGCTTGCCGATGTCGTGCAGCAGCGCGGCCAGGCGCAGCACCAGGTCCGGCTCGCCCGGCGGCTCCAGCGCCATCGCCTGTTCGAGCACGATCAGCGTGTGCTCGTACACGTCCTTGTGCCGGTGGTGCTCGTCCACCTCCAGGCGCAACGTCGGCAGCTCGGGCAGCACGTGCTCGGCCAGGCCGGTGGTGACCAGCAGCTCCAGGCCCTTGCGCGGGTGATCGGACACGATCAGCTTGTTCAGCTCGTCGCGGACCCGCTCGGCGGAGACGATCTCGATCCGCTCGGCCATGTCCGACATCGCCGCGACCACCTCGGGCGCGACCTCGAAGTCGAGCTGCGCGGCGAAGCGCGCGGCCCGCATCATCCGCAGCGGATCGTCGCCGAAGGACGCCTCGGGCGTGCCCGGGGTGCGCAACACGCGCGCGGCCAGGTCGGCCAGCCCGCCGTGCGGGTCCACGAACGTGATCCCCGGCAGCGCCACCGCCATCGCGTTGACCGTGAAGTCGCGCCGGACCAAGTCGTCCTCGATCGAGTCGCCGTAGGAGACCTCCGGCTTGCGCGAGGTGCGGTCGTACGCCTCGGAGCGGTAGGTGGTGATCTCGATCTGGTAGTCGGGCGAACCGGCGAGCCTCTTGCGGCAGCCGACCGTGCCGAACGCGATGCCCACGTCCCACACCGCGTCCGCCCAGGGGCGCACGATCGCCAGCACCTGTTCGGGGCGCGCGTCGGTGGTGAAGTCGAGGTCGTTGCCCAACCGGCCCAGCAGGGCGTCCCGCACCGAGCCGCCGACCAGGGCGAGCGTGTGCCCGGCCGCTTCGAAGCGGCGGGCGAGGTCGTCGGCGACGGGGGCGACGCGCAACAGTTCGGTGACGGCGCGGCGCTGGACGGCGCTCAGCTCGCCGCCGGCCGGCGGGTCGTCCGGGAGGGGTGTGTTCTTGGCGTTCGGCACGGGAGACAAGGTTACGGGTCGACGCCGCGGCTCTCGCGCGGTTTATGCCGGGGCCGCCCTCGCACGCGGTCGGCGTGCCGGCGTGATCATGGCGTGATGGCGTGGCGCGTGTCGCACTAAGCTTGGCGGATGCCTTCCGAGACCACGCCGCCGCGCCGTCGGCTGCAGGTGGTCGAGGAGACCTCGGCGGGTGGTCTGGTGATCGATCGGCTCACGTTGCGCGCGGCGTTGATCGCCCGCCGGGATCGACGCGGCCGGCTGTTGTGGTCGCTGCCCAAGGGGCACATCGAGGACGGTGAGAGCGTGGTGGACGCCGCGCTGCGCGAGGTCGAGGAGGAGACCGGCATCGTGGGTCGGGTGCTGGCTCCGCTCGGCGTGATCGACTATTGGTTCACCGCGCCGGACCGGCGGGTGCACAAGACCGTCCACCACTACCTCATGGAGGCGGCGGGCGGGGATCTGTCGGACGACGACATCGAGGTCGAAGCGGTGGCTTGGGTTCCGCTCGGCGCGCTCTCCGCGCGCCTCGCCTACCCCGACGAACGACGGTTGGCGATACTCGCCCCGGAGCTGTTGGCGGACAGCGCGTGAGCGATCGCCGGATCCGCTCCGAGGCCGGGATGCCGCCGCGACGCGGTCGAGTGGCCGGTGTGCTGCTTTTGGCCCTGCTGCTCGCCGTCACACTGCTCGGCGCGCTGCCACCGACGGTCGTGCGCGCCGCCGACGGCGACGGCGTCCGAATCCTGATCACCAAGATGACCCCGATCGCCAAGCCCGGCAGCACCATCACCGTCGAGGGCCAGGTGCTGAACAGCGGCTCCAAGCCGCTCGACACGGTGGAGCTGGCGGTGCGGATGCGCACCTCGGAACCGCTCTTCCGCAGCGGCATCTCCTCGCCCGAGGAGGGCCAGTCGAACGGCTCCCTGGTGCGTGAGGTCAAGCCGGTGACCGTGCAGGTGCCGGCCTCGGGGCCGGGCCGGCCGTGGTCGTTCAACATTCGCGCCGACGCGCTCAACCTGGGCGAGGCCGGCGCGTACCCGCTCGCGATCGAGGCGCGGGTCGGCGGCCGGGTCGTCGGCTCCACCCGCACCTTCCTGCCGTGGGTCGGCAAGAACGGTCTGAAGAACGTACCGAAACTGCGGGTCGGCATGGTCTGGCCGCTGGTCGATCGACCGCACCGCGACGGCACCACTCTCGGCGACGAGGGCCAGACGACGGTCTTCCGCGACGACGACCTGGCCGCGCTGTTCGCCCCGGGCGGGCGGTTGTACGAACTGGCGGCGATCGGCGGCGGGATGAAGGTCGACTGGGCGATCGACCCCGAACTGCTCGACTCGGCCGCCGAGATGGCCGGCGGCTACCGGGTCGCGCCGCCCGGCAGCCTGGAGCCGGGCAAGCCGAAGAAGACCAAGGACGGCAAGCCGCCGGCCGAGGAGGACACGGCCAAGGCGACGCCGAACCAGATCTCGAACACCCTGGCGGGCGGCGGCGGTCAGACCGCCGCCGGATGGCTGGACCGGCTCAAGGGCGCCATCGGCCCCCAGCCCGTGATCGGCCTCCCGTACGGCGACACCGACATCGCCGCCGTGGCGCACGCGCTCGACGCCGACAAGACGGACCTGCGCCCGCTGTTGACCGAGGCCCAGATCCGATCCGCCGAGGTCTTCCAGCGCACCCTGGGCAGGCCCGCGCGGGCCGACGTCGCCTGGCCCGCCTCCGGCGCGCTGGACCCGTCGATCGTCTCCCTGGCGGGCAACAGCGGCGCCGGCACGGTGATCACCGCCGGCGCGAGTCTGCCGCCGGCCAAGGACCTCAACGTCACACCGCTGGCCACCGCGTCCCTGCCGGGCGCCGACAAGGGCACCGCGCTGGTCACCGACCCGGACATCGACACGCTGCTGGCCGCAGACACCAGGGCGCCGGGCCAGGCGGTGCTGACCACCCAGCAGTTGCTCGCAGAGTTCTTGACCATCGTGTTGCAGGAGCCCACGCTCAAGCCCACCCGCAGCGTGCTGATCGCCCCGCCGCGGCTGATGGACACCGCGCTGGCGGGCGTGCTGCGCGACGTGATGGCCGCGTCGGCCGACTGGACGCAACCCACCGGACTGACCGAGTTGGCCGCCGAGCCCGGTCCACTGCCCGCCCGCAAGTCGGCCGCCTACCCCAAGGGCGTGCGCGCCTCCGAGCCGAGCGCGCAATACCTGGCGGAGACCGACAACCTGGCCCGGTCGATGCAGACCTTCGCCTCGATCCTGACCCGGCCCGAGCGGGTGACCGGCCCGTTCGACCCCGCGCTCCTGCGCATGTTGGCCACCTCGTGGCGCGGCGACACGCAGGGAGCGGATCGTTACCGGTTGGGCGTGACCCGGGGACTGCGCGAGCTGGAATCGCTCGTCTACATCATCCGCAGAACCGGGGTGACGCTGTCCGGCGACGAAGGCAACATCCCGGTGACCGTGGTGAACAACCTCCAGCAGCCGATCAACGTGCGGGTGGCGGTCACCTCGCACCAGCCCAACCGGCTCAAGCTGGGCGACCCCGCCACCGTGACGGTGCCCGACGGCCGCCGGCTCGAGGTGCCGATCTCGGCGAAATCGGCCGCGAACGGCAAGGTCATGGTCGACGTGGCGCTGCTCACCCCGGATGGGCGGGCGGTGAATTCGGCGCAGTCGTTCTTCGTGAACACCACCACGATCGACGCGCTGACCCGCTGGATCATCGGTGGCCTCGCGTTCCTGCTCGCGGTGTTCTCGCTCCGCGCGTTCCTGCGCAAGCGCCGGGAGGCGGCCCTTGCCGGGGACACGCACGGCGAGGATGGTGAGGACGAGGTCGATCCGCCGGCGGAGTCCGATCCCCCGGACGACGCCGACGGGGACCGGATCCGGCCGATATCGGGGTGGTCGCCACCCCGTCCGACGCACCCGCACGCCGGCGGGAACAGACCGCCCGATCCGGGCGACCCGCACGGACACACACCGTTGGGATCCACGACCGACCGCCCCGAATGAGAAAGTGGGCACCGGACACTCAACCTGACCGAGAAGACGAGGGCCCGCCCGCATGAGCGACCGGAGCGACGAACGTCAGCCGTACACCGGCGGCTCCGCCGAGCCGGACGACGGCGCGCACGACGATCCCTACCGGCGTCGGCCGCCCGCCGACCCCTACCTGCAGCAGTACGTCGATCCGTACGGGCAGCCGGCCGATCCCTACGCCGCGCAACCGCCGGATCCGTACGCGCACCCCGGGGAGCAGGGCTATCTCGACCCCAACGCGCACCCGGGCTACGGCGAGCCCGAGTACCCGCAGCAGGGCTATCCGAGCCAGGGCGGCTACGGCGCGGGTCCCGAACCGGCCTACGGGGATCCCTACGGCGCGCAGTCGGGCGGCGGCTACGACCCCTACGGGCAGCAGCAACAGCAGCAGCCCGCGCAGGACGGCGGGGCGTGGTTTCGCGACGAGTTGAGCGATCCGCCCGGCAACGACCCGTACGTGGGCGTGGACGAGATCTTCACCCCCGAGGCGGCGCCGTACGACCCTTCTCGGCAGTACGACCCCGCGCAGCACTACGACCCCTCGGGCGCGCCGCAGCAGTACGGCGACCACGGCGGCTACGGCTCCGGCGACCCGTACGGACAGCAGCCACAGGCGCCGCAGGCGCAGAACTACGCGCAACAACCGCAGCAGCCACAACCGCAACAGCAGCACCAACAGCAGGTGTACCAGCAGCAGTCGTACGTTCCGCAGCAGCCGAGCCCGCAACAGGGCCAGGGCGGCTGGGGCGACTACGACCGCCCCGGCGGCTGGCTGATGGACCAGACGCTGACCGGCATCAACCTCGGCCTCGCCGGCGACATCGCGGGCATGCCCTCGTACACCGAGGCGTACCAGCGCTACGAGACCCAGCACCGGGCCGAGGCGGCCGCCGCGTCGATGTCGGCGAGCGCCGTCCTCGACGCCCCGCCGGTCCCGGTGAACCCGTCCACCTCGCCCGTCTATCGGATGCCCGGCTCGGGCGCCGAGGAGCGCATGGCCGGCATCCCGGTCGGCGGCGGCGGCCGGAAGGGCAGCAAGCTCGGCGGGATAATGCGGTCCTCCGCCGTGATGGCCGCGGGCACGATCGTGTCGCGGATGACCGGCTTCGTCCGCAACCTGGTCGCCGCGGCGGCGCTGGGCACCGCGATCCTGGCGAACACCTACAACGTCGCCAACACGATGCCGACGCTGTTGTACATCCTGGTCGGCGGCGGCGCGCTGAACGCGGTGTTCGTACCGCAGCTGGTGCGGGCCATGCGCCAGGACGACGACGGCGGCGAGGCGTACGCGAACCGCCTGCTCACGCTGGTGATGACGGTGCTGGCGGGGTTGGTGATGCTGGCCTGGTTCGGCGCGCCGCTGCTGATCCGGGCGTTCGCGAACTCGCTGGCCAAACATCATCAGGACTACGAGCTCGCGATCACCTTCGCGCGCTACTGCCTGCCGATCATCTTCTTCATGGGTCTGCACGTGCTGTTCGGGCAGATCCTCAACGCGCGCGAGCGCTACGGCCCGATGATGTGGACCCCGGTCCTGAACAACATCGTCATCATCGCGACGTTCGGCCTGTACATCTGGGTGGCCGGCACCCAGAAGAACACCGGGCAGAACTCGGACACCATCACCCCGGACGAGATCCGGCTGCTGGGTCTGGGCACGCTGCTCGGCATGGTCGTGCAGTCGATGGCGATGATCCCGTATCTCAAGTCGGCCCGGTTCCGCTTCCGGCCGCGCTTCGACTGGCGCGGCTCGGGGATGGGCAAGGCGCTCGGGCTGGCCAAGTGGACGTTCCTGTTCGTGCTGGCCAACCAGGCCGGCTACCTGGTGGTGACCCAGCTCGCCACCGCGATCGACGTCGACGCGCGGGACCAGAACATCCAGTTCGGCGTCGGCTTCACCGCCTACAGCAGCGCGCTGCTGATCTGGCAGCTGCCCCAGGCGGTGATCACCGTGTCGGTGATGACCGCGATGTTGCCCCGGATGAGTCGCGCCGCCGCCGACGGCGACGAGGCCAGCGTGCGCGGCGACATCTCCTCCGGCCTGCGCCTGTCGGCGGTGGCGATGATCCCCTGCGCGGTGATCTTCGTGGCCCTCGGCCGGGACATCGGCGGCTTCATCTTCGCGCCCACCGGCGAACAGAGCGCGCACTGGATCGGCTACATGCTGATGGCGCTGGGCCTGGGCCTGATCCCGTACTCGGCGCAGTACGTGCTGCTGCGCGGGTTCTACGTGTACGAGGACACCCGGACACCGTTCCTGAACACCGTGTGGATCGCGGGCGCCCAGGCGGCCTTCGCGGGCCTGGCCTATGTCGCGCTGCCCACCAAGTGGGCCGGTGTCGGCATCGCGGGCGGCTACAGCCTGGCCTACCTCGTCGGCGTGCTGCTGGCCGCGCAACGGCTGAAGAAGCGGCTCGGCGACCTGGACGGCCGCCGGGTGACCCGGACCTATACCCGGCTGCTGATCGCCGCCGGGATCGGCGGCGCCGCGGCGTTCTTCGTGGCCCGGGTGTGCACCGGCCACTTCGGCTCGGCCATGGGCGGCTCGGCGATCGCGGTCGGCGCCGGGATCGTGACCATGTTCGTGGTGTTCTTCATCGCGGCGAACCGCATGCGCGTCGAGGAGATGAGCGCGATGACCGGGATGATCAAGGGCCGACTCGGCCGCTGACCGGGTCACGCGCACGGCCGTACCACCCCCGCCCGCCGGATTCCCACCGGGAATTCGGCGGGCGGAACGGTGTGGGATGCACCACCATGGGGCGAGTGAGGGTGTGGCTCTCGGCGAAACGGGGGTAATGCTCCCGATACGCCGGTCTCGGTTTCCGTTTCGGATCTTGCGAGGAGGCAACCCGAAGTGGGGTCCGGGAGTCTCAAGGTATGTAGAGGTCGTCCCTGACCAACGGCCCGAGAAGCCTCACCTCTACGATGAGTGTGCCGACGAGGAGGATGAGGCCGAGGTGACGGACCGAACCGCAGGATCCGTCGACCTAGCGACGGGTGAGGCAAACCCCGTACCGACAAAGGCTTCTGACACATCGTTGGACAAACGTGTCGGTTCGGACGAGAAGACCTCCGGAACCACCACCACGGTTTTGCCCATCGGTTCCGAGCCCGAACCCGACGCCGGCTCCGAGCCCGGGTCGCCCGCCGGTCCCGCGTCCGACGAAGCGGCGGCGGCCGAGACCGCCGAGCCGACCGAGACCGCGAAGAACACCGAGGCGGCGGCCGAACCGGCAGTGCGGAAACCGACCGACGACGGCGACGGCGACGCGGACACCGGCGGCGCGCCGGCCGAGCCCGAGCCCGCGCCCGCCCCGGAGCCCCCCGCCCCCCGGGTCAGCCGAGGCACCCGACTCGCCGAGCGCTACCGGCTCGAGCACCGCCTGTCCCAGAACGGCCGCAGCGAGACCTGGCGCGCGGTGGACGAGAAGTTGCGGCGCGCGGTGGGCGTACACATCGTCCCCGCCGGCGGTGAACACGGTCGGGCGGTGATCGCCGCCGCCCGCGCCGCCGCGCTGATGGGCGACCCCCGCTTCGTCCAGGTCCTCGACTGCGCCGAACAGGACGGCCTGATCTATGTGGTGAAGGAGTGGCTGCCCGACGCGGACAACCTCACCAAGGTCTTCGAAAGCGCCCCGCTGCCGCCGCACGAGGTCTACGAACTCACCCGCGCGCTCGCCCAGGCGATGTCCGTCGCACACCGCGCCGGCCTGTCGCACCTGCGGCTCACGCCGGAGAACGTGCTGCGCATGCACACCGGCCAGTACAAGATCGTCGGCCTGGCGGTCGAGGCCGCGCTGTACGGACACGACACCACCGACGCGGCCCGCGACGACACGCACGCGGTCGGCCGGCTGATGTACGCCGCGCTGACCCGACGCTGGGTCGAGGGCACCGAATACGGCCTGCAGGCGGCGCCGTTCACCAGCGGCAGGCTGTGCGCGCCCGGCCAGATCCGGGCCGGCGTGGACGACACGCTCGCCGCCCTGGCGATGCGCGCGCTCGGCCACGAGGTCAAGCACGAACCGGCGTTCGAGACACCGGGAGAGCTGTCCGCGGCGATCACCGCCATCCCGGAGATGCACCCGCCGGAGCAGAACACCATCGTCGGCGGCCCGGAGCCCGACGAGTACCCGATCTACACCCCGACGCCGAACCGGACGGTCTACGCCTCGGCGGGCTACTCCGGCGGCGGCCGCGGCCCGAACGGCCCGGCCCGACCGCCGGTCACCCCGCCACCGCCGCTGGGCGGCCGGTTCGGCGCCGCGGTCAAGGGCGCGGTCGCGGTCCTGGTGGTGCTCGCCATCGTGCTGGTGACGTGGCAGGTGGCCAGCCACGTGGGCGACGGCGAGAAGAAGAAACCGCCCCTGGAGAAGCAGAGCGGCGGCCAGTCGAGCACGCCGACCCAGGCTCCGGTGGCTCCGGCACCCACGCGGCAGGCCATCCCCACGCGCGGCACGGAGATCTCGATCGGCGGCGCGCCCGTCGATCAGGACGACGTGGCGAAGACCTACGACAAGAACCGCGACACGTACTGGCAGACCAACATGATGAAGGACGGACCGACGGTCGACTACAACGGCCGCAAGGGGTACGGAATCATCTACGACCTCGGCGAACCGATGGACGTCCGCGGCCTCGACCTCGCGCTCGGCACCGGCGGAGCCACCACCACCATCACGCTGAAAGCCGCGCCGGGTGCCACGTCGATGCCGTCGAGCCAGGACGCCTTCACCACCACCGTGGGCGGCAAGTCGACCGATGCGGCCGAGGTGAGCATCCGTTCCGACCAGGCGACCAAGACCCAGTACGTGCTGGTCCTGATGACCGCGATGCCCAAGGTTCTCCAGGACGTCAACGGCTACCACATCTACACGCCGGGGCATCAAAACGCCTGGCGCGAGATCACCTTCACGGTCAACAGCTGACCTTGTCCGAACGATCGAGCCGGACCTGCCTCCGGCGGCGCCGCATCGCATGCCGGGACGACCCCGGGCCCAGGGGAGGTAGGCGGTGAGTACCGAGCGCGGCGGATCGGCGTACGCGGACGTCACCGACGCCGATCTGCTCACCCGGCATACCCACGGCGACCCCGACGCGTTCGGCGAACTCGTACGCCGGCACCGCGATCGGCTGTGGGCGGTGGCGCTGCGCACCCTGGGGGACCGCGAGGAAGCCGCTGACGCCCTCCAGGACGCCCTGGTTTCCGCCTACCGTGCGGCGGGACGGTTCGAGGGCCGCGCGGCCGTCACGACGTGGCTGCACCGGATCGTGGTCAACGCCTGCCTGGACCGGGCCCGCCGCCGTGCCGCCCGCCCGGCGGTACCGCTGCCCGAGGATCTGGATCAGCGGCTGCCCGCGCCCGCGCAGGAGGATCCGGCGGTCCGGGGCGAGACCCGCGAGGCGCTGCTCGCCGCGCTGGCCACCCTCCCCGCCGAGCAGCGCGCCGCGCTCGTCCTGGTGGACATGGAGGGTTATCCCGTCGACGAGGCGGCCAGGATCCTCGACGTCGCGTCCGGCACCATCAAGAGTCGCTGCGCCCGCGGTCGGGCCAAGCTCCTGCCCCTGGTGCGGCACCTGCGCGAGAGCGGGCCACCGGGCCGGGCCGGGTCCCCGGGGAACCCCGCGGCCGGACAATCCGTCCCATCGACGGACGACCGCCCACGAGCCGGCGGTCCGACCCCCGATACGGGCGGCACGAGCATGGAGGGAGGTGGCACACGATGAGCGAGCACATCGACGTCGAGGTGCTGTCCGACCTCGTCGAGGGACTGCTCACCACGGCCGAGGCCGCCGCGCTCGACGCGCACCTCGCCGAGTGCGCCGAGTGCCGCGACACCCGCGACGCGCTCGCGGAGGTGCGCGAACTGCTCGGCGGACAACCGGCCGAGCCGATGCCCGCCGACGTGATCGCCCGGATCGACGACGCGCTGGCCCTGGCCGCGCTGCCGCCGCCGCGCCCCGCCGAGCCGCCGAAGCCGCTGCCGATGCCGGTGTCGGCCGTGACACCGCCGCGCGCGCCGAACACCCCGCCGACCCGGCACGGCGCACCACCCGCCGAGCACGTCGTCGTCCCGCTCGACCGGGCCCGCCGTCGGCGGCGCGGTCCGCTGCTCCTGATCGCCGCCGCCGCGGCCGCGGTGGCCCTGGGCGTCACGATCGTGGTCGGCACCGGCGACGACGGCGACTCGGACCACCGGTCGAGCGCCGTCAAGAGCAACGCCGACGCGTCCGCGCCCAAGGCCGCCGCCCCGCCCGGCACGTCGGGCGAGCGCCCGGGGGCGAACGCGGAGGAGCACACGCCGCAGACCCCGCTGACGGCGTCCACCGCCGCGCCGAGGGTGTACACCGCCGCCGGACTGGCCGACCAGGTCTCGCTGCTGCTGCACCGCGCCGACCGCGCGCCGCGCGAGTTGCCCGCGTGCGTGGCCGCCGCCGTGGGTCCCGACGCGCCGCGGGCGTTGGCCGCCGACCCCGGCAGCTATACCGGCAAGCCCGCGTGGGTGGTGGTCCTGCCCGGCCCGAGCACCGACCGGGTCCGGGTGTACATCGTGGACGCGTCGTGCGTCCCGCGCTCCACCGCCGACGCCTCGGCGAGCCCGCCGGCCGCCGTACCCCCCTCGACGGGGTTCGCCGGCGCGCTCCTGTTGAGCACCGAGGTACCGAGAAGGTGATCCCCGGCACGCCGCACCCGCGGCGTTGTGACCCGGGAATGGTGCGCGCCTAGGATCCGTTGTCGAACGAGACACCGCATCTCTCGGGGCGCGGGTTTCGCAGACCCGCACAGCCGACGCCGACCTCCGGCACGAGGCTCGACAAGGAACCAGGGAAGGCTCAGCGTGAGCGACGTCCGCAACGTGATCATCATCGGATCCGGTCCGACCGGGTACACGGCCGCCGTCTACGCAGCACGCGCGGACCTGAAGCCGTTGGTCTTCGAAGGCGCCGTCACCGCGGGCGGTGCGCTGATGAACACCACCGAGGTCGAGAACTTCCCCGGCTGGCCGGACGGCATCATGGGTCCGGACCTGATGGACAACATGCGCAAGCAGGCCGAGCGTTTCGGCGCCGAGCTGGTGCCGGACGACATCGTCGCCGTCGACCTCGCGGGCGACGTCAAGACGGTCACCGACAGCGCGGGCACCGTGCACAAGGCGCGCGCGGTGATCCTGGCGACCGGGTCGGCCTACCGCAAGCTCTCCCTCCCCAACGAGGACGCGCTGTCCGGCCGCGGGGTGTCCTGGTGCGCCACCTGCGACGGCTTCTTCTTCCGCGACCAGGACATCGCGGTGGTCGGCGGCGGCGACTCGGCGATCGAGGAGGCCACGTTCCTGTCCCGCTTCGCCCGCTCGGTGACGGTGATCCACCGCCGCGACGAGCTGCGCGCGAGCAAGGCGATGCAGCATCGGGCGTTCGCGAACGAGAAGATCTCGTTCGCCTGGAACAGCGAGGTCGCCGAGATCCGGGGCGAGGGCAAGCTCAGCGGCGTGCGGCTGCGCGACACCGTCACCGGCGAGCTGCGCGACCTGGCGGTCACCGGCCTGTTCATCGCGGTCGGCCACGACCCGCGCACCGAGCTGGTGCGCGGCCAGATCGACCTCGACGACGAGGGCTACATCAAGGTCGACGCGCCGACCACGCGCACCAACCTCACCGGCGTCTTCGCGGCGGGCGACGTCGTGGACCACACCTACCGCCAGGCGATCACCGCGGCCGGCACCGGCTGCGCGGCCGCCCTGGACGCCGAGCACTACCTCGCCTCGCTCGCCGACGGCGCGAGCGCCTGACCCGCGCCCGCACCCCGTCGCCCGTCCTTCATCCGTCCCACCCCCAGCACACCGAGGAGCAACCCATGGCAGGGGCCACCACCACAGTCACCGACAAGACCTTCGACACCGACGTCCTGATGAGCGACAAGCCCGTGCTCGTCGACTTCTGGGCCGAGTGGTGCGGCCCCTGCCGCCAGATCGCCCCGGCGCTCGAGCAGATCGCGGCGGAGAACAGCGACAAGCTCTCCGTGGCGAAGCTGAACATCGACGAGAACCCGGAGATCACCACCCGCTACGGCGTGCTGTCGATCCCGACCCTGCACGTGTTCCAGGGCGGCGAGATCGTCAAGACGATCGTCGGTGCCAAGCCGAAGGCGGCGCTTCTGCGGGAGCTCGACGGGCTCATCTGAGTCGATCGCATCGGCCGTGCGCGAAGGGCGCTTCCCGGAACCGGGGAGCGCCCTTCGCGCGTGTCAGGGCGTACCGGCCGGCGACGACCGGGACGCGCGCCACGCGCCGCGCACCGCCGGACCGCGCGCCCGACCCGCCCCGGCGTGCGATGTGGAATCGAGGCCCCCGGACCCCCGCTCCGGTACGGGAACGACCGGATGCGCGCGTACGATCGAGTGTTGCGTCAAAACTCGGGAGGACTTCTTTCCATGACCATGCAGCGGCGGTACCGACGCGGTGACACCGGCCCCGCAGTGGCCGAGATCAGGTCCAAACTGGTGCTGCTCGGCCTCCTGCCCGCCGGTGCCCCCAGGCCGACCGACACCGGCGGTCCGGACGACCTCGGCGGCTACGCGGACGCGGTGTTCGACCACTCCGTGGACCTCGCCGTGCGGCACTTCCAGCAGCAGCGCGCGATGACCGTGGACGGCGTCGTCGGCCCGGAGACCTACCGTCACCTCGACGAGGCACGGTGGCGCCTCGGCGACCGCATGTTGTCCTACTCGGCCGGCCACCCCACCGTCGGGGACGATGTGGCCACCCTTCAGCAGCGGTTGCTCGACATGGGCTTCGACTGCGGCCGGGTGGACGGCATCCTGGGCCCGGCCACCGAGCGCGCCCTGCGCGAATTCCAACGCAACTACGGACTCGGCGCGGACGGTACGTGCGGACCGGCCACGTTCCGAGCCCTCGACCGGCTCGCGCGCACGGTCGTCGGCGGCCAACCACACGCGATGCGCGAGTCCGAACTGCTGCACCGCTCCGGCCCCTCGCTGGCCGGCAAGACCGTGGTGATCGACCCGGGCCACGGCGGCGCGGACGCCGGCGTGGTCGCACACGGGCTGACCGAGGCCGAGGTGATGTGGGACCTGGCCCGGCGCCTGGAGGGCCGCCTGTCCGCCCTGGGCGTGCGCGCCTACCTCACCCGCGGGCCGGCCGAGGACGGCATCGGCGAGGAGGAGCGGGCGGCCTTCGCCAACGCCACCGACGCCGACATCGTGATATCCCTGCACGCGGACCGCAACGACAGTCCGCGTGCCGCCGGGGTCGCGTGCTACTACTACGGCAGCGGCAGCGACCGATACGGGCGCCGCTCGCCCACCGGGGAGCACTTCGCGAGCCTGGTCCAGCGCGAACTCGTGGCGCGTACCGGCATGGTGGACGGCCGCACCCACGGCAAGGCGTGGACACTGCTGCGGCGCACCCGGATGCCCGCCGTGCGCATCGAGATGGGCTACCTCACCAACGTGGACGACGCGGCCCGACTGGCTTCCTCGGAATTCCGCGACCACGCCGCCGAATCGGTCGTCGTGGCCCTCCAGCGGCTCTACCTGCCGCCGGACGAGGACGTGCCCACCGGGATGTTGCGGCTGCCCGTCTTCACCTGACCGTCCGCGCCGGAGCGGGCGGCGGACGATCACCACACGCCGGATCGATCCCTTCCCCGACCTGCTCCCGCGCCCCCACCGATCGCGGCTGCCCGCCCGGCCGTGCCCGGGCGGTCCCATCCGTCGAGCCGGCCCGATCCAGGGGCCACCGTGAGCCCTGCGGCAGCGCATGGACCGGGATCGCAGGGCCCGCGGGCGTCCACGGCGGCGGACCGGGCACCCGGGACCGCGGCGAGCCACCGAGCAGGCCGCCGACGAACCCGCCGACGGCGCCCACACCCAGACCCGCCAGGATCCAGCACTTCGACCTCATCGTCCCTCCAGGGGTGCGAACAGGTTTCACGTGAAACATCGGCATGCCGCGATCTCCGGCGGCGGCGCGTTTCACGTGAAACACAAGCAAGGAAGGGGCCCGCGGTCAACGACCACGGGCCCCTCCCCACCTTCCTTTGCCGAGCCGCTCCCGGCCCATGGCGATGCCGCCTACGGGACGAGCACCGAAGTCTCCGCGTCGTCCGCGTCGTCCGCGGCGGCCGACGTCGCCCCGGCTCCCGCCTCCTCCGCCGGCGCCGTGACACCGGCCGCCGTGCCGCGAGCGCGCCCGGCCTGGCTCGGCACCTCCCGCTCGGCGAGCTGCTTGGCGAACTGGTCACCCTCGCCGGGCGCCATCGAGGCGAGAATGCGCTCCAGGTCCTCGACCGAGGCGAACTCGACGACGATCTTGCCCTTCTTCGGACCGAGCACCACCTTCACCTCGGTCTCGAACCGGTCCTTGAGCCGATCCGCGAGATGGTTCAGCGCGGGTGCCACGATCGCGCCCGGACGCGGCTTCTGCGCCTTCGGCTTCGCCGCCGGCTCCTCGTTGTTGATCGTGCGCGCGATCTCCTCGACCGTACGCACCGTCATGCCCTCGGCGATAATCCGCTTCGACAGCCTGATCAGCTCGTCGGGCCGATCCAGCAGGGCCAGCAACGCACGCGCGTGCCCGGCGAGCAACGTGCCCGCCGCCACCTTGGTGCGCACCTCCATCGGCAGCCGCAGCAGCCGCATCGTGTTGCTCAGATGCGAACGCGAACGACCGATACGATCCGCCAGCTCCTCCTGCTTGCACCGGAACTCCTCCAGCAACTGCTGGTAGGCCAATGCCTCTTCGAGCGGGTTCAACTCGGCGCGGTGCAGGTTCTCCAGGAGCGCGTCGAGCAGCATCTTGTCGTCGTTGGTCACCCGCACGATCGCCGGGATGCGGGTCAGCCCGGCGATCCGGGAGGCCCGCAACCGGCGCTCGCCCATCACCAGTTCGTAGCTGCCCTCGTTGGTCGAGCGCACCACGACCGGCTGGAGGACGCCCACCTCCCGGATCGACTGCACCAGTTCGGCCAGCGCGTCCTCGTCGAACACCTCGCGCGGCTGCCGCGGGTTCGGCTCGATCAGATCGACGAGCAGTTCGGCGTACAGCGCGGCCGGCGCAGCGGGTTCGGTCTTCGGCGCGTCCTGCAACGGCACCGAGGTCGGCGACAGGGCCGACTCGTCCGTCGCTATCTCCGCCATCTTCCGCAAGGTCGCCGCGGCGGAGGAGGACGGCTTCAACGGCCGGGCCGGGATGAGCGATTCGAGCCCCTTGCCCAATCCCCTGCGTTGTCCGCTCATACTTCCTCCTTCGCCTTCGCCACACCGCGCAGCGCCATCTCCCGAGCCGCTTCAAGATACGACAACGCTCCGGTGGACCCCGGGTCGTAGGTCATCACGGTCTGCCCGTAGCTGGGCGCCTCGGAGATGCGGACCGAACGCGGGATCGCGGTGGGCAACACCTCGTCCGGGAAGTGGTCACGCACCTCCTGGGCCACCTGCGAGGCCAACCGGGTCCGGGCGTCGTACATCGTCAGCAGGATCGTCGAGACGCCGAGGTTCGGGTTCAGGTGTGCGCGGACCAGTTCCACGTTGCGCAACAACTGGCCCAGCCCCTCCAGCGCGTAGTACTCGCACTGGATCGGGATGACCACCTCGGCGCCCGCCACGAGCGCGTTCACCGTCAGCAGCCCGAGCGAGGGCGGGCAGTCGATCAGGATGTAGTCCAGCGGCTGCTCGTAGGCGGCGATCGCGCGTTGCAGCCGGCTCTCCCGAGCGACCAGCGAGACGAGTTCGATCTCGGCCCCGGCGAGGTCGATCGTGGCCGGGGCACAGAACAGTCCCTCGACGTCGCGCACGGGCTGCACGACCTCGGCCAGGTCGCGACCCTCGACCAGCACCTCGTAGATCGACGGCGTGCCGGCGTGATGGTCCACCCCGAGCGCGGTGGAGGCGTTGCCCTGGGGGTCGAGATCTATCACCAGCACGCGCGCGCCGTGCATCGCCAGCGCGGCCGCAAGGTTCACGGTCGACGTGGTCTTGCCGACGCCGCCCTTCTGGTTCGCGACCACCATGACGCGGGTGCGCTCGGGGCGGGGCAATCCCTCCGAGGCGCGCCCCATCGTCTCCACGGCCTGTCTGGCCGCTCGGGCGATCGGGGTGTCTTCGATACCGGGCGCCTCTGTTTCACGTGAAACGTCGACGGCGGCACCCACACGGGGCGCCGGCATCGAGGCTGTCGGATACTCGGACGGCAACGGTCCACTCTCCTCTCCTGCCGCGGCGACATGGGAACTCGGGCCGACGGAATGACCACGCACTGCGGCGGCACCCTCAGAGGGTGTCACGTTCCGGCGCGCCTCAGGTGAGTAGAAGCGTTTCCACGGAAGGCGTTTCACGTGAAACACGATCCCGGGTGGGGTCGGGGGACGGCGTTCACGACACACCCCGAGCGGGCAGGAACGGCGTTTCAGCCGTCCGGCCCAACCCGTGGACGAGTTCGCCTACTTGGCGGGGCGCCGCCGGGCCGGCTTGGCGGTTCGGCGCGCCTTGGCCGCCTTCGACTCCTTGGGCGCGACGGTGCCGATCCGTACCCGGACGACGGTGGTCAGCGGATCCACGATCCCGGCACCCGCGTGCGCGACCGCCCACGACACCGCGCCGAGCTTGCGCAGATCCGCCTCCGACTCCAGCAGTTCGTCGGCGGCCGAGTCGCCCTTGAGCGCCAACATCTCGCCGCCGGAGGCAAGCAGGGGCAGCCCCCATCCGGCGAGCTTGGCCAGCGGCGCCACCGCGCGCGCGGTGACCACGTCGGCCCAGGTACGCCCGCGCACCTCCTCGGCACGGCCGCGCAGCACCCGTACGTTGTCCAGGCCCAGTTCGTCGACCACCTCGTCGAGGAACGTGGTGCGCCGCAGCAGCGGCTCGACGAGGGTGATCCGCAGGTCCGGACGGACCAGGGCGAGCGGAATGCCGGGCAGACCACCACCCGAACCGACGTCGTGCACGATCGCGTTCTCCGCGATCAATTCGGCGACCACCCCGCAGTTGAGCAGGTGCCGCTCCCAGAGCCGGCCGACCTCACGCGGACCGACCATGCCGCGGCGCACGCCGGGGCCGGCCAGCATGTCGGCATAGCGGATCGCGCGGTCGAGGTTGGCCCCGAAGAGCCGCTCTGCCGCTTCCGGAGCCTCGGGCGCGCGTTCGTCCGCCGGCGGGTCGGGGGTCGTGTCGTCCTGACGTTTCACGTGGAACATCATCCCAAGAACGGCGCCGGCCCCACCTGTGGTGCAGGTGGGGCCGGCGCGACGGTTGGCGGAAACGGATCCGGGGATCCGATCAGGCGGGCAGGACGACGACGCAGCGATTGGGCTCCTCGCCCTCCGACTCGCTGCGCAGTCCGGCCTCCGCGACGGTGTCGTGCACGACCTTGCGCTCGAACGGGGTCATCGGCTCGAGCTTGAGCGAGGTACCCGCGGCCTTGACCCGTTCCACCGCTTCACCGGCGATCCGCGCCAGGTTCGCCCGCTTGGCGGCACGGAACCCGTCCACGTCCAGCATGAGCCGGCTGCGCTCGCCGGTCTCCCGGTGCACCGCGAGTCGGGTCAGCTCCTGCAGGGCCTCCAGGACCTCACCGTCACGACCGACGAGGCGCTTGAGGTCGGCGCCGGAGGATTCGCTCTCCTCGCCCGCGATCACCGAGACCGACGCGCGCCCGCCCTCGACGTCCATGTCGATGTCGCCGTCGAGGTCGGCGATGTCGAGCAGGGCCTCCAGGTAGTCCGCGGCGATCTCACCCTCCTGTTCCAGACGGCTGATCTCCTCCGCGGTGAGCGTGATCCGACGCGACGCGGCGGGTGAGTCGACGGCGGGGGTCGTGCCTTCCGTCACAGGGGAACTCCTTTGTGGACGAGTGAGCGAGTCGTGGGGGTGGGCGGCGGCCGGCCCGTCGAGGGCGGTCACTTCTTCCTCGGGTGCTTCCGGCCCTGGGGCTGCCGGCGCTGACCGGCGTTGCGCGCGCCGGAGTGCGGCGTCCGCGCGGTCGAGCCCTTGACCGCGCCGTTCGACCTGGCGGGTGTACCCGAGCCGTTGCGCGTCGCGGTATCGGCTTCGGCGCTCTCCTCGGCGTCGGCACCGGCCGCCTCCGCCTCGTCCCGGGCCCGAGCCTTGCGCTGCGACTTGGTCAGTCGGGTGGGCTGCTGGCGCCGGGCGGCCTGGGCCTTGAGTTCGGCCTGCTGGGCGTCGTACTCGGCCTGGTCCATCAGCTTGCCGTCGGGCAGCAACACCTTGCCCTGCTTGCGCGCCTTCTCCGCCAGCTTCTCCTGCCGCACCTTGAACGCCGGGCTGCCGGGGGTGGGGTTGCGGTTGATCACGAACAGCTGCTGACCCATCGTCCACACGTTGGTGGTGAGCCAGTAGACGAGCACACCGACGGGGAAGTTGATGCCGAAGACCGCGAACATGATCGGGAACGCGTACATCATCAGCTTCTGCTGCTTCGCGAACGGGTTGCCCACGAGCGAAGCGGGGTCGGTGTTCTTCGTCATCAGCTGGCGCTGGGTGAAGAACTGCGACGCGGACATCAGGATGATCATCACGACCGTGACGATGCGCACCGTGGTGATGTCGGCCCCGAGGCTTTCGATCTTGGCCGCCGAGTCGGTGAACTTGGCGGCGATCGGCGCGCCGAAGATGTGCGCCTGCTGGGCGCTGTTGACCAGGTCGCGGTCGATGACGCCGACCGTCTTGTTCTGCGACACCCGCTGGAGCACGTGGAACAGGGCGAAGAAGAACGGCGACTGCACCAGGATCGGAAGGCAGCTCGAGAGCGGGTTGGTGCCCGTCTCCTTGTAGAGCTTCATCATTTCCTGGGACTGCCGCTCGCGGTCGTCCTTGTACCGCTTCTGGATCTCCTTGATCCGCGGCTGCAGCGCCTGGAGTCCCCGGGTCGCCTTGATCTGCTTCACGAAGAGCGGGATCAGGCAGATCCGGATGACGACCACGAGGCAGACGATGGACAGCCCCCACGACCAGCCGCTGTTCTTGCCGAAGATCGGGCTGAACAACGAGTGGAATTGGACGATGATCCACGAGACGGCGGTATATAGGGGGTTAAGAATCCCCACGGTCAAGCTCCTCGGGCGGTGGTGTTCGCACCGGGCGCGGGCTCGGTACGGCCGGTGCTGGACGTCTGCTGCCGCTCCTGCGGCTCCGACTCCGAGCGCGACTTCCGCTCGGGAAGTCGCCACGGTCGGCGTGTGCGCGGCGGCACAGGATCGACACCGCCAGAGTTCCAGGGGTTGCAGCGCAGGATGCGCCACACGGTGAGGTAGGTGCCCTTGACGGCACCGTGCACGGACATCGCCTCATACCCATAATGCGAGCACGACGGGTAGAAGCGACACACCGGCCCCAGCATCGGGCTGATCGTCCACTGATAGACCCGAATGAACCCCATGAACAGGTACTTCACGCCGTCGCTCCCGGCTTGGCCGCGGGCCCATCCGCTCGAACCGCGACGGGGCGCCCGGCCCGGCCCAGGAGCCGGTCGAACGCTGCGTCCAGATCCCGTGCCAGGTCGGAATGGTCCGCCTGGGCTGCGGGTGGCAATGCCCGTACCACGACCAGGCTACCTGCCGGGAGCAGGGCCATCCGATCGCGTATGAGGTGGCGTAGCCGACGCTTGACGACGTTACGGACAACAGCGGGGCCGACGGCCTTGCTCACGACGAAACCCGCACGCGGTGGTGGAGCGTGCTCCACTTCCGCGTGCGGGTCCTCTGCCACAGATTGGCGCAGGGTGTCCGGCTCGGACGGCTGCGCGGTCGCCGGGGTGTGCGTGGGCGCGCCGAGCCCGCTCGTCTCCTGGCGATGCAGGTGGACGACCAGGCTCGGACGGCCGGCTCGACGCCCGCGGCGAACCGCGATCGCGAAGTCCTCGCGCCGCCTCAGCCGGTTATCGGCAGGCAGCACGGAGAGATCCGCGAACTCAGGCGGAAAGCTCCGCGCGGCCCTTGCGGCGACGGGCAGCAAGGATGGCGCGACCGGCACGGGTGCGCATGCGCAGCCGGAACCCGTGGGTCTTCGCCCGGCGACGGTTGTTCGGCTGGAAGGTGCGCTTGCTCACTCGGGGGCTCCAGGATTTGAATCGTGGGCCGGCAGAAAAGACCGCCGGCCACCACCGTACGTCCGCATCGACATGATCTCGGACATGCGGCAGCGGTCGTCAGACAACTAGACCGGCCCACGGTACGTACCAACAGGGGACGGGGTCAAATGGGGGATCCGGGGCACGTCGCCCACCTGCGGAAACGCCCCGTCGCGCAGGCTGTACACAGGCTGTGGACAACGGCTTGAGCAGGTGGATGGCCGCCACTACCGTGAACTGGTGGAGTCGGACCGGAGCGCTCGCTCCCGGGGTCCGGGACACTGGGAGCCCTCCCGAGACCTGCGTCGATGCAATGAAAGAGCGTGCACTGTGGCTGACATCACCAGCGACCTCGCCGCGGTCTGGGCACGGTTCCTGGAACGACTGGCCACCGACGACTCGGTCACGGCCAAGGACAAGGGATGGCTCCAGCGCACCCAGCCGCTGACCCTCTTCTCCGACACCGCGCTGCTCGCGGTGCCGAACGAGTTCGCCAAGGAAGTGCTGGAGACCCGGCTCCGCCAGGTGGTGACGGACGCGCTGAGCCACGGTTTCGGGCGGCCGATCCGCTTCGCGGTCAGCGTCGAGCCGGGGGCGGGCGAGCCGGAGCAGGTGCCCGAGCGGCACGAGCGCTCGCCCCGGCACGACGACTACAACCCCGGCCCGTACGGGCGTCCCGCCTACGGCGACCGCTACGGCCGCGACGGCTACCCCCAGGAGCCCTACCCGCAGGAGCCGTACGGCCAGCAGCCGTATCGTCAGGACCGGGACCCGTACGCCGAGCCGCAGTATCAGCAGGACTACCCGCACGAGCGCTACGCGCCCGGACCGTACCGGGACCAGCGTGATCCCCGGGAGGCACGTGATCCCCGCGAGGCGCGCGAGGCGCGTGATCCCCGGGAGGCGCGCGAGGGCAGGGACGGTCGGGATCCGCGTGATCGCGACCACCGGGACGCCCGTGATCCGCGCGATTCCCGTGATCAATACGGATACGGCGGCGGACCGGGCGGCTCGTCCGATCATCCGGGAATCCCGCCGTCCGACGGAACACTCTTCGCCGATCGGGAAGACCTCTTCGGAGCACCCGGCTTTTCCACATCCTCCGTCCACAGCTTTGTGGATACCTCGACACATCAATCCGGCGACAGAGAGCCGATTTCGGGCGCCCCGCAGCCGCCGCAGCAGTCGCCGCCCTCGGTCCCACCGGCCGACGTGCCCGGGAATCGGCCGCTGCGGCTGGCCCGGCCGGGCACCGGTCGCGAGCACGGGGTGGTCGAGCACGAGCCGGCCGCGCGGCTGAATCCCAAGTACCTGTTCGAGACCTTCGTCATCGGCTCCAGCAACCGGTTCGCGCACGCGGCCGCGGTGGCCGTGGCCGAGGCGCCCGCGAAGGCGTACAACCCGCTGTTCATCTACGGCGAGTCGGGGCTGGGCAAGACCCACCTGCTGCACGCGATCGGGCACTACGCGAAGAGCCTGTATCCGGGCACCCGGGTGCGGTATGTGAGCTCGGAGGAGTTCACCAACGAGTTCATCAACTCGATCCGCGACGGCAAGGCCGACGGCTTCCGCCGACGTTATCGAGATGTCGACGTTCTGCTGGTGGACGACATCCAATTCCTGGAGACCAAGGAGCAGACCCAGGAGGAGTTCTTCCACACCTTCAATACGCTCCACAACGCGAACAAGCAGATCGTCATCTCGTCGGACCGGCCGCCCAAGCAGCTGGTGACCCTGGAGGACCGACTGCGCAATCGTTTCGAGTGGGGGCTGTTGACCGACGTGCAGCCGCCCGAATTGGAGACCCGGATCGCGATCCTGCGCAAGAAGGCGATCCAGGAGGGGTTGAACGCGCCGCCGGACGTGCTGGAGTACATCGCCAGCAAGATCTCCCGGAACATCCGCGAGCTGGAGGGCGCGCTGATCCGGGTGACCGCGTTCGCGAGCCTGAACCGGCAGCCGGTGGACCTGCAGCTGACCGAGATCGTGCTCAAGGACCTGATTCCGGACAGCGCGGGGCCCGAGATCACGGCGACCACGATCATGGCGCACACCGCGGCCTACTTCGGGTTGTCCGTCGAGGACCTGTGCGGCACCTCGCGCAGCCGGGTGCTGGTGACCGCGCGCCAGATCGCCATGTATCTGTGCCGCGAGTTGACCGATCTGTCGTTGCCGAAGATCGGCGCCCAGTTCGGCGGGCGCGACCACACCACCGTGATGCACGCCGACCGCAAGATCCGCTCGCTGATGGCCGAGCGGCGGTCGATCTACAACCAGGTGACCGAGTTGACGAACCGGATCAAGAGCTGATTCGAGCCCCGATCACCCGCTCGGGCCGGCCGGCGTTCCCTTTTCGGGGCGCCGGCCTTCCTGTGTGCGATGTGACCTTCATCTCATCGGCTCCGATGAGGGTGAGTTATCCACCGATCAGCGCCGAGTCGGGCATCCACACCATGGGGACGACCTGTTTACCGTCGAGTTCCCCACAATGGCTGCGAGAACCTGGGGAAAACGCCGGCGAGCCGGCAGGTCAGGTTCCTGTGGTGATGTGGAGCGGGATCCTCCACAGACTGTGGATAACCTTCCCGTGCCGCGCCGTCCATCGCCGCGTTGTCCGGTTGTCCACGTCCCGTCCACCGAAATTCGCGGCTTGTCCCCAGGTTGTCCACGGATCTGTCCACAGTCGGGCCGGTTTCACCCCTTACGGTGAATCCCGAGCCGAATGGCGTCCGCAGGGGGTGGGGACAAGTGGCCCCCAACCTGGGGATTGATTGGGGACAACCGGGGGTACGGCTGGGGACGGCCTGTGGAGCCAATTCGGGCATCCACAGACACAGGGGGTTTATCCACGGGTCCACCCACACCCCGAAGTGGATAAAAAAGCGGCTCTGACCTGCGCATATACCGGTTATCCACGGTATCCACACCCCCTACTACTACGACCACGCGTAGTTCAAGATCGATCCACGGAAAACGGTCGGGACGGGCCGAATCTGTGGACTGCGGGTTTGCCGGGGGCTGCGCGGGCTGTCGGCGCGGTGCGTCAGACTGTGTCCCGGTGGTAGGCCCCGACGGCCCGACACCGACGCCGAAACGAACGGCGACCAAACGACAGACGGCCGGCAACGGCAGGAGGCGGTGAACCGGTGAAGTTCCGGGTCGAGCGTGACGTTCTCGCTGATGCGGTGGCGTGGACCGCGCGGAGTCTCCCGGCGCGGCCGGCGGTTCCCGTCCTCGCCGGATTGCTCCTGGAGGCGGCCGATCAGCGGCTGACGCTGTCCAGCTTCGACTACGAGGTCTCCGCCCGGGGCGGCGTCGAGGCCGAGGTGGACGAGCCGGGCCGGGTGCTGGTGTCCGGGCGACTGCTCGCCGACATCTCCAAGAGCCTGCCGAACCGTCCCGTGGAGGTGTCCACGGACGGCGCCAAGATGACCGTGGTCTGCGGCAGCGCCCGCTTCACCTTGCCCACACTCCCTGTGGAGGACTATCCGGCGCTGCCGGAGATGCCCACCGCCGCGGGTGCCGTCGAGGGCGACGTCTTCGCCGCCGCCGTGGCCCAGGTGGCCATCGCCGCCGGCCGCGACGACACGCTGCCGATGCTGACCGGCGTCCGGGTCGAGATCGAGGGCGACCTGGTCACCCTGGCCGCCACCGACCGATACCGGCTCGCGGTCCGTCAGTTCCACTGGAAGCCCGAGGCCGACGGCCTCTCCTCGGCGGTGGCCCTGGTGCCCGCCAAGACGCTCAACGACACCGCCAAGTCGCTGACCCAGGGCGACAGCGTGCAGATCGCGCTGTCCGGGGACAAGATCGGCGAGGGCATGATCGGCTTCGAGGGTTCGGGCCGGCGCACCACCACCCGCCTGCTCGAAGGCGAATTCCCCAAGTACCGCGCGCTGTTCCCCGAGCAGTCGGAGACGGTCGCCACCGTCGAGACCGCGCCGTTCGTGGACGCGGTCAAGCGCGTGTCCCTGGTCGCCGAGCGCAACACCCCGGTGCGGCTGTCCTTCTCCGACGGCCGACTCGTGCTCGAAGCCGGCTCCGGCGACGAGGCGCAGGCGTCCGAGGCGATCGAGGCGGGCCTGGAGGGCGAGGAGATCTCGATCGCCTTCAACCCGACGTTCCTGCTCGAGGGGCTGAGCGCGATCAACTCCCCGGTCGCCCAGATCTCCTTCACCACGTCCACGAAGCCCGCCGTGATGACCGGCAAGCCCGACGTGGAGGCCGAGGCCACCGACGAGTACCGCTACCTGATCATGCCGGTGCGGCTCTCCGGCTGATCCGGGCGGCGTCGAACCGGGCCGGGGCACAACCGGGTTCGGCCGGCGCGCCGGTGCATACCCCGCGGCCGCACGGGCAACCGCTACCCGCGTACCGTCGACGCGGTGAAAGCCCCCGCCCCTACGAGGGCGCCGGGGGTGCGGAAGCGGCCTCGGCGGTGCCCCACCCGGCATCGCAGCAGCGAACGAAGGATTTCAGGATGCAGCTCGGACTCGTCGGCCTCGGCAAGATGGGTGGCAACATGCGCGAGCGGTTGCGCCGCGCGGGCCACACAGTGGTGGGCTACGACCGCAACCCCGACGTGGCGGACGTCCACAGCCTCAAGGAACTTGTGGACACGCTCGCCGAGCCGCGCGTGGTGTGGGTGATGGTGCCGGCGGGGGCGCCGACCCAGGCCACGATCGACGAGCTGGGCGAACTGCTGTCCCCGGGCGATGTGGTCGTCGACGGCGGCAACTCGCGCTGGACGGACGACATCAAGCACGCCGAGGCGCTGGCCAAGAAGGACATCGGCTTCGTCGACTGCGGCGTCTCCGGCGGCGTGTGGGGCCGGGACAACGGCTACGCGCTGATGTGCGGCGGGGAGGCGGCCGACATCGCCAAGGTGCGGCCGATCTTCGACGCGCTCAAGCCCGAGGGTCCGGCCGGCTTCGTGCACGCGGGCAAGGTCGGTGCCGGGCACTTCGCCAAGATGGTGCACAACGGCATCGAATACGCGCTGATGCAGGCCTACGCCGAGGGCTGGGAGCTGCTCGAGGCCGCCGACGTGGTCACCGACGTGCGCGAGGTCTTCCGCAGCTGGCAGGAGGGCACGGTCATCCGTTCCTGGCTGCTCGACCTGGCCGTGCGCGCGATGGACGACGACGAGCACCTGGAGGGCCTGCGCGGCTACGCGGAGGACTCCGGCGAGGGCCGCTGGACGGTCGAGGCGGCGATCGACCACGCCGTACCGCTGCCCGCGATCACCGCGTCGCTGTTCGCCCGGTTCGCCTCGCGTCAGGACGACTCGCCGCAGATGAAGATGGTCGCCGCGCTGCGCAACCAGTTCGGTGGGCACGCGGTCACCGCCGCGTCGACGCACAAGGGCGCCGACGCCCCCGGCGCCGACGTCACGCCGCCGAAGGAGGCCGACGCGGGCTGACCGGCAGCCCGCCCGCCCATGCATGTAGCGCACCTGTCACTCGTCGACTACCGGTCGTACGCCCGGGTCGAGGTTCCCCTCGAACCGGGCGTGACCGCGTTCGTGGGGCCCAACGGCCAGGGCAAGACCAACCTGGTCGAGGCGATCGGCTACCTGGCCACGCTCGGCAGCCACCGGGTCGCCTCCGACGCGCCCCTGGTCCGGCTCGGCGCCGAGCGGGCCTACGTCCGCGCGAGCATCGTCCGCGAGGACGGCCGCAGCGCGCTGGCCGAGTTGGAGATCAACCCCGGCAAGGCCAACCGGGCCCGGATCAACCGCGCGGCCGCCACCCGGCCGCGCGATCTGCTAGGGCTGCTGCGCACCGTGCTGTTCGCGCCGGAGGACCTGGCCCTGGTCAAGGGCGACCCGGGGGAACGCCGCCGGTTCCTGGACGAGTTGCTGACCGCGCGCACTCCCCGGATGCTCGGGGTGCGGCAGGACTACGACCGGGTGCTCAAGCAGCGCAACACGCTGCTGCGGACCGCGGCGCTGGCCCGGCGGGCGGGCGGAGGCCGCAGCGGGGCGCTGAGCACGCTCGACGTGTGGGACGAACATCTGGCCGCGACCGGCGCCGAGTTGACCGCGGCCCGGCTCGACCTGGTCGCCGCGCTGCAGCCCCTGGTGGACAAGGCGTACGACGCGTTGTCCACAGGCGGTGGACCGATCGTGCTCGACTACCGCAGTTCGATGTCGGAGGACCCGCTGCCCTCGGACCGGGCGGGGATCCACGCGGTGCTCACCGCCGCGATCGCCGCCGGTCGGGCGGCGGAGGTCGAGCGCGGACAGACCCTGGTCGGCCCGCATCGGGACGATCTCGTGTTGCGGCTGGGTCCGTTGCCCGCGAAGGGCTACGCCAGCCACGGCGAGTCCTGGTCGTACGCGCTGGCACTGCGGCTGGGCTCCTACGAACTGCTGCGCGCGGACGGGGGCGAGCCGGTGCTCGTGCTCGACGACGTGTTCGCCGAGTTGGACGTCACCCGGCGGGCGCGGCTGGCCGAGATGGTCGCGCACGGCGAGCAGGTGCTGGTCACGGCCGCGGTGGCCGAGGACGTGCCGCCCGCGCTCGTGGGCGCGCGCTACGACGTCGCCGCCGGCGAGGTGCGGAAGGTCGAGGGGACGGGGGCCGAAGGTGAGTGACGAGGACCACATCCCGCCCGCCGCCGGCGCGGCCGAGCCGACGCGCGGCATCGATCTGGCCCGCGCCGCGCTGACCCAGGCCCGGGCCCAGGCGCGCACCCGGTACGACCATCGGCAGGACCAGGACCGGGCCCGGCGTGGCTTGAAACGCAGCGGTTCCGGACCCGACGACCGCGACCCCCAGCCCCTGCGGCAGATCATGGGGCGCCTGGTCAGCGAGCGCGGCTGGCAGACCCCGGCGGCGGTGCACGGCGTACTCCAGCGTTGGCCGGAAATCGTCGGCCCGGCGCTGGCGGCCAACTGCCGTCCGGAACGTTTCGAGGACGGCGAACTCGTGGTGCGCGCCGAATCCGACAACTACGCCACCCAATTGCGCTGGCTCGCACCGAAACTGCTCGCCAGGCTCAACCAGGAGCTGGGTGACGGCACCGTCACCTACATCCGTGTCCTCGGTCCGGCCCAGGAGCGCCGCCGGGGCGCGTGGCGCGCCCAGCCGTAGACGGTTTTCGGCCACGGGCCACGCGGCCCGCGCCGATCCGGGCGGGTGCGCCGGCCGCCGGCGACCGCGCCGGCGGGGGCGATGTGTCCGGTGTCATACCGGTCTGACACGCTGTCACCATCCGAGTCGCCCGCGCCGCGTGGACAGGCATGAGAGCGATTCGGGACCCCGGGGCAAGTGGGGGGACATGCGACAGGGCACATCAGGGCGCCACACGCGAACACAGGGCCCTTGGGAACCCATCTTTGTGTCGCCCCGACCGGTAGACTGAACCAGCAATACCGCTCATGCGGATCCTGTTTCGACTTCCGCGGCTCCGTGCCCGGGGGCGCGTCGGGCCGGCTGCCTGCCCTTCGACGCACCCTGCCGTTCCTGCTCCCGGGCAGGGAGCCGTGCTGTGCCAGAAAGGGCGCTTCGTGGCCGATTCCGGCAACCCCAAGGAGAATGACGTGGCCGGCTCGCCGGAAACCTCTGCCGCGAGCAACGGGCAGTCCTACGGCGCGAGCGACATCCAGGTCCTGGAGGGCCTCGACGCGGTCCGCAAGCGCCCGGGCATGTACATCGGTTCCACCGGTGAGCGCGGTCTGCACCACCTCGTCTACGAGGTTGTGGACAACTCGGTCGACGAGGCGCTGGCGGGGCACGCGACGCACATCGAGGCGACGATCCTCGCCGACGGCGGCGTGCGCGTGGTGGACAACGGCCGCGGTATCCCGGTCGACATGCACCCGGTGGAGAAGAAGCCCGCGGTCGAGGTCGTCCTGACCATCCTGCACGCCGGCGGCAAGTTCGGCGGCGGCGGCTACTCGGTCTCCGGCGGTCTGCACGGCGTCGGCGTCTCCGTGGTCAACGCGCTGTCCTCGCGCCTCGCGGTGGACATCCGCCGCGACGGCTACCGCTGGACACAGGACTACAAGCTGGGCACCCCCACCGCGCCGCTGGAGCGGCACGAGGCGGCCACCGAGACCGGCACCACGGTCACCTTCTGGGCCGACCCGGACATCTTCGAGACCACGGTCTACTCGTTCGAGACGCTCTCCCGGCGCTTCCAGGAGATGGCCTTCCTCAACAAGGGCCTGACCATCTCGCTCCGGGACGAGCGCCCGGACCACGTGGACGAGAAGGGCGAGCAGCTCGCGGTCACGTACCACTACGAGGGCGGCATCGCCGACTTCGTGCGCTACCTCAACTCGCGCAAGGGCGAGCTGGTCCACCCCTCGGTGATCGACATCGAGGCCGAGGACAAGTCGCGCACCATCTCGGTGGAAGTCGCGATGCAGTGGAACTCGCAGTACACCGAGGGTGTGCACAGCTTCGCGAACACGATCCACACGCATGGCGGCGGCACCCACGAAGAGGGCTTCCGGTCCGCGCTGACCGCGCTGATCAACCGCTACGCGCGGGAGAAGAAGCTGCTCAAGGAGAAGGACGAGAACCTCGCCGGCGAGGACATCCGCGAGGGTCTGACCGCGATCATCTCGGTCAAGCTCGGCGACCCGCAGTTCGAGGGCCAGACCAAGGACAAGCTGGGCAACACCGAGGCGAAGACGTTCGTGCAGCGGGTGGTGCACGAACACCTCACCGACTGGCTCGACCGCAACCCGAGCGAGGCCGCGGACATCATCCGCAAGGGCATCCAGGCGGCCACCGCGCGGATGGCGGCGCGCAAGGCGCGCGACCTGACCCGGCGCAAGGGTCTGCTGGAGACCGCCTCGCTGCCGGGCAAGCTCAGCGACTGCCAGAGCAACGACCCGTCCAAGTGCGAGATCTTCATCGTCGAGGGCGACTCGGCCGGCGGCTCGGCCAAGTCCGGCCGCGACCCGATGTACCAGGCGATCCTGCCGATCCGCGGCAAGATCCTGAACGTCGAGAAGGCCCGGATCGACAAGATCCTGCAGAACACCGAGGTCCAGGCGCTCATCTCGGCCTTCGGCACCGGTGTGCACGAGGACTTCGACATCGAGAAGCTGCGCTATCACAAGATCATCCTGATGGCGGACGCCGACGTCGACGGTCAGCACATCAACACGCTGCTGCTGACCTTCCTGTTCCGCTTCATGCGCCCGCTGGTCGAGGCCGGCCACGTGTACCTCTCCCGGCCGCCGCTGTACAAGATCAAGTGGAGCCGGGACGACTTCGAGTACGCCTACTCCGACCGCGAGCGCGACGCGCTGCTCGAACTCGGCCGACAGGCGGGCAAGCGGGCCAAGGACGACTCGATCCAGCGCTTCAAGGGCCTCGGCGAGATGAACGCCGAGGAGCTTCGGGTGACCACGATGGACATCGACCACCGCGTCCTGGGTCAGGTCACCCTCGACGACGCGGCCCAGGCCGACGAACTGTTCTCGGTGCTCATGGGTGAGGACGTCGAGGCTCGTCGCTCGTTCATCCAGCGCAACGCCAAGGACGTCAGGTTCCTGGACATCTGACCGGCCGGGGCATCCGCCTGCCGGCGGATATCCACATCCGAGTCGGCCCCACGTCACAGCTCGAAAGGACATTGACCAGCAATGGCCGATGAGAACACCCCGGCGCCCGAAGGCGACCAGGAGGACGCGGTCAACAGCACCGGCGGCCTGCGGATCGAGCCGGTCGGGCTCGAGACCGAGATGCAGCGCAGCTACCTCGACTACGCGATGAGCGTGATCGTCTCGCGCGCCCTACCCGACGTGCGTGACGGCCTCAAGCCGGTGCACCGGCGCGTGCTCTACGCGATGTACGACGGCGGCTACCGGCCCGAGAAGGGCTTCTACAAGTGCGCCCGCGTCGTCGGTGACGTCATGGGTACGTACCACCCGCACGGCGACACCTCCATCTACGACGCGCTGGTGCGCCTGGCCCAGCCGTGGTCGATGCGCATGCCGCTGGTGGACAGCAACGGCAACTTCGGCTCGCCGGGCAACGACCCGGCCGCGGCCATGCGGTACACCGAGTGCAAGCTCAAGTGGCTGTCCATGGAGATGCTCCGGGACATCGACGAGGAGACCGTCGATCTCCAGGACAACTACGACGGCCGCAACCAGGAGCCGACGGTTCTGCCGGCCCGGTTCCCGAACCTGCTGGTCAACGGGTCCGCCGGCATCGCGGTCGGTATGGCGACCAACATCCCGCCGCACAACCTGCGCGAGGTCGCGTCGGGCGCGCAGTGGTTCCTGCAGAACCCGGACGTGTCCGCGGAGGAGCTGCAGGACGCCCTGATCGAGCGGATCAAGGGCCCGGACTTCCCCAGCGGCGCACTGGTCGTCGGCCGGCGCGGCATCGAGGACGCGTACCGCACCGGGCGCGGCTCGATCACCATGCGTGCCGTGGTCGAGGTCGAGGAGATCCAGAACCGGCAGTGCCTGGTGGTCACCGAACTGCCCTACCAGGTCAACCCGGACAACCTCGCGCAGAAGATCGCCGACCTGGTCAAGGACGGCAAGATCGGCGGCATCGCCGACGTGCGCGACGAGACCTCCTCGCGTACCGGGCAGCGCTTGGTGATCGTGCTCAAGCGCGACGCGGTGGCCAAGGTCGTGCTGAACAACCTGTACAAGCACACCCAGCTGCAGGACACCTTCGGCGCGAACATGCTCGCGCTGGTGGACGGTGTGCCGCGCACGCTCTCGATCGACCTGTTCATCCGCAACTGGGTGGACCACCAGATCGAGGTGATCATCCGGCGGACCCGCTTCCGGCTGCGCAAGGCGGAGGAGCGCGCACACATCCTGCGCGGTCTGCTCAAGGCCCTCGACGCGATCGAGGAGGTCATCGCGCTGATCCGCGCCTCGAACACGGTGGACGAGGCGCGTACCGGCCTGATCGGGCTCCTGGAGATCGACGAGATCCAGGCCAACGCGATCCTGGAGATGCAGCTTCGCCGGCTGGCCGCGCTGGAGCACCAGAAGATCACCGCCGAGCACGACGAACTGATGGCGAAGATCACCGACTACCAGGCGATCCTGGCCTCGCCGGAGCGGCAGCGGCAGATCATCAGCGAGGAACTGGCCGCGATCGTCGAGAAGTTCGGCGACGACCGGCGCAGCCAGCTGGTGCCCTTCGACGGCGACATGTCCATCGAGGACCTGATCGCCGAAGAGGACATCGTCATCACCATCACCCGGGGCGGCTACGTCAAGCGCACCCGGACCGACCTGTACCGCTCGCAAAAGCGCGGCGGCAAGGGTGTGCGCGGGGCGCATCTGAAGCAGGACGACATCGTCGACCACTTCTTCGTGACCACCACGCACCACTGGATCCTGTTCTTCACGAACAAGGGCCGGGTGTATCGGGCGAAGGCGTACGAGCTGCCGGACACCGGTCGTGAGGCGCGTGGGCAACACGTGGCCAACCTGCTGGCGTTCCAGCCCGACGAGAAGATCGCCCAGGTGCTCGACCTGCGCGACTACGAGGTCGCGCCGTATCTGGTGCTCGCGACCAAGGCCGGTCTGGTGAAGAAGACCGCGCTCAAGGAGTACGACACCAACCGCTCCGCGGGCGTGATCGCGATCAACCTGCGCTCGGACGAGGCCGGTGACGACGACGAGGTGATCGGTGCCGAGCTGGTCTCCGCGGACGACGACCTGCTGCTGGTCAGCAAGAAGGCGCAGTCGATCCGGTTCACCGCCACGGACGAGTCGTTGCGGCCGATGGGTCGCGCGACGTCCGGGGTGAAGGGCATGAGCTTCCGCGAAGGCGACGAACTGTTGTCGATGAACGTGGTGCGCGAGGGCACGTTCGTGTTCACCGCCACCGATGGGGGCTTCGCGAAGCGAACCAGTGTGGACGAGTATCGCGTCCAGGGTCGTGGGGGCCTCGGCATCAAGGCCGCCAAGATCGTCGAGGACCGCGGTTCACTCGTCGGGGCGCTCGTGGTGGACGACACGGATGAAATCCTGGCCATCACCCTCGGCGGCGGAGTGATCCGTACCCGCGCCGCGGGTGTCCGGCACACCGGACGTGACACGATGGGTGTGCAGCTGATCAACCTGGGTAAGGGCGACGCCGTTGTCGGCATCGCACGTAACGCCGAACCTGAGCCCGAGGCCGAGATCGACCCTGAGGTCGATGGGGCCGAAGCCGGTGCGGCCGATGGCACGCACGAGCCGACCTCCACCATCGCAGGGGAGGTCGCGCCCGGCGGGCAGGAAGGGTGACGCGTGAGCACAGACCGGAAGTCGGCCGGCGGGAGAGGCGAGCGCGCCGACCGGGGTCGAACCGGCGGGCGCGCTGACAGCACGGGTCGCGGCGAGGCGGTGCCGCCGGACGCGGTGCCGCCGAAGCCGGCCGGTCCACCCCCCGCGCACGGGGCCGGGCCCTCCCGGGACGCGGCGGCGCATCCGCCGCGTCCCGCGGGGCCGACCCCGTTCGCGTCCCCCTTCCCTGCCGCGGCTGCGGCGAGCGAGGGTACGGAGCGGCCGCCGGCCGCGGTCAACGGCAGGCCGGCGGCGGCCCGTCCGACGGCGGGCGGCACGATCACCACGCCGCGCCCGATCCGGGGCACCCCGGCCGGCGGGACCCCGTCGGCCGCCCACCAACCGGGGCAGCCCATGGCGCAGCAGGGGGGCCGGCCCGGTTCGGGCCCGGAGCCGCAACCGCGGCCGAGCGCGCGCACGAGGCGGGCCCGACTGCGGGCGGCGCGGGTGGATCCGTGGTCGGTGATGAAGGTCGGTTTCCTGCTGTCCCTGGCACTGGGCGTGGTGCTGATGGTGGCGGTGACCGTGTTGTGGCTGGTGCTGGACGGCCTCGGCGTATTCGCCTCGGTCGGCGACACGGTGAAGGAGGCGACCCAGTCGGAGAACAACTCCGGCTTCGACCTCCAACACTCCCTGTCCCTGAAGAACACGCTCTTCTTCAGCGGCATCGTGGCCATCGTCGACGTCATCCTGGTGACCGCGCTGGCCACACTCGGCGCCTTCCTCTACAACCTCACCGCATCCTTCACCGGAGGCATCGAGGTCACCCTGGCGGAGGAGGACTAAGGATTTTGGTGGCGGGCAAGCGGTGCGGTACGCTCTCTGAGCACGCACGCGGGCCTATAGCTCAGACGGTTAGAGCGCTTCCCTGATAAGGAAGAGGCCACAGGTTCAAGTCCTGTTAGGCCCACGGTAGTTAATTAGCAGGTCAGAGGCTCGGGCGCCGTTCTCGGCGGCCGAGTCTCACTGCTTTTTGGATCTTGAGAATCCACATCCCGTCCACATCCCCACGGAGCGGCGGTCGGCGATGACACGTGTCGATCTTCCCTCGATCGGATGATCATCTTCCGAATCGATGGTGAGTGTCGGCGCCGCCCTCTATGGTCAGTTGTGTGGGACGGGCCCAGCCCGTCGGATGCGTCCTCGATTCCGATCGGGGAGTGGAGGCTGGGGCGGTTCGCCGCCCCGGTTCTTCTCGCATCGGAAGAGACCCCCTCCGTGGAAACCGGAGGGGGTCTTTTGCTTCGCCACGAACAGTAGACCGCCCCGAGCGCGTCTGTGCACTCGGGGCGGCCGTGCGACCTCTCGGGCCGCATCGGGCCCGACCCGGGGGATGCGGAGCGTGGACCCGGGCCGGACGACATACCGCCCAACAGGGCGGAAGCTCGTTGTCTACTGCAAACATCTTGTAGTTACAAGATCACGACGTCGTGGCTAGCGTCGCTCCGTGCCGGCCGACGCTCAATATCTACGCGTCGCAGACGACCTTCGCAGACGAATTCTCGAAGGCGACCTGCCACCCGGTAGCGCCTTCCCCAGCCGACGCCAACTCCGTAGGCACTACGGCATCGGGGATGGGCCCGCCGCGAAGGCGACAGCGCTCCTCCGTGCGGATGGACTCGTGGCCGGCCAGCAGCGGTACCGCCTGGTTGTCACGCACCCTGTCGCCGTGAGGACGATGACGGATCCGACCGCACCCTGGCCACACGGGACGGGCGACCGCTGGCGGAGCGAAGCGGCGGCCACGCCCGACCAAGCCGCCCTTCTGGATGTCCCACCGGGCACGACGCTGACCGTCGAGACGACCGAGTACCTCGACCTGAACTCCCGCCCGTCGCACCTGCGCATCGTGCGCATGCCGCCGGAGGACCGCGGACCCGCCGTCACCCACCACGGAGAGACATGGATGCGCAGCGCCGTCGCAGGCGAGGCCGGCGTGCTCGGCGTGACCATCGGATCCGGTCTCCTCATCGTCTCGCTGGTGTGGTTCGCCGCCGACGGCAGGCCCGTTACGGCGGAGGACCTGGTGTTGCCGGGGGATCGCTGGCGGGTACGCAACTCGTAGGAGGGGCGGGGCCATTGCCTCCACAGCCGCGGGGAAGGTTCCCCCGACGCGGCCCCGCCCGAATGCACCGCCCGGGCGAGCGGTGGTTCATGGGGGAATGTCGGTTCTATTCCTAGCTCGCCTGCCCTGGGCGGGCAAGATCATGCGGCCGACCGACTCCGCTCAGTGATCATTGGCGAGGCAGGCCCGGCCTAGATGTTCGAGCGCCGCAGCCTCACATCGGCGCGCGGCGCGGTCCAGCGCTCCGGGTGAGGCGGATACCCCGAGACCTCCAGGGTGTCCGCAGCCGGGTCGCTGGTGAGGAGGACCCCGGACCAGCGCACGCCGCTGCCCGGCGGCTCGTACTCCACCTTGTCGCCTCGCCGGAGCGGTCGGTCGGCCATTGTGGTCTCCATCGTGAGTGAGTGGTGGATGCGGGGCCGCGGCGGCCCCTTGCTCGCCGCGGCCCCGCAGGGTGCCCGCCCGGCCGCCGTCGGGGGAACGTTCTCGGCAAGGCGGGAGTCGGGGCCCGGCCGTCGATTCAGCGACGACCGGGCCAGGGCCGCTCCGCAGAACGGATGATGCGGTCGGCCCGCTGGGGCCGGCCCGGCGGCGCGGTGGGGGTCGCGGGCCGGGCCGGAGGCCGCGAGCATGCCCGTGCATCGCGGCAGGAGGACGGCTCGTCAGCCGTCGGAGGAATGCGGAGACCAGGTCGTTATCTTGCACAGCACCCGGTGCAACAGCTCAGCGTCGACGAACTCGTTCTCGCGAGTGGGCGGGCAACGCCACCGCAACGGGAAGGTGTTGCCCCACAGCGCCGGGACCCGAATCAACTGGTCGGGGAATCCGAACACTCGAATCCCCGGCGCCCACTTGCGGGCGATCCCCTCACCCCGAGCAACGAGGTAGTACAGGTACGCCGCCGTATCGTCACCCTCGGCGTCCTCCAGGACGACCGGGCCCACCCGGTGGGACGTGGCAACGTCCAAAGCGCACGCCACCTCGTGCCCCAGGAGACCCTTGACCCGCACCGCGTCGAACTCGACGCCGGCGCCGACCTGCTCGATACCGTCGGCCGGCACCCACGCCGCCCGATAGGGCACCGCAGCCACCGCGAACGGGAACTGATCCGCTGTCATGTTCACGAGCCTGCCGTGCAGCCTCTACCGTGACCAGTAGCGACGCCTGTACAGCACGTGTACACGTGATCGCCCGGCCTCATGGGCCGCGTACACGCCCGTACAGCACGACGCCCCACACGTACACGCCCGTACACCGGAGGCACATGCAAGTGGACGGACAAGCGAACCCCGCCGCACAGATCTTCGGCGCCCAACTGCGCTACCTGCGCGACCAACTCGGCATGACCGTGACGCAAGTCGGCGAAGCCGTCGGCAACTCCCCACACACGATCAGCTCGTGGGAACGCGGAGTACGCGTGCCCAACCCCGACACCATCCGGGCACTCGACGAACTCCTCCAGGCCAACGGCGCGTTGATCGCCGCGATCGAACCCCTCTCCAGCCCCCTGTTCCCGGGCAAGTTCCGCGAATACGCGGAGCTGGAGACCAAGGTCGTCAGCCTGTACTCGTTCAACCCGCTCGCCGTACCCGGACTACTGCAGACCGAGGCATACGCGCACGCGGCCATCAGCGCCAGCGTTCCACCACTCGACGACGAGGAGGTGAATCGTCTCGTCGCCGCCCGAATCGCGCGGCAGGAACTTCTTACCCGTAAGCCCCAGGCCGTGCTCGGCTTCGTGATAGAAGAAGCCGTGCTGCGTCGCTCCCTGGGCGGGAAACCGGTACTCCGCGAGCAGCTGAAGCGGATCGTCGAGTGCGCGCACATGCGCAACGTCACGATCCAGGTGATGCCCACGGACATCGACGAACACAGCGGACTCGAAGGGCCGATGATCCTGATTCGCACCCACAAGGGACGGGACCTCGTGTACATCGAGGGCCAGGCCGGCGGGTCCTGGGTGTCGGACCCGGAGCAGGCTGCGGTGATCGCTCAGCGGCATGGCAGGATCCAGACGCAAGCCCTCCGGGCGGCAGAGTCCGTCGAACTGATCGAGAAGATTGCAGGAGCCCTATGAGCAGTGAGCGCGCGACCACGGGCACGTGGCGAAAGAGCAGCTACAGCGGGAATCAGGGCGGCGACTGCGTCGAGGTTGCCCCGCTGACCAGCTCGGTCGGCGTGCGCGACAGCAAGGTCGACGATTCGCCGATCATCAGCGCCGGCACCGAGGCATGGGCAGCATTCCTCGACGCCACTCGCTGAGCGGACAGCGTTCGAGCCCGTCCCCAGGGCAGCTGGAGGCGGGCTCGAACCATGTCCGGACCCGACCATGATGCACCGGCAGCCCGACACCCGCAGGGCGCATTGCCCGGCGCGTGCTCCACCCGAGTGCGCCGGCTACCGATCACCGCCGCCCCGGTGCCACCCTGGGCGGCATGAGCGACCACGTCATCCACACCCACCACAACGGCCAGCCCATCGAGCTGCCCGGCACCCTCCACGACATCCGCGCAGCCCTCCCCGAACACGAACGCGAACAGTTCGACCACGACATCGCCCACGCCCACATCGACAACCTCGCCGCCGTCGCCTCCGCCTGGGCCAAAACCCCCGAGATGCGCGCCCACGACGACGCCATCGCCGCCCGAGTCGCCGCGGGCGACAACCGCGGCCTGTTCAACGCCGACGGGACACCGGTCGAGACATGAGCAAATACCGGGTCCAGTACACCGACAATGCGCTCACCGGCTACAACGCCCTCTCCGCCTCGACCCGGAGGGCATTCGACAGCGAAGTCGACGCCATGTCGTACTCGCCCCGCACCTACGGCGACGCCATACGCGGCAACCCCGACCGGCGCACCGCCGTCCTCGCCGGGGTCATCACCGAGTACGAAGTCAGCTCCGGCGTCCTCGTCGTCACCATGCTCCACGTCCGCGGCCTCTGACCCACACCACCCGGACGCCGGCCGCGCCCACCGCCGCGATGTCGGACCCGGCAGGTAGCGTCGCACGGATGCACGACACGCACGACAGCACACCCAGCCTCACCGACGCCCAGGCCCGCTGGGACGCCGCACACGCCGCAGTCGTCGC